>JAPOQZ010000187.1 GCA_026710435.1 bacterium | reverse complement strand
CCTTGGGATCCCACCCCCGCCGCCACCTCCGAGGGTCACGGACGCGACCTTCTATCCCCTGTGCGGGCCGGTTCCGGACAGTATGAACCCTGCCACGGTCCGCTCGACGTCGGAAACGAACCGCCGGTGTATACGGCTATCTATCAGTGTGGAACGAGCCTGTGACAGATACGACCCTCTGGTAACGGTGGCCGGTTCGTGTTCGGCTCGTCAAGCCGAGAACGCAAGCGAAACAGAGATACAGGACACTAGCGGCAGGTTTCCACCAGTTCCACGAGCAGGCCACCGAACTCTCGGGGATGCACGAAGGCGATCATGGTGCCCATGCCGCCGGGGCGAGGCTGCTCATCGATCAGGTGGACCCCTCTTCCCCTCAGCCAGTGCAGGTATCGATCGAGGTCCTCCACCTCGAACGCGACGTGGTGCAGGGCCGATCCCCGCTTGCCCACGAACCGCTCGATCAGGCCCGGACCGGAGGCTTCGAGGGTCTGTACGAATCCGTCACCTACCGGGATCATCCGTTCGCTGAACCCCGGGCCGCCCTCCTGATGGCATACCGGCATATTCAACAGCTCCTCGAAGCGGTCCTGGGGAGCGGATGTCTCCCCGTGAGCGAACGCGACGTGATGGATCCTCAGCGGCGGACCCGGAGCGGCCGGCACTTGTTCAGCGGGCATCAGCGGCTACAACCGCTGTAACACCTGTGAGAACGCCTCCACCGTTTCGCTCCGTTTCGACCCTAGCGGGAACAGGGTGACCGAGTCGACACCGAGGTCGGCAAGGGTCCGCAGGTGGCCCAATGCCTGATCGCTGGTTCCGGTGAAGGCCATCTTGCTCACGAACGACACGGGCATGATCGACGCGGCCTCGAGCGCTTCCTGGAACTCTCCTCCCGCGTACCGGGTCTTCACGTCGGCGCTGATCGCCGGGTCCAACCCGGCGAGGTCGCAGTAGAAGGGCGCAGTCTGCGGGAACCACGCCGCTATCGAACGAGCCGCTTCGAGCGCCCCTTCCGGGTCGTCGTCGTCGATGGCGCCGTAGCCGAACACGGACACGTGGGGGCGGGGCCGGCCGGCCCGCTGAGCGCCCCGGTCAATGTGTCGCAGCCCGTATTCGACGCCGTCCCGAAAGAGGCCACCCAGGAAGATCACCCCGTCGGCTATCTCACCGGCCATCTCGAGGGTCTTCGGACCGCTGGCGGATATGAACACGGGGATCGTGTACGACTCGCCGAAGCGCAGATGGGCATCGTCCATCCGAAAAGCCTCCCCTTCGAGCGTCACGCGTTCACCTGCCAGCAGGCGTCTGATGGCGTCGATCGACTCGCGCATCTCCTGCAGGCGGGCCGGACGCAGACCTAGCGACCGGAGGGGGCGATCCCCTGCTCCGATCCCGAGAATGGTCCTCCCCGGCGCCAGTTCCTCCAAGGTGGCGGCGTTCACCGCGACGATGCCCGGATGGCGGGTCTGGGGGTTGGTCACCGCCGTCCCCAGCACCAGCCTGGTCGTTAGACGGCCGGCCAGGGCGAGATGTACGTAGGGGTTGCGGGTGTGCAACGAGGAGTCGGTGAGCCAGAGATAGTCGTACCCGCACCGGTCGACCACCCGCACCATGTCCTCGAACACGCCGGGCGGATAGCGACCCTGGAGGGCTACACCGGTTTGCATAGCGTCATCCTGCCTTCCTGTCGTAGCGGACGATGGTATCGGCCAGGGCGGCGAGGCCGGTTGCGATCGGCGCGGTTTCGATCCACTCACCGGGCGTGTGCTCGTCCGAGCCGACCGTGATGCCGACTGTGACAGCCGGAATCCCGGCCGCGTAAGCGGCGTTGGCGTCGGTGCTGGCGGCCCCGTATCGGGGCTCGACTCCCGCCGCTTGGAGGGCATCGGCGGCGGCCTGAACCAGGGGATGGCTGCCGGGAGTAGAACCCGCAGGACGCCTTCCCAGTTCCTTGAAGTTCGCCGTCACCGACGGGGCCTTCTTTGTATTTACGAGGCGCCGGGCCGCGGAGTCGAGGTCGCCGAGCACGTGCGGGTCGGCGGAGCGGATGTCGATCCGGAAAGCAGCTTTGCGGGAGCGCGCGTTGATGGACTCGCCGCCCTCGACGTGTCCGACGTTGATGGAGCACCTAGCCCGGTTCCGGGCGTCGGCCAGCAACGGGTCGAGGCCGGTGATGATCGCGGCCAGGTCATGTATGGCGCTGGGATTGTCCGCTGCTTCCCATGCGTGCCCGCCGGGACCTTCCAGGTCCACCTGCCAGCGGACCGATCCGACACCGATCGTGACCACCCGGCCGAGGTAGTTGCCCTCCAGCGCGATCAGGGCTCCGATACCGACCGGGGGATCCTGCACCAGGTAGGTTGCGCCGGCGAGGTTGCCGAAACCTTCCTCCCCGACGGTGGCCGCGATCCAGACAGGTCGATCGAGTTGCTGAGGCAGCATTATGTCCAGGGCGGAGAGAGCGGCGACCGAGACAGTGTTGTCGCCGACACCGGGACCGTACAGCCGGGTGCCGCGCTGCTCTGTTCCGTGGGTCACGTCGTGGTCGAAGACCGTGTCCAGATGCCCAGCTACGAACGTGGCGGGACCATGTCCGCTCCGGAGGCGGGCCACAACGTTTCCCGCCCTGTCGACGAGCGGGTCCAGCCCGTCGGCGTGCCACCAACCGGCCACGATCTCAGCACGCTCCGTTTCTTCCAGGGGAGGGGCGGGGACGGAAGCCAACTCGACGGTGCGTTCGAGGACGATGGCGGTGGCGTTTGGGGTCACGGCGACTCGGACGCGGTGCCGCTCCGTATCAGGGTATCGATGTCGCCGGACGCCATACCCACCGACCCGAGGACTTCTCTCGTGTGACGCCCCAGACGCGGTGCGGCATGAGGGATGGGTAGTGGGTGTCGGTCGATACGGACGGGTATGCCGAGAACCGGGTAGGCACCGGCGGTCTCGTGATGGAGGGTCTGTACCGCTCCCAGGGCTTGCGCCTGCGCTCCACCCAGTACCCCCGGCACATCGTTGATCCGGTCTGCGGGAACTTGAGCCGCTTCGAAGATGTCGATCCACTCTGCGACACTCCGCTTGGTGGTAAACGCCTCGATCTCCTCGGTGAGTTCTTCGCGGGCCGACACCCTCGAATGATTGTCCACGAATCGGGGATCTTCGATCAGTTGAGGGGCGCCCAGGGCCTGGCAGAAGCGTTGCCACAGGGCTTCAGATCCGGCGCCCGCCGCCACGAACATCCCGTCCCGTGCCCGGAATGCGCCGTAGGGAGCGAAGGTGGGGGAGTGGCTGCCGAGCAATCCGGGCAGTTCCCCGTTCACCAGATACGCGGTGGCGAGGGTGGCAAGAGCCGCCATCGAGAACTCCAGCAGCGAGGTCGACACGCGGCGTCCGACCCCGCTTCGTTCCCTCTCGACCAGCGCGGCGAGTATCCCCACCACGCAGGCAAGCCCCGCCCCGACGTCGGTGACCGGAGCGCCGATTTTCGCCGGGCCGGTCTTCTCGTGGCCAGTGACGCTCATGAGACCTCCCGAGGCCTGCAGGATGAGATCGAATCCCCCCTTGGAAGCGTCCGGACCGACGTCTCCGAACCCCGATATCGACCCGTACACGATGTGAGGATGCCGGGCGTGCACGGACTCGTAGTCGAGCCGGTACTTGGTGAGACTTCCGGGCCTCCCGTTTTCCAGGAAGACGTCGCACGAGGCAAGCAGAGCTTCGACTGCCGGCCGCGCACTCTGAGCGCGGAAGTCGAGCGCGACGCTCTTCTTGGCGCTGTTGAGGGTCATGAACAGAACGGATTCATCTCCCACCCGAGCGGTTCCCTGGTTCCGGTAGGGGTCACCGCCCGTAGGGGACTCCACCTTCAACACTTCGGCTCCGAGAGTGGCCATGGTGAAGGACGCGTACGCGCCGGAGACGAATCTGGTCAGGTCCAGGACACGTACACCGTCGAGCAAACCGGAGCCGCTCACCAGGGGCTGGGTTCCCGGAACTCGCCGAACTCGGTCCGCATCACATCGCTCATCTCTCCCAGGGTGACACCCGAGCGGGCCGCGTGGATAAGTGTCGGCATTAGATTGGCGCCGGCGCGGAGGGTGCTCTGGAGGGCGTCGAGAGCACGATCTGCATCGCGCCGGCTCCGGGCCGCCTTGCGCTGTTCCGTGCGGGCGATCTGGCGTTCCCCGATCCCGGTGTCCAGGGTGAACAGACGAGGTTCGTGGGGAGTCTCCCCGTCATCCACGTACCGGTTAACGCCGACCCTCACATCGGACCCGTCGGCAACCGCCCGTTCCCTGCGGTATGCCTCCTCGGCGATCCACTGTTGCGGGACGCCGGCTTCGAGTGCCTGCACCGTCCCGCCCAGGTCCTCCACCGCGGCCATCACCTCCCGGGCCCGGTCCTCCACCTCCGAGGTGAGCCACTCGACGTAGTAGGAACCCGCCAGAGCGTCGACGGTGTCGGCCACTCCCGACTCGTGGGCCACGATCTGCTGGGTCCGCAGTGACAGGGTCACGGCATCCTCCGTTGGTAGCTCGTAGGCCTCGTCGTAGCCCATGACGTGGATGGACTGGGCGCCGCCAAGGACCGCTCCGAGACACTGGATGGTCGACCGGATGATGTTGTTCAGCGGCTGGGCGGCGGTCAGCGTGGTTCCGGAGTTGCCCGAGAAGAACCGGAGCCGTGCCGAACGCGGGTCCTGCGCCCCGAAGCGGGTGGTGGCGACCTCGTGCCACAGCCGCCGGGCGGCCCGTAGCTTGGCAACCTCCTCGAACAGGTTCATGGTGGTGGCGAAGTGGAACGAGAACCGGGGCGCGAACGAGTCGAAAGCGAGACCGCGCCCCAGGAGTTCCTCCGCGTAGGCAATTGCGGAGGACATGGTCAGGCCGAGTTCCTGCACCGCCGTGCAACCCGCCTCCCTGGCGTGGTATCCGGTTATGGAGATCGGGTTGAACCGGGGAAGGGATCGGGCTGACCACTCGACTACGTCGGCGACCAGACGCATCGACGGGGCGGGGGGGAAGATGAACGCCTTGCGAGCCAGGAACTCCTTGAGCAAGTCGTTCTGCAGGGTGCCCGAGAGCTTCTCGTAAGGGACGCCCTGCCGTTCGGCAGCCACCAGGTAGAAGGCGAGAATGATGGGCGCCGTGGCGTTGATCGTGAAGTTGACGGAGAGTCCGTCCAAGGGCAGCCCGTCGAAGACGTCGGCCATGTCGTCGGCGGTGTCGATCGCCACCCCCACCCTGCCAACCTCGGCCCTCGCCATCTGATGCGACGAGTCATAGCCCAGTTGCGTCGGCAGGTCGAACGCCACGGAAAGGGCGGTCTGCCCCTGGTCGAGCAGGAACCGGTAACGCCGGTTGGTGTCCTCGGCACTCCCGTACCCGGCGAACTGGCGCATCGTCCACAGGCGACCCCGGTACATGGTTTCGTAGGGTCCCCTCGTGAAGGGAGGGTGTCCCGGGAGGCCGAGATGCTCGTCGGGATCGAAGCCCTCTATGTCGGCCTGGGTGTAGACAGGGGCGATGGGGATTCCGGAGTCGGTGCGCCGCTCGTCGATCATCCGGAGACGCCGCCAACGGTCGCTTGGTGGAGGATCCCGGCGACGACCTGGTCGAGCGGGGATCCGACCGGGAAAACAGCGGAGATACCCAACTCTGCGAGCTTGCCGATGTCTGCCTCGGGGATGGTCCCACCGACGACGATCGGTACGTCCTCGATGCCCGCGCGGGACCGTTCATCTACCAACTGGCGGCACAGTTCCAAATGGGCCCCGGACAGCACCGAGACCCCGATCACGTCGGCGCCCTCCTGCACGGCCGCGGCCACGATCTGGGCCGGTGGCTGCCGAAGCCCCAGGAATATCACCTCGGCCCCGGCATCCCGCAAAGCCATTGCGATAACCTTCACACCGCGATCGTGCCCGTCAAGACCGGGCTTGGCGAGGAGTACCCGGGGCGTGCTCACCCGCCGAGTTCTCCGTCGGATATGACCACTCGTCCGTCGATCTCGAGGGTGGCGGAGGCCATCACGCAGTCCAAGTGGGCCGCCGCGTTCACCGTCCCGCCGTAGGCGATGGAGTTGCCGAGTGCGATGTGGGCCGTGCCGAGGGCCGACTCGGTCTCCATCGGCACGCCGCAGATGGTTCCCAGCGGGTTCAGGCCCATGGAGACCTCGGCCAGGTTGCTCATCCGTTCGTCGTCGCAACGGGCCATCATCTCCTTTAGGCGGTCCTTGTGGGTTCCTTCCACCCCTACCATCCGTCCCTTCTCGAAGTGCATGACGACCGGCTCGGGCAATGGTCCCCTACCCATGAACAGGAGATCGCCGTCGATGACCGCCACGCCGGTTGTGGTCTCCTCGACCGGTGCGGTGCCGGCTTCGATGTCGGGTGGCGCCATGTACTGGCCGTCTGCCCGGGCGATCCCGTCCAGCACCCGTCCGGCGCGGTTCTCGATCGAACCCCGCAGGTCGGTCCCGGCCTCGCTGGTCAGCCTGAACCGGGATCCGCGGTCC
This sequence comes from bacterium, assembly GCA_026710435.1. Classification (GTDB taxonomy): domain Bacteria; phylum Actinomycetota; class Acidimicrobiia; order Spongiisociales; family Spongiisociaceae; genus JAPPFW01. The sequence goes on along the minus strand of JAPOQZ010000187.1, from coordinate 5,614 downwards.
CAAGCCGCTCCCACGGCGCTCGCCAGGGTGCGCTGGGAGTCGAAGTCGACTGTCAGGGGGCCGCCGTCCCGGAAGGTGCCCAACTCCACCCCCGGCATCGCGAGATACCGTACTCCCGCGGCGGAGGCCCGCCGGCGTGCCTTGCTCGACCCCACGAACAGGCTGGTCAGCTCGATCGCCGCGCCGGTCGTCAGCAGGGCCGCCGCCACCGCCCGGGGCGGTTCCGCGCCGGGGATGAACGGCATCGGCATGCGGGCCAGCAGCGGTATCGCTCCCCTCGACGATATCCCTCCGGTCAACCCCGCCACCACGTCGGGGTCGGTTCCCTCGTCGGTCAGGAGAAGCACTTCCTCGCCGGACCGTACCCGGAGGCAAGAATCAAGGACAGTATCGAAACCCGGGTAGGTCATGGCGAGAGCGCCAGCGCCGTGAATGCCGCGTAGACCTTCGTGGCGTCGTGGATGTCCTCCACCGAGAGGTTCTCGTCCGCCGAGTAGACCGGCTCCCCGCCCGGACCGAAGATCACCGTCTCGACCAGAGGTCCGAAGCTGGACGTGTCCCCGAGCCAGCCTTCCACCCTCAGCGCCGGTTCATGTCCCGGACGGGCGGCCCGCACCGCCTCCCGTATCACCTTCACGACCTCCGAATCGCGGTCCACCAGGTGTCCGGCTTTCTCGTCGGCAAGCACCACGTCGGCTCGGAACCGGCCGTCCTTCGCGGCCGCCGCGGCCAGGGCCCGGTCGATCTCGGCCCGCACCGTTGCCTTGCTGACCCCCGGCTGCGGCCGGCAATCCACCCTGATCACGCATTCGTCCGGGATCATCGAGGGTCCTCCAGGCGGCAGGCCCCCGTAGATCCGGCCCGGTGCCATGAACGTTTCCGGACCGAACAGGTCCGTCACCCAGGGTTCCAGTTCGGGTTCGAGCCGGCAGTTCTCCAACTCGATGACGGCCAGCGCTGCCAGGTAGTTGGCATTCACCGCGTCGTACTTGTGGCAGGTGTGGGCGGAGCGCCCGTACACGTGAACGTCGAAGTAGTACCGGCCCCGATGGCCCAGGCATATGGTGCTCTCGCTCAACTCGCCGAGCACGCACAGATCGGCGGGGTGAGCCTCGAAGTATGCGATCGAACCGCGCTGTTCGCCCATGTGGTCCGACACCGCCGCGAACGCTGCGGTCCCCGTGAGCGGCAAGCCGGCCTCCTTCAAGCCGGCCAGCGCGACAATCTGGCAGGCGAGAGCTCCCTTCATGTCCATGATCCCGTGGCCATACACCCGCCCGTCGACGAGATCTCCCGAGTAGGGCTCGGCCGCCGTCCAGCCGTGCGACACCGGTTTGGTATCCAGATGCCCGGTTAGGACCACCCTCCGCCCGCCCGGGCCGAGTCGAATCTCCCCGATCGCGTTGGGCCGATCCCCTACGACCGGCTGGAGTTCCACCATGTCGAATCCGAGATCCCGAAGGGTGGCGGCGATGAACTCCGCCAAGGACCCTTCCTCGCCGAGAACGCTCGGGATACGCGAGACCTGCCGGCACAGATCGACCGCGAGGTCGAGGTCGGCCGACTCGATCGCTGCCTTCGCCAGTTGTTGATCGTCCATCCGTCTCTTTCCTCAGCGTAGGACGGCGCCCGTCAGCCGTCGGCCGGGTTCTCGAGAGGGAGGGATGGGTCTGGCGCCCATTCACCCAACGAAGCGTCGTATATCGAGACTTGCGCCTCACCGAGCAGGGACAGCGCGAAGGCGGTGCTCGCCGCGGAGATGCCGCCACCGCAGTAGGCGATCTTCCGGTTGGTTCCGGCTTCGAGCGCGGGTGCTGCGAGCCGGCGGAGTTCGTCGGTCTCGGCATAGGCATGGGTACCGTGATCGACGAGGGCGCCGGCCGGTACGTTGACTGCGGTGGGGATGTGGCCACGGCGCGGGTAGTACTGTGTCTCGCCGTTGTAGTGGGCTGCTGGGAGGGCGTCGACGATGCTGGTGTCGTCGTCCTCGATTGCGGCCAGGACTTCGTCCTTCCCGACAAAGACACCCGGTCTCGGTCGAGCTGCCAGCGTCGCCGCTAGATGGCGCGGTGCGGGGTCGGCCGTGACAGGCCGGCCCTCCGATTTCCAGCGTCGCAGTCCGCCATCGAGGAGGCCGGCGGTGTCGAACCCCACAGAATGCAGCATCCACCACACCCTGGCAGCCCACATGTTCATGTCGAAGTCATAGAGGACGACCCTTGTTCCCTCACCGACGCCGACCGACTCCATGGCCGATACGAACTGCTCGGTGGGAGGCATCATGAACATGAGTTCGGCAGACTGGTCGGCGAGTTCCGTCGTCAGATCGACATGGGCGCTTCCGGGAATGTGCTCCTGGCTCCACCGCTCCCTGCCGCTCTCGATATTGAGCACCCCGCCCGGTCTCTCGAAGACAACCGAGCAGTCGAGGATGCGCAGGTCGGGTCCGTCCAGATTCTCTTCGAGCCAGCCAGGTTGTACGAGCTTGTCCACCCCGGATCTCCTTCCCTCCATCTGTCCCGGAACGATAGATGATCGCTAGTGGTCTGTCTGCAAACCAACCAGGCGTGCTCTGCTAGCCACCGGCGCCCCTCGCTGCGTTCCGTCTCCTTGACCAAGCGCGGTGGCCGGGTCAGCGGGAAATGCCTTGGCCCTGCGTTGGGATCACCGCCTCGGTGTCGATCCAGATCGACTTGGGCTGCAGGTAGGCGTCCAGCGCTTCCTCACCGAGTTCGCGGCCCCCGAAACCGGACATCTTGTGTCCACCAAACGGAACCGCCACGTCGAACATGCCATAGGTGTTGATCCAGACGGTGCCCGCCCGGACCGCGTCGGCAAACTTGAGGGCCTTGTTCACGTCCGATGTCCACACTCCCGCCGCCAGCCCGTAGCGCACGTCGTTCGCCAGCGAGATCAACTCATCCCAATCCGAGAACCGGAGAATCGAGACCACGGGCCCGAAGATCTCCTCCTGCGCAACCGTCATGTCGTTGGTCACCCGATCCACGACGGTGGGTTGCAGGAAGAAGCCACTCTCGAGACCCTCCACGGTTGCTTCTCTTCCTCCGGCCGCTATATGGGCGCCCCCGTCTGCCGCCGCGGCGATGTAACCCTTCACGCTCTCGCGATGGGACGCCGACACCAGAGGACCCATCTGCGACTCCGGGTTGAGACCCTGGCCGAGCTTCACGCCCCTGGCCTTCTCGATCAGTTCCGCGGCGAAGTCATCCGCGATCCGCTCCTCGACGAACAGCCGGGAGCCGGCCACGCATGCCTGACCCTGGTTGAAGAAGCTCCCGCCGAAGGCGCCCGCCATGGCCGCTTCCCGGTTGGCGTCGGCGAACACCACGTTGGGGCTCTTGCCGCCCAGTTCCAGCGAGACGCGTTTGAGGGTGGGTATCGCCTGCCTGAGGATCTCCTGGCCGGTCTCCGTCTGGCCGGTGAACGCGACCTTGTCGATCCCGGGATGGGAGGCGATGGCCCGGCCGACCGCCGGTCCCGGGCCGGTGACGATGTTGATCACGCCCGGCGGGATTCCTGCCTCGTTGACCAACTCCGCGAAGCGGAGGGTCGTGAGCGGTGTCCACGTGGCGGGCTTGCCCACGAGGGTGCATCCGGCGGCCAGTGCCGGACCGATCTTGTAGATGATCTCGAGCAGCGGGAAGTTCCAGGGTGCGATCGCCCCGACCACCCCTATGGGTTCCCGCTTTCGAAGGCTGAGCAAGCCCGGGATGCTGTTCGGCAGGACGTCGCCTTGGATCTTGGTTGCCCAACCGGCGTAGTACCGGAGTATCTCGATGGAGAGGGCGATGTCGACCAGCTCCGCCTCCCAGAGCGGCTTCCCGTTGTCGAGAACCTCGAGCACCGCGAACTCGTCCTTGTGCTCCTCCAGAAGGTCGCCCAGCTTCCAAATGAGCCGCTGCCGCTCGGTGGGCGCCATGTCGCGCCAGCCGTCCTGGAATGCGTTGGTGGCCGCTTCCACCGCCTGTTCCACCTGATCGGTACTCGCCACCGGTACCTCGGCGAGCACTTCCCCTGTGGCGGGGTCGCTGGTCAGGGAGCTATCGGCGCCGTCAACCCACTCACCGCCGATGAACAGACGCTTGGGGCGGGTAAGGAAGTCGATGGTGGGGCGTTCTATGACTGTCATGGTCCGTGACCTCCTCAAGTCAGGCTAGGGCGAGCACTTGCCGGCCGAGCACCCGCCGCTGCCTCAGGTTCTCGAGCGCTTCGGCGGCGCTGTCGAGCGGGTACGTGGCGGCCATCGGCACGGAGATGTGGCCGTCGGAGGCGAGACGGATAGCGTCCGACAGGTCCACGACGGTGGCGGCCACCGTGGAGACCCACACGGTTTCGGGAAGGATGAACTCGATGGGGTGCACCTCCAGGGATTCGCCCGTGTACCCGGTGGAGACGAACCTTCCGTGCTTGGCCAGCGAGCGGAGCCCGGCCAGCATGGTCTTGGTCGTGCCGACCAACTCGAAGAAGAGGTCGGTGCCCCTGCCTCCGGTGAGTGCTCTTATCCGGTCCGGGAGCTCGTCGTAGCCTTCAGCGTCGGGTACCACCACGCCTCCCGACGCGCCGTACGACTTGGCGAGTTCCAGCTTCTCGTCGGTGTCGGCGACCGCGAGTACGCGTGCTCCGGCCAGTGCGGCTACCTGGAGGACCATCGAGCCGACTCCGCCGATCCCGTTGACGACGGCCGTATCGCCGACGCTCATGTTGGAGAGCCTGGCCGCATGGACCGCGGTCATTCCGGCACAGGACAGCACCGAAGCGGTTGGGAAATCGACATTGTCGGGGAGGGGAACGAGATTGCGGGAAGGTGACGTGATGTATTCGGCGTACACACCGTCGAGGTTGAAGCCGAACTGCCCGGGCTCGTTGTCACAGATGTTCTGGCGTCCCAGCAGGCATTGTTCGCAAGCTCCGCAGAAGATCTTGTTGTACACGGCTACGCGATCACCCACGGCTACGGTGGACCCGTCCCCTGCCTCGACAACCACGCCGGCGCCTTCGTGCCCTACGGTCATCGGGTACTCATCCGGCTGGATCATCCCTTCGAGCACATGGAGATCGGTGGCGCAGACTCCCGCCGCATATAGCCTCACGAGTGCCTCGCCGGGCCCGGGGGAGCGCCGTTCCACATCGTTCACATTCAAGCTCAGGTCTTCGTGAACCTGTGCGGCCTTCATCGTTTCCATCTCTGCTGACCTCCGTCGGTTCCGGTCGAAAGGTTCGCCGCCCTCCGCAGGCAGGCAATCGGAGCCGCCTGCGCCCGGTTTGGTACACCGCTCCCAGCCTAAGTTAGCCGCCCACCTCCCCGGGTGGCGCCCCGCTAGGAAGGTGCTGAACAATGACGATTGCTCGGGCCTGCCGCCCGCCGGCCCAGGCATTCTGCCGGCGGTTGGCAGTCCGCTGGTGGATCGCTCAGCACCCTCCTAGTGTCCTGTATCGGGAGTTCGCTGGAGATAGCCTCCTCCGCCTGGCACGCACCGGTTCCGGGGGTGCCGAGACCGCGAAAACCGTCGAGGCGGTCTCCTCCGGCGGGCCCTCCCCCAACCGCCACCTCCTCGGCGTCGAACGCGTCCCGCCGTACCCTCCACGAGGGGCT
>JAPOQZ010000108.1 GCA_026710435.1 bacterium | reverse complement strand
CATCCGCCGCGTCCAACTCGACGCCAACGGCCGCCGCATCGCTCTCACCACCCGCCGCACATCCCTCCAAGCCCGAGCCCTAACCGCTGTTGGAGCCGACACCGCCACCTGGGACAAAGCCAACATCACCTGACCAGCCCAGCAGCGACCCAACCACAAATGTAGTGGAAACACCCCACCAGCGCGTCCCCTCTGACCTGCCAAAACGCGAAACACCCGCCAAACTCGGGCCAGACAGCGCCAAGGGCTCAACTGGCAAGAAGCTGAGCGTGTTCAGCATGGCGCTGTGGGGACCCGACGGGCCACCCGAAGACATATTCGGCAGAAGCGATCGGTGGTCGTCTTGTGGCGAGGACGATGGGCACGATGAGGACTGCTGGGGACATGTCTCACCCATCAGGGAGCCGGTGGCGATCCCGCCGCCGAACATGCTCATCTCGCGAGAAGAAATGCAGACGATCGCCATGGGGTACCAACCAGTCTGGGACGACAAGTGGCTCGCGTTCATGGAGGACGACCGCCTGTTCTTCCACCGCAGCTGGACCGGCCATGGCATCTACGAAGCGACCTTCGCGACCACCGAAACGGGTTTCGTGATGATCGCGGCATGTGTTGAAAGTGATCCCGCTCGCTATCGGCCAGACCTTGATCTGATCGAAGAGTGCGATTTCTTGCGAGAGATGATCGTGTACGTGACCGGCGAGCCGACGCTTCTGCTGTCGCAGACGATCTGGTCACGCATCCCCGCCCTTGAGGCTGTGCTGGGAGACATCACGAGCCAGGATGTCGACGCCATCGTCAACACCGCCAACAGGGACCTGGCGGACGGCGACGGCATCAACGGCGCAATCCACCGCGCCGCCGGCCCCGAACTCCCAAGGCACTGTCGAATGCTCGGCGGCTGTGACGTCGGGCGGGCTATGGTCACCCCGGGCTTCCGGCTCGCAACTCGGTGGGTCATTCACACCGTGGCGCCGAAATGGACCGGTGGCACTCGCGGCGAGCCGGTGCTGCTGGAGTCGTGCTACCGCGAGTCCCTAGCGTGCGCAGACGAGGTGGGTGCCGAGAGCGTGGCCTTCCCGGCAATAGCAACGGGAGCACGCGGCTATCCGCTGGAGGCAGCCGCCAGAATCGCGGTGGATGCCGTGCGCTCGGCATCCACCGAGGTGCGCACTATCCGCTTCGTTTGCTTCGACCCGCAGACGTTGTACGCGTTCCAGTCAGCGATCGAAGACAGCGCCTAGATGCTAGGTCAGCGAGTTCCATGGCGGGCTGGGGCCTGAGCGGACGAGAGCTTGGATGGATCCACTACTGGGCGGTGGCAGCCTGTTGGTATGCCTCGGTTAGAGCCTCCAGCAACTCCTCACTGAAGTCGCGGATCGTGTTCCCTTGCCCGACCCGGGTATTGGCCAGCTGCCCGATTCGTTCCACGAAGTCAGGCGCCTTCCTCTCGAAGACACTGCGCCAGAACTGGATCGACGCGCCCTCGTCATTCCAGATGGTGACCAGACCACGCCTATCGACGATCAGCCGGGGCAGGAGCGTGAACCGCTTCGCTCCCTTGCCTTCGTATGTCTCGAGTGTGACATAGCCTCGCTCCTCGAGGCCGCGGCCCCCACTCCAGGAGACGGTGTAGCGCCTCGCGGCTTTGTGGAGGTGCCTGGCTGATGGTGGCCTCGAATCTGTCGCTGCCGCGATAGAGAGTGCCGGAGTCCTTGCGGCGCGTCTTCTCGACGGTTACCTCGTGTCGTTCCGGTGTGACCCGCTGTGGCAGCACCGCAGACGTGCCGCCGACATTGAAGGAGTTGACTGCGATCAAGTCGATCACAAGCTTGTCGGTCACGTGCTCCAGGTAGGCGACCAGAGTCGTCAGCTCTGCCGGCACAGCGTCGAGCACAAACACCAACCGGAACCGCCCCTCTCGTAAGTGCTCGTCGAGAGCCGACGTGAACTCGTCAGCATCGAATGCGTCCTCTTGAGCTGACCTGACGGCGTCCACCAGCGTCGCATGGTCGCGCTGGCGAAGCTGGTTGCGGACTCGGTCCTCGAGTTGCTGTTGACTCATCCCGTGGAGATTCGCGGCGTAGGCAAGGATCTGCGCAACGACTGCGCGGCGGGCCTCGTTGTTGTAGGCAAGCTTGATCTCGACAATGACCGGTCGCCCCGATGTCTCGACGCCCAGCAAGTCGGCATAGCCCGACCCCAGCAGCACCTCCCGACCGAGGATCACCAGCGTCGGTGTCCCAGACAGCGGCAGCATCTCCGGCGTCTGCTCGATCAGGTCATGCAACGTCGCCTCATCAGCGAAACCCTCCGGTGAACTCAGACTCCAGCCCTGGTCGCTCTGTGTCCAGATCCCCGACATAGTCATGTCCCGGTTCGCTTTCTCTGAGGGCTCAAGCGGTCCGAAGCCCACCTCGCCTCATTATGGGGGCGGCATCGGGTGATCGTGTGCGTCGCGAGTAGAAGGCAACTGTTTGGCTTCAGTTGGTCCCGCGTCGGAGACAGCTCACCATTCGTCGGCCACCCCCGAATCGGATACGGCGTATGCGATCAGTTCGGGCGGTTTCGGCCCCATGTGAGTTGACTAAGGTCGGCCGCGTAGCTCGTCTCCACCAACTCCAGCGGAGTTTGGGCGCGTGTCCCCACTTCAATGGCGGCTACGACTCCAAGGTCTAAGTTGATGCGTGTTGCTACGTCGGCTAGCCACGCGCGCACGGCTTCTGGGGCGGCGTCGTCGGCGACTACACCGAACAGTGCGACTCGCACCGGCTGGACACCAT
>JAPOQZ010000252.1 GCA_026710435.1 bacterium | reverse complement strand
CCTTGGGATCCCACCCCCGCCGCCACCTCCGAGGGTCACGGACGCGACCTTCTATCCCCTGTGCGGGCCGGTTCCGGACAGTATGAACCCTGCCACGGTCCGCTCGACGTCGGAAACGAACCGCCGGTGTATGCGGCTATCTACCATTGTACAACGAGCCTGTGACAGATACAGCCCGCTCGTAGCGTTGGTCGGTTCCGGTTCGGCTCATCAAGCCCGGAACGCAAGCGAAACAGAGACGCAGGACACTAGGAGGGTGCTGAACAATGACGATTGCTCGGGCCTGCCGCCCGCCGGCCAGGGATTATGCCGGCGGTTGGCAGGCCGCTGGTGGATTGCTCAGCACCCTCCTAGACTTGCCCCGGCTCATGAACCTTCCCGTCAGTTTCGACTTTCGCGCCCGGCGCCTCGCCTTCGAGCGCATCTTGGATGAGGCCGGTGTCGATCTGGTCTGGCTGCCGCTTGGCGCCGACCTCGAGTACCTGACCGGGATACAGCGCCGCGTTCCCACGTTCGGTGAGGTGAACTACACGCACGGCTGGATAGCCGGGGCGTTCGTGATCAAGGGAAGGGATCCGATCTTCCTGCTCCCGCGCAACTTCGTCGAGTTCGATCTTCCCGAGGGCGTGCCGGGCGAGGTGGTCAAAGTCGATGAGATGGACGACGGGCCTGCCCTGTTCGCCCGAGCCGCGTCGTCGCTACCCCGTCCGCGGGCTCTGGCGGTCGGCGCCCGTACGTGGGCAACCGCCACGATGCGGCTGTTGGAGGAACTCGGTAGCCCCAGCCTGGTGGATGCGACCCGCCTCCTGAACCGTTTGAGGCGGATCAAGAGCGCCGGGGAGTTGGCCATGATGCGACGAGCCTGTCGCATCGCCGACGAGGCGATGGAGGAGACCAAGGCGCGGGTGTCGGCGGGCGTGACCGAACTGGAACTTGCCGAGGAGGTCAACTTCCACCTTCTCAGGCTCGGGTCGCGGACGTGGTCCTTCGACACGGCTGTCTGGTCGATGGGTCCGGGGGATGATCGGGACGCCAACGTCAGGCTGTCCCAGCAGCAGGTTCGCGGGGGGATGGGATTGTCCTTCGACTTCGGTGCTGTCGTGCAGGGCTACTGCTCGGACTTCGGGCGAACGATCAGGATCGGAGAACCGGACGGTGAGTACCGGCATGTGTACGAACTGGTTATGGCGGCGCAGCAGGCCGGCATCGACGCGGTCCGGCCCGGTGTGAAAGCCTCCGAAGTCCATCGAGCCACCCGGCAGGTGATCGTGGACGCCGGTTATGGCGACTGGTTCCGCCACCGGACGGGACACTGCATCGGTCTTGATGTCCACGAGGAGCCGTTCATCTCACCGGAGGACGACACACCGCTGGAGGCCGGAATGACCTTCACCATCGAACCCTCGGTCTTCTGGCCGGGGCGGGTCGGCGTCAGGGTGGAGGACATCATCCTCTGCACCCCGCAGGGTGGGGTCAAGCTGAACGAGCATCCGACCAGCCTCGCGGTGCGCGAGTAGCCGGTAGCGTCACCACTAGCCCTGACTCATTTTTTCAGACATACCCCGGCAACATGCTCCATCAGCCTCGTCATCGCGATGGGCCCGGTCTAGCCGACGGGTGAAGGTCGCGGTGGGCCGAGACGGGACTATCGACAACACCCGTAGTCCCTGGTCAAAAGCTCATATCCACAGAACGGGTGTAGACGACGGATACGACCACGAGAGCCGCGAGCACAATCGCTGCTGATACGGTGAGTCGACGCATCTTCCTGCTCCGGTGTGCACGGCTGGGAGCGCGCCCTTCTGTCCCGTTCTCGCTCAAGCTCGCTCTCCCCGGTGAGTAAGGATCACGTCAGGCCCGGCCGATTCGTATGGAGACGGCCACCTCGACGCCCTCCGGTGATTCACGACCCATCCCCGGAACGGGCACCGCAGCCCCGGCTGCCATGATCTTGAAGGATCGATGTTGAAGACCTTGTCTTACCAGACAGTTCGTTGTATATAACACGGTATGAGTAGATGGCAGATTCAAATGATGATTCCAGACTTCCAGGATTCCCGTCTAGCGGAGCAACTGCCCCGCACCGTGCTACGGGAGATCACGTCCCAGCAACAGGTGAGGCGAGAGATCTACCACCAGCTGAATCGGATGCACCAGGGATTCTTTGTGAGTCCTGAAGCAGCCGACCTGGTATCGGGGGTGGCAACGGCGCTTCTGGGTATGGCTCGGGTGCTCGAGAGCTCCGGGTCGGCAGTACCTCCCGAGTTCACGGTGAAGGTCTCGCAGCGGGTCAGCAATGACGGATCCAACCCCCGAGTTCGTCCTGGTTCGGCAGCGGGGTAACGTGGTCGCCGGTTATGGCGATCCAGGCAATCGTGTTCGATTTCGGCGGGGTGGTGATACGCACGCCCTTCGAGATGGTGCCCGGCCTCGAGCGGAGGTTGGGCTTGCCTCCGGGCAGCATCGATCTGGCCGGACCCTTCGACCCGGAGGCGGATCCGCTCTGGCGTCGGTTCAGGGCCGGGGAGTTCACCGAACTGGAGTACTGGCACCGCCAGGCCGATAGGCACGCGGAGATGATCGGCGCCGGCGAGGATCGCCTGCGCAGCCTGATGGACTCCCTCTTCGACGCCCCGAAGGACAAGGTCCTGCGTCCCGACACCTGGCAATTGCGCCGGACGCTGATCGATAGGGGACTGCGAGTGGCGGCGCTGACCAACGACCTCAGCCGCTTCCACGACCCCGCCTGGATCGAGCGGATGGACGTACTCGACCGCTTCGACCCGTTCGTCGACCTCTCCAACACCGGGATCCTCAAACCCGACCCTCGGGGATACCGGCGGGTACTCGACGGCTTGGGAGTGGAGGCCGGCCAAGTGCTCTTCGTCGATGACCAGCCCGTCAATATCACCGGTGCTGAGAGCGTGGGCATGCGGGCAGTCCACTTCAATGTTCTCGACCCGACCCGCTCGGTAGCGAGTGTGCTCGACGCGATCGGCAACTCCGACACCGAAGCCTGAGGTTCGGGTCAGGGGGAATCGTGATCGGGCCCGGGCGCCTGACGAATCTGTGGCCGCTGTCTTGTCGCCGTTCGGGTGCTCACCGAACCTTCCCGGTAGCTTCCCGGGATTGGTACTCCACGAGGGCGGACTTGCCGAGCATTTCGATGAAACGTACCTGCAGGCGGCAGCCGTTCACATCGGTCAGCAGGAGTGGTTGGCCCAGCCTGAAGTACACCGGTTGGTGTTTGCCTCCATCGATGGCCACGTTGGTGGTGTAGAGGTAGGTGCGATCGAGGGTGTCGAGGATGGGGTTCAGCCTTCCGGTCAACCCGGGCAGGTTTCCGGTCCCTTCCGTGAAGACAGCCGAGCCGCCTCCTGGAAGCTCCGGCAGGTCGACCGAGAGTTCTTGCGGCGGACGCCAACGTCTTTCTACATGGCCGCCGAAGCCGGGTGCTGCACATAAAACCGTTATGGGGAGCTCAGAGTGGAACCCGAAGCCGACCCGGCCGAAGGTGTCGGTCACTTCAGCCATCCAGGTTCCATTCGGATAGTGAGCCACCACCGTGGCGCCCGGCAAGGGCCTGCCTCGAGCTCTTACGATCACCGACCCTGCTATCCCATCCATGGGCGGCGGTGCAGCAGGTATGGTCAGCCGAAGCTCAGCCCCGCTCAGTAACTCGTACGTAGGGTCACTACCCGTGAGTGCCCGAGTCTGCTCGTAGATGATGGGGACGCCCTCTCCCCGTTGTTGCAGGAAGTACCTACGGTCTCCGGCGCCCGGTACGTCTCCAATGGCGATCAGGCGCAACATCGAGGCGATGGTCTCGTTGCGGGTCACCTGGCGATGGCGCATCGCTCCGATGGGCAAGGTGTTGGGAAGAGCACCGGGCGAATACAGTTCGAGCCGGTCGTCGAAGATGAACAGCCTCGTCTTGGTGTTCTCCATCGAGTAGTCGCGATGGGCGACCGCATTCACGACGGCCTCGAATACCGCTCTTGGGCTGAATTGATGCATCTCTACCAGCCCCGGTGTCCGCCGAGCCGACACCCGCGTGTTCAAGCGAGCAAAGCGAGTTGCTTGGCGGATCTGGTCATCCAGCGGCCCGCTTATCGTCATGGCGTCGTGCTGCTCGGCCCGGCCCTGGACCGTACCGCGGTACCGAACCGCCTCTATCACGGCGCCTCTTAGGTAGTCGTCGGGCTGCCTCGTGCAGAGCAACGTCCCTGCGACCGTGGCTCTCACCACGGAAGCGCCGTCAAGGCCCAACAACCCGAGCTTGACCAGTTGGTCTTCGGGCGGCTCGTCGCTACGCGAGCTCAGGAACCGACCGCTGAGATCCGGGTCGAGGGTGCGAGGGCCGGTTCCGTCAACGATCGCTTCGTCCGGCCCCCTGAGACCGGCGCGTCCTCTTTGCTGGAACAACCGATGGAGGGCTTCCGGTGACAGCTCCCGCTTGGAACTGCCCTGCCGATGGAGATAGCCGCCGGGACTGCGATGAACCGGCTCGCTCCGAGCGATCTCCACCACGAGAACAGATCCGTCAGGCAGAGCAAGACGTTGCGTGATGAAGGCGAGCGGGGGCCGGATGCTGTCCGCGCAAACCTCGCCGATAAACGATTCGAGTCGGTCGAGGCCCTCCCGGTCCAAGGGGCGGACCTCTCCATTGTCCGATACGCTGAGGATGACGGTACCGCCCAGGGTGTTGCCCAAGGCGGCCAGTTCGTCGGCCATGGTCTCCCGCCGAGGCGCCTCCACCCGTCCGCCCTTGAAGTAGGCCTCCTTGAACTCGACCCGGCTGTCCTCACCGAGCGCCAAGCGCTCCAACAGCATGTCCTTCGTCCAAACGGTTGCCATGTTCCCTCAGCTCGGTCTCAGCAGAACTGCTCCGGCTACACGCGGAACACCTTCGTGACATCGTCGTCGAGGTGGTTGAAGTCCTTGACGGCCGGTCTTCGGCTCTTGAAGTAGTCGGTAGTCTCAGCGGATACGGTAATGATTGCATGTGGCAGCCAGGCTCCGTGACCAAGCTATGAGCCAGCCCGACCATGGGACCCCACGGTACCGTGACGGCTGTGGATAGCGTGAACGTGTCCTGGTCGGAGAGTCCCGCCGGTGTTCGTGCCGCTTTCGGCGCCACCCTGGATCGCTACGGTGCCAGTTGATGTGTTGGATCTACCCAATTCGGGCTGTTGACCTCGTCGAATAGCTGGGTGATCTCTTCGGAGGGGGGAGAGGTCAGCAGCGTCGCGGCGACAGCGAGGACCGTTGCTGCTACTGCTCCCGGCACGGCAGGGTTGACCTCCCATACACCGATCTCCTGGAGGCTCGCGACCGCTCCCGCGAATCCCAGTGACTCCGTCAGGTTGAGGAGTTCCTGGTTGCCTAGGTCCATGAGCCACCAGAAGGTGGAAACCGCGGTGCCCGAGACGAGGCCGGTGAATGCTCCGGCGAGGTTGAAGCGTTTCCAGTACAGGGACAGGACCGTGACAGGGCCGAAGGCTGCGCCCATGCCAGGATTGCCATGTCGTGGCCGGTGGTGGTCTGATCCAAGTCGAAGACCTCGTCGAGGAGCTTGGCGCCCGAGATCAACCCTGAGCGGACGTAAAGCGTGATGAAGTAGAGGCTGATGGAGGCGGCGAGGCCGCGCAATGCGCCGGTGGTGTCGCCGAAGCGCTTCTCCCAGAATTCCGGGATGGTCAGTGCATTGTCGGCGCTGATGGTGTAGCGGCGGAGCCGCTTGGCGGTGACGATCCAGGTGAGCCACATACCCAGAACGATGCAGGCTGCGGTCCAGAGATGCATGAGACCGCCCGCGAAGGCCAGTGCCGGTAACACCAGCATGGTCCAGCCACTGGCAGAGGATGAACCGGCGCTGAGGGCAGCGGTGAAACTGCCGAGTCTCCGCCCGCCGAGGACGTAGTCGCCCATGTTCGTCATGCGGTTCGACCGGTAGGCGGCGATACCGATAAGGATGCAGAAGTACAGGGCGAAGACGATCAGTATCCAAACCCATTCGGCCACCCGAAGGCCTCCCCGATGTGTTCGGTCGATCCCACGGGTGCCACGCGGCGCTGTGCCGACGCTTCCCCGCTACCGGGATTGCCGCAGTATACGGCTACGAGGTACTCGAAACGGTGGAGGCGGCGCGGCGGAGGTGCCGTTGCCTTCGACCGTTGGTCAGCCGGGGGTCTCCCGCAAACTCTCGATCGTCGCTGGATCTCCAGGGGGGACCAATGACGAGTGCGCGGGCCTGCCGCCCGCCTACCCAGGAATCATGCCGACGATTGGCAGGCCGCTGGTGGATTGCTCAGCACCCCTAGGGCAGTCTCTTCCCTCGCCTAGGTCAGCGCCATCACGATGGCGATCGTTGCGATGCACGCCGCGAGAACGAAGCTGGCCGCCCACAACGCGATTCTGTTGATGGAACGCTCGATCGACAGTAGCGCTTGGGCAACGGTGATCTCGACCTCCGCCTTGGCCTGGTTGGCTCTGGCGTCGATGTAGCCCTCGGTTGCGGCTGCCATCTATCCCCTTAAACGCTGTTACTGATGATAACACATACTTCTATACTATGTGAGGGATGGTCCATCCGGTTTTTCGACACGACTGGATACCGCTTCGATACAAGCGGACCGTGTCCCCCACGGTTTCGATCCGCCCCCGCTGTTGTCGGAGGCAACACAAAGTTGGTGGCGACTCGGATCTGGTCGAAGGAGACGCCCGGCATGCGGACGGGGTTAAGCGGAACCTCCAGGCCTGATCACACTTCGACGATCCGGGCTCGTGCATCCAGCACCGAGAGCAGTATCCGCAGCTCACCGGAGTCGCTTGTCAGCAAAGTGACCTCATCGCCTAAGCGCTGAGCGTATGCCACCGCGAGCGCAACAGACGCATCGATCACATCGCTCGTGGCAGCCCGGCCACATAGTTGGCCACCGGCGCGAGCCGTCGGTCCGTCGAGATCGACCTCCTTGCATCGCTTGAGCGTTCGCGATAGGAGGGCTTGACGGTCCGGGTTCCTCCAAGCCTGGCCGATCACGCCCGTGGGGACATCAACAACTTCGCCCTTGTCGAAGGCAACCTTGAGAGTCGACAGAACTTCTTGGTTGCCGCGATCCACTTGGATCAGGGCGCCGGGCATCGAGCACGAGGGTCACGGTCTACCTACCAAGGATGGCGCGGCCCCGCCGTAGGTGCTCCTCGGTGAAGGCCCCGTTCTCGGCCTGCCACTCCTCCATCAGCCTGTGGAAACCCTCTGCCGCTTCACGCTGCCACTCCGGGCCGTAGCGGAGACGGTCCCTCCGCTCTGCCACCTCGAAGGCCTTCTCCATGAGACCCGACAGCACGGGATCCGAGGGGCCGCCCATGCTGATGATCTGGATCGCTACGAGACCTGAAGGCTCTGGTGAGTCTGCAGTCCGCTGGTCGGCGTGATCTGTCTGATCCCCATCCGCTCCGCCACTCGGCGCATCGGGCATCCGGGAAGGCCCAGCATTACCGCCGTCCGACGAATCAACAACAACTGTGGTGTCCATGTACAACAATATACAGAGTGATGATAGAGATGTCTAGATGCTCGTTGGCGGTGTTGTTCCTGTCGGGCCTACCCGAGGTCCAGGTAGCTCACTAGCCTTGATCCTTCATGTCTCCGGACACACCCGCGGGAGCATGCCGTATCATCGCGAGCGCGCTGGGCTTCACCTTATGGATGCGGTCGCGCCAGGCAGGGCCGAGACGGGAATGTGGAGATGCCCGTAGTGCTTGGCCAGAAGCTCACATCCCACACGGCTGCTAGCCCAGTCCAAACCCCCGCATGAAGAGTCGGGGCTAGCGACAATCTCCCGGTGTCCGGCTGCTAACGCAGGACAGAGATGATGAGTCCGGCCGCACCGAGCACCAGAGCGGTCGTCCATCCGATGATCCAGAACGCGACCTGGACCATCCGTCGTTCGAATCCGTTGACCGCTTCCGAGATGTCGGTACGCACCTCCGCTTGGCGCGCCTCATCTTTGGCATCAACGAGCGACTCGGTGATTGTGGAAGCCATCTCCGCTCTCTCTCGACACTCTAGCTCGCTCAAATATCGGTAACTAAGACTAGCAGCGAGTCAATCCAAGGATTCCCCCCAGGTCATCCTGCGGTGGCTAGATCGCCGGCGCGTGTGACAGCCACAACCGTCTCGTGACGGTGGCCGGTTCGGGTTCGTCTCATCAAGCCCAGGACACGAGCCGCGGTCTGGTGTCCTGAGTCCCAGATTCGCTGACGAAATCCGTAGCCACACCAGACAACCGTCCGGGGACCTGAGAACGTGAAAAGCACTGGACCTGTTGCCTCCGGCGCGAACCCGCGCCCAGCCGCTGCCTCCTCGGCGCCGAAACCCGCCCCGCCATCCCCTATCGGGGTCGTACGGTCGGCATGATCCCAGCCCGGCCGGGTCGGTACCCAAAACGGACCGCTTGGTGCTTTGCGGTTACCCACCAGTATGCGACGGGCCTGTGACAGAACCTGCCTCCTGCCATAACACCGCTACCCCAAGTAGTCGAGACAGAGATTCTGGACACTGGAAGGGTGCAGAACAACGACGAGTGTTCGGGCCTGCCGCCCGCCGACCCAGGGGCCCGCCGACCCAGGGTGCATGCCGGCGATTGGCAGGCCGCTGGTGGAAAGCTCAGCACCCCTGTAGGGAACCCACGAGGCGGGCGCAGCTGGTGGCGACTCGGGTGTGGTCGAAGAAGAAACCGGGCATGCCGACGGCTCTGGCGCCCTCGATGTTGATCTGCATGTCGTCGACGAAGAGGCACTCGGCGACATCAAGACCCATACGTTCGGCGGTGGTCGTGTAGGTGAGGGGGTGTGGTTTGCGGACCCCGAGGGTTACCACGTCGATGACGTGCTCGAACAGGTGGGCGTAAGGCCACGAATCCCACCAGCCGTACCCCAGCCAGTCACTCGAGTCGTTGGAGAGGGTGGCTTGGCGGAACCGCCGGCCGAGGATCTCGATGGTGGCCATCACCTCGGGGCGTTCGGTGCCTGCCCAGTCGATCTCCCCCTTCAGGTCGATGGGATAGCCGCGGGCGCCGCCGGCCTGCTGGTACAGCCTCCAGTACTCGCTCTCGGACAGCTCTCCGGTCGAGCACTTCCGGTAGTCAGGGTCGCCAACGGGGGAGAACGGTCCCCTGGGTAGAACTCCGGGTGGCCATCCTCTAGCTTCTTCGAGCTGGTCCAGCAGTTCGAAGGGGGTGGGATACAGGATGCCTCCCATGTCCCAGATCACCGCCCGGATCTCAGGCGTCGCCACGGTTCCACTCCCTGGCATGGGCCAGCAGCATCTCCCTCATCGAACGGGCCGGTGGCGGGTCCGGCAACCGGACGGTCACCGATCCGGACACCACCTTCACCGGGTAGGACTCCAGCCGCAAGCCTGATTCGCCGCATTTGGCTCCGGTGGTCGCGTCGTAACGCCAGAAGTGGAGCGGGCAGGTGAGGACCCCGTCCTTGACCAGCCCACCGACCAGGGGAGAGGCTTGGTGGAGGCACTCGTTTCGGTAGGCGAACACCTCGTCGCCCACGCGGACCACCACGGCTCGACCATCCGCGATCGCCACCCCCCGATCGGTGGGGAGTCCCTCCAAGTCGCCGGCGCTAACCGTCGGCATCGGCGGGCAAGCCTCTCTACGAGTCCAGCTTCATTACCACGGCCTTGGACTCGGTGAAGAACTCGTAGCTGTAATCACCGCCCTCCCGGCCGATACCCGAATCTCGGTAGCCGCCGAACGGGGCTCGCAGATCCCGGACGAAGAAGCAGTTCACCCACATGGTGCCCGCTTTTACCTCTCTGGCCACCTTGTGGGCGGTGTTCACGTTGGTGGTCCACACCATTCCGGCCAGCCCGTAGCGGGTGGCGTTGGCAACCTCGATGGCCTCGTCGACGTCGTCGAAGGGGATCACCATCTCCACCGGTCCGAATATCTCGTCCTGGCACGAGCGCATGTGGTTGTCGGCGTCGGCGAAGATGGTCGGGGCTACGTAGTTGCCGTGGGCGAGGTCCCCGTCCATGATCCGGAAGCCGCCGGTCATCAGCTTGGCCCCCTCCTCGGTGGCGAGATCGATGTAGGACAGGACCTTCTCCATGTGCTCGGTGGAGACCAGTGGACCCATCCCCGTCGAGGAATCGAGCGGGTTGCCCACCACGTAGCGCTCCGCCCCGTCGACCATGCGCGCCACGAACTCGTCGTAGATCGGGCGCTCGACCAGGAGCCTCGCCCCGGCCAGGCAGACCTCGCCCTGGTTTGTGAAGATGCCACGCAGCGATCCGGCCACGGCCTTGTCCATGTCGGCGTCGGCACACACGATGTTGGGCGAGTTGCCGCCCAGCTCGAAGGAGAGCTTCTTGAGGCCGGAAGCCGCGGTGGCCATGATCGCCTTGCCGGTAGCCGATTCTCCCGTGAAGGTGATTGCGTCCACGTCGGGGTGGGCCACGAGGGCTTCGCCGGCTTCGGCGGGTCCGAATCCGTGGACCAGGTTGAAGACACCGTCCGGGACTCCGGCGTCCCGGCAGATCTCAGCCAGGAGCGTGGCGGTCACTGGCGACTGCTCTGCCGGTTTCGCCACCACCGTGCATCCGTAGGCCAGAGCCGGCGCCACCTTCCAGGTGAGCAGCATCAGCGGGAAGTTCCACGGGGAGATGGCTCCCACCACCCCGAGCGGCTCCCGCAACTCGTACGTGAGCACCCCGTCCCAGGGCTTCGAGAAGGCCTTGGTGAAGGCGTGTTCGGCGGCGTCGGCGAAGAAACGGAAGTTGTGGGCCGACCGGGGGATGTCCTTGGAGCGGGCTGCGCCTATCGGTTTGCCCATGTCCCGCACCTCCCATTCGGCCAGTTCATCGAGGCGAGCCTCGATACCTTCCGCCACCCGGTAGAGAACCTTGCGGCGCTCCGCAGGATCCATGCTTGCCCAGGCCGGGAAAGCAGCCCGGGCTGCCTGGGCCGCCCGGTCGATGTCGTCGGGACCGCCCCTGGCGACGGTGGCGATCGGCTTGTTGTCGATCGGGCTGATCGATTCGAAGGTCTCGCCCGAGGACGGGTCGGTGAACTCGCCCCCGATGAAGTGCCGTAGCGTGATCATGCTGGTTCCTCCTGGGCTTCGGTCGGTTCTCGGGAGGCGGCGGCCCGACGTTCGGCCATCACCACCGATGACGGACGCCCGCCGATCCCGAACGTGTGAGCCGGCATCTCGTTGACCATGACCCGCACCGACTCGATGGGGGCGTCGAGGCTGCTCGCTGCCGCTTCCGAGACGTTGGTGATCATCTTCTCGATCATCTCCTGCGAGCGGCCCTCCAGCAGGTTGACGGTGATTATCGGCATGTCGGCTCCTCTTTGGTCATGGCGGTTCCGGTTCCCCGCTCCCCTAACTGGTGACTTGCATGGACGCGCTACTCAAACGGTCGATCTCGACAACTACTTGGGTACCTGGTTCCAGTGCGATGGGACCGGTGAGGCCACCGGAGATCACCAGGTGGCCGGCCTCGAGGCCCCGGCCGGACATTGCCAGGCGGCGGACCAGCCAGGCGACGCTCGCTGCCGGATGCCCGTAAGCCGCTGCCCCCGAAGACGTGTAGAGAACGTGACCGTTCAACGTCACGACCACGCCGACTCTCGACAGGTCGAAGGCCGGCCTCGTTGCCCGGGTTCCCAGCACCACCTTTCCCGCCGACGAGTTATCGGCGGTGTTGTCAAGCGCCCGGAACCGGAAGTCCACGAACCGGGAGTCGACCACTTCGATGACCGGCATCACGTAGGCGGTGGCGGAGAGAACCTGTTCGGCGGAGACGCCGGGGCCGGCGAGGTCCTTTCCCAGGAGGAAGGCGATCTCAGGCTCGGCCTTCGGGTGGATCAACTCCCCCAGGGACACCGTCGCATCGGAGACGATCATCGGGTGGGTCAGCCATCCGAAGTTGGGCGAATCCACTCCCAGCGCCCTCTGCATGGCGGCGGATGTGAATCCGAGCTTTGCGCCCACCACCCGCTCGCCCCGGTCCCTTCTCAGCTTCATGCCCCGGTCCGCGATGGCATACGCATCGCCCTCGGTGAGATGGAGGTGGTCGTCGGTCAATCTGGTGGTGGGAATCCGGGAGAGACGAGCCCGATCGAGCCGGCCGGCGAGTTCCTCGATCGTATCCGGGTCGAGGCTCGGCGCGCCGGGGCGGTCGCTCATGCCACGGACAGGCCGACCGAGCCGATCCGGTCGAACGAGGCAACCACCGTGTCACCCGGGGCGACCGCTAGAGCGCCGGTCAACGCTCCGGCCAGCACGAGCGACCCGGCCGCCAGACCCTTGTCACGTTCGGCCAGCTTCCGCACGAACCAGGCGACTGCTGAAGCCGGGTGTCCCAGTACTGCCGCCCCGGCCGCGGTGGCAGCGACCTCGCCGTTCTTCTCGAACACGCAGCCGACCAGTGACAGGTCGAGGTCGCCGAGCGGTAACGGATTCCCGACCGCGAACGCTCCGGCGCTGCAGTTGTCGGCCACCACGTCGGCCAGCGTGAACGCGTAGCCCGCGAAGCGGGAGTCGAGGATGTCGATCGCCGGCGCCACGGCGGCGGTGGCGGCGAGAACGTCATGCAGCCCGACCGGCCCCTCTAGGTCCTTCGAGGTTACGAACGCGATCTCCGGTTCGGCTCGTGGCTGGATCAGCCGGCTGCTGTCCAGCGGTTGTCCCGGATCCAGGCGGTGGCGATCGGTGAACCAGCCATACAGGGCCTCCGAAACCCCCATCTGTTCCTGCTTTGCACGGCTGGTCAGGC
The DNA here is from genome assembly GCA_026710435.1 of bacterium. Classification (GTDB taxonomy): domain Bacteria; phylum Actinomycetota; class Acidimicrobiia; order Spongiisociales; family Spongiisociaceae; genus JAPPFW01. The sequence goes on along the minus strand of JAPOQZ010000252.1, from coordinate 19,423 downwards.
CCAGCTTGGCGGCCACGACCGATTCGCCGTCGACCGCTGCCTGGGCGAGCACCGCATCCTGGATGTCGTAGGCCTCGTCGACGGTGAAGGACCGCTCGTCGGTGAGAGCGCCGATAGCGGTGCGGGTTGTGACTGCTTCGACCAACCGGGAGGCGGCCGAGTCGATCGAGTTGTTCATAGCTGGTCCCTGTTCCATAGCCTGTCGCGCCTTCTCAACTCGCCGGAGGTTGCGCTGCCGCCGCCCGCCGCTGCAGCTCCATCGCCACGTCGATGATCATGTCCTCCTGGCCGCCCACCACCTTCCGTTCTCCCAGCTCCAGCAGGATGTCCCTGGTCAGGACCCCGTAGCGTTCGGCCGCTCGCTTGGAGTGCAGCAGGAACGAGCCGTAGACGCCGGCGTAGCCCAGCAGGAGCCCGTCACCGTCGATGACCCCCTGCTCGGGCCGGATCGGCCGCACCGCATCGTCGGCCACCTCGATGAGCGAGATCGGGTCGATTCCGGTCTCCCAGCCGGTCTTCTCGCATGCGGCCACCAGGATCTCGGTGGGGCAGTTCCCGGCTCCGGCCCCGAGCCCGGTCATGCACCCGTCTATCTGGTCGACTCCCTCCTCGAGAGCCGCCAGGGAGTTGGCCACCGCCAGGGAGAGGTTGTTGTGGGCATGGATCCCGACCTGGCACGAGAGGTTGGCCTTTAGAGTGGCCACCCGGCGGCGGGCGTCGTCGATGGTCATCGCCCCCGCAGAGTCCACCGTGTACACCACGTCTGCTCCGTAGGACTCCATGAGCCGGGCCTGTTCGAGCAGGGCCTCCGGCTCGATCATGTGGGACATCATGAGGAACCCCACCGCTTCCATCCCGAGTTCCTTGGCTAGGGCGATGTGCTGCTCGGAGATGTCCGCCTCGGTGCAGTGGGTAGCGATTCGGGCTACCCGCGCTCCCATGGCGGCGGCCCGGCGAAGGTCGTCCTTCACCCCGATGCCGGGGAGCATCAGCACCGCGATCTTGGAGGTGACCGCTGTGTCCACGGCCACCCGCAGCAGGTTCATCTCGTCGGTGTGGGAGAAGCCGTAGTTGAACGAGGAGCCCCCGAGCCCGTCCCCGTGGCTGACCTCGATCACCGGCACTCCGGCCCGGTCCAGGCCGGTCACCACCCGCCGGACCTGGTTCTCAGTGAGTTGGTGGGCCACCGCGTGGGAGCCGTCCCGGAGGGTGGAGTCGGTGAGGCGGAAGGCGGCGGTCATCCGGCGGCCGCCAGGGCCTCGGCTACACGCACCGCCGATGCGGTCATGATGTCTAGATTGCCCGCGTACCGGGGTAGGTAGTCGGCGGCGCCCTCCACCTCCAGAAGGACCACCACCCGGGCTTTGACGTCCCCGCCGGGGGTGCGGAACAGGTCCTCGTCGAACACGGGTTCCGCCCTGATCCGGTAACCGGGTACGTAGGAGGCGACGGTGCGGACCATCCCGGTGATCGACTCCGCCACCTCGTCCCGGTCGTAGCCGTCGCCCAGCGCGCAGAAGACTGTGTTGCGCATCAGGATGGGCGGATCGGCGGGGTTGAGGACCATGATGGCCTTGCCATGGTCGGCGCCTCCCACCTCGACCAGCGAAGCAGAAGTCGTCTTGGTGAACTCGTCGATGTTCTGGCGGGTACCGGGCCCGGCCGAAACCGACGCCACCGTGGAAACGATCTCCGCGTAGGGGACCGGCGCCACCGCCACCACCGCCGACACGATCGGGACGGTGGCCTGGCCGCCGCAGGTGATCAGGTTCAGGTTCGGGGCATCCAGGTGCGTGTCCAGGTTGACCGGGGGAACCACGACGGGTCCGAGCTTGGCAGGGGTCAGGTCGATCGCCTTGAGTCCTGCTTCCCGGTAGCGGGGGGCGTTCATCCGGTGGACCCACGCTGACGTGGCCTCGAACACGACATCGAACTGGTCGGCGCGCCCAATCAGCCAATCGGCGCCTTCCGAGGTGGCCTCGACTCCTTCCACCCTGGCGCGGGCCAGGCCCTCCGAGGCCGGATCGATGCCCACCATGGCGGCCACTTCCAGGACATCGGAGCGGAGAAGCTTGTAGAGCAGGTCGGTGCCGATGTTACCGCTGCCGACGATGGCACAGCGCAGGCGGGACACTCAAGCCATCCTCAGGGACACCGGACCAAGGCGGTCGAATTCGGCCCGCACCACATCGCCGGCGTTCACATCCACCGCAGCGTGGAGCGCGCCGGTCATGACGAACATGCCCCGTTCCAGGGTTACGCCGTGAGGGGCCAGAGTGTTGGCGAGCCATGCCAGAGCCGTGATCGGGTTCCCAAGCGCGGCGGCCCCTGCTCCCGTGGCCACTACCGAGCCGTTAAGCGAGAAGGTCATGCCCACCAGCCGCAGGTCGAAGTCGACCGGCACGATGCGGCTACTCAGGACCACCCCGCCGATCGAGGCGAGGTCGCTGATGGTGTCGGCCAGCTTTATCCGCCAGTCGGCAATCCGGGAGTCGACCACCTCGATGGCGGCCACCGCTCCGCCGACCGCCCTGGCCGCCTCGATGCTGGTGACGTTGGGCCCGGCGAGCGGCCGGTCGAGCACCAGGGCGATCTCCGCTTCTGCCCGCGCCCGGATGAAGGAGGAGGCGTCGAGTTCCCCCTCGTGGATCATCGAGTGGAGCACCGGACCGTAGTCGGGATCGGAGATGCCCATCATCTTCTGCATGGCCTTGGAGGTCAGGCCGAGCTTGTATCCGGAAACGGCGTCCCCGCCGTCGAGCAGCATCGACGCGAAGCAGGTCTGCACCTCGTAGGCCGCGCCGGCGGTCATGGCGGGATCGGTGTCGGTGAAGGGTTCAATGGGAATGCGATCCCTGCGTGCGGCGTACAGCGCCCCGGCCCGCGCCTGCGCGGTCGTCATCGTTCCGTCCTCGTCTCGGGTAGGCGGTAGGACCTACCGTACCCAAGGAGGCGAGGCTCTTCTCGGCGGCGTTCTTCTATGCGGAACGAGCCGGTTGGAGGTGTGGCCTATGGGAGAAACGAGTCTGCCCAGGACACCGAGTCAGTGACGCAAGTCTTCGGCCACCCAGGTTCCATCGGCGTCGAGGATCTCAGGGTCGCCGGTGAGCAGAACTGCCCGGTGGGCTTGGGCGGTGGCCACGGCGAAGGCATCAGCGAAGGCCATCGCGTAGCGGGCTTTGATACGGGAAGCCTCCACTACGCGTGCGGGGGTAGCTTCATCGGCAATCACGGACGCGAGAAGCGTCGCCAAGATCCGCCGAGCTACCGCTTCTCCTTCTCGACGCATCGTGATGTAATACACTTCTCCGAGGTTGATCCAACTCATCACAGGATGCTGCAACAAGGCCTCCTCCACCCGGACCGCACTCGGTCCCTCGTTCCGGAGAAAACACAGAACGGCCCATGAGTCGAGCGCGACTGTCACCTCGGTTCAGCCAGGTGATCGCGCCGCAGGTCGTCAAGCAGGTCGTGATCGGCTAGAGACCCTCGAAGGGATCGGATATCGGGTACTTGCTCGGCGAGCCCAGGATCCCGTGGGTGTTCTCCGACGGTCCCATCCCTCCGACCTTCTTCAGGCTTGCCTAGAACCTGTCCTCGGTGGTACTCACTCAACCAGTTCATAACCATCATTATAGTCTATCTGATCTAGCTAGCAAGGGCCTGGAACGGAGTTATCTCTGAGAACCGTTCTCGTGAAGAAACGGAACATTCCGAGAAAAGACAGAGACCGCCCCGAAGAGGCGGTCTCGGCCCTACCGGCGAAGCGATAGGGGAAGTACCGGAACGGCGTACCGGGACTCTGTGCATCATGTCAAGACGTAATACACTTGAAATCAACGTTCTTACGTGCCTACACCATCACGGACTACGGGTCATCGCCGGTAACCCAGTTGGTGCGATGCCACGGCCGCGGCTTCCCGGACGGATTGGGAGAGGCCGAGCAACTCGGACCCGAAGCGCGACTTGGCGCCTGCCACGGAGACAGCCGCTACCACCGTACGGCTTCGATCGCGGATCGGGGCCGACAACGAGATGACTCCCAACTCCGTCTCCTCGAGATTGCAGGCGTAACCCTGGCGGCGGATCTCCACGAGTTGCCGGCGGAACGTCGTGGGGTCGACGATGGTGTGTGCGGTCTTCCGCTCCATCTTCCATCCGTCGAGGATCCGGTCCAGCGTGGCACTGTTGAGGTGGGCGAGCAGGCACTTTCCGGTGCTGGTCGAATGTGCCGGCTGGCGGCGCCCCACCTTTATGAAGAGGCGGAGCATGTGGGGCGAGTCGAGGCGCTCGATGTAGATCACCTCGCGGAGGTCGAGCACGCCGGCGTGCACAGTGCCGCCGCTCACGTCCTGCAGCCAGTTCATGGGAGGTGCCAGGGCGGCGTGCAGGTTGAGGCCCGTTACCGCGGTGTTGCCCAAGTCGTACATGGCCAGCCCGAGCCGGTAGCGACCGGTGTCGGGATTCTTCACGAGCAGGTGTTCCTCGGTCAGGGTGGTGAGCAGGCGATGCACGGTGGACTTGCCAAGGCTGAGTCGGCGGGACAACTCCGAGACCCCCAGCTCTGGTCGTTCCGACGAGAACTCCTTGAGCACCCGGGCCGCGTTGCGCACCGACGACAGGGTGGGTCCGCTCACCCGTCTCGCCGGAGGGCGGCGAGCAGTGCCCTCCTCACCTCCCTGCGGTTTCCGGAGGCTGCTGCACTCTTCACGCCCTCGCTCCACGGCGCCAGAGCGCAGGCGAGCAACCCATGTGCACGGGTCAGACCGGCCGTGTCGGCTGCGGCGAGTTCGTCGACCAGGCCAGGATCGGACGAACGGGCGAGGATGGACTCGTAGTCGCGCGCTGCGGACAGGTGGGCGTTGGCAAGGCCGGTGCCGGCATGGGTGGCATGGTGGGCGGTGAGGTCCGAACCGGGCCGGACCACCAGGTGGTAGTGATGACCCCCGATCCCGACGACCCTCCTGACCGAGCCGGGGTCGGGTCGCTCGCCGGTCTCGGCTGTTCCGAGCGCAGGGAGCACCACCGGATCCAGGAAGCGGAGGGTCCACGCCATCCCGTCCTGCTCGTAGTCGGCCGAGACCTCCGGCCCTCGGGGAGCGGCTAGGCGGTCTCCGGTGGCGATCACATGGAGGTTGCGCGCTCCCGCCGCCACGACCGTGAACGGAGCGGCCAGCAGCGGGAGACCTCCCTGCACCGCGGGTGGGTACGTGAGGGCAACCCTCGCGTAGGCGCCGTGGACGTTGCTGACGTAGTCGGCCATGGCAGCCCGGATATCTTCCGGCCGTGGTCTGGACACGGAAGTCATGCTAGCGCCGCGTTCTTCTATGCGGAATACCGTTGGTCGGTTGTCGGTGGTCCGAGTATGGGACCGATTGACCGACGTCGTGGTTCGTGTCCGGTTGGCAGCGGTTGCCGGTTCGCCCCAGCCAGCTTGGAACATCAGCCGTCGTTCGTTGGTTGTGATTGGTGTTGGCAGAGGATCTTCTCGATGGGTGGGTCAAAGGCGCAACGGAGTTGGTGCAGGAGTTGGAGCATCCACTGCCTGGACTCCTCCAGCTTGCCCGGGGAGTCGTCTATCTTCCCGTCCCTGAATAGGAGGATGCTGGAGTAGTTCCACCTGTCGTGCCTACGCCAATCCCATCTCGGCGCTGGATCGGCGACAGTCCTCGCTTCCAGATGTTGCTGGTCGTTGACCAGAGCGTCGAACACGAACTTGGTTAGGTCTTTGTCTCCGGTCTCGATATGGAGGCCAACCCTTGCGGTCCGATCAAGGGCCGCTATGTACGAGATGCCTTGGTTGACTGGGGAGCGAAAGAAGCGGCTCTGGTGACCCCAACGTTTGAAGGGGGGCTGATCGGAGAATCTCCTTTTCTCCAGTTCAGCGATCAGTGGCCGGAAGAACGCCTTGTGTTCCATACCCCGCGGCGGGTCGGATCGCAGTGTGATGTCCTTGTTCCAACCCCCGGGCCATACGACCTTGCGGAACCTGGGTTCAGGTTGGGAGTCTGCGGTGCGGCGAACAGTTTCGACCCTGACACCGTAGAAGTCAATCCCGGAGACGGTCCACTCGTTCAGCCGATATAGGGCTTCGGCATGCTCGTGCTGGAACTCGGTAGCGACCCAGATCGCTACGCGTGCTTCGCATCCCGTGGCGTATGTGAGTAACTGGCCCAGATGGTGGGTGTTGGTCCACTTGAGTTGGTTCTCAATCGCTACCGACCTACCCGTGGCGGCTTCTTTCGCCAGTATGTCCAAGAAGAACGGGCCGACGGGCTCCTCGGTGTTGACCCACTCCAAGCTCAACCCGATTTCACCACCCAGCAGGTCCAGGTTCTCAGCCAGCCATCGTGTGAAGTCATATGCCTCATGCGGCCACAGAGACCGTACAGGCACCCGCTGCGTTCCTTGGTCCACGTCTTTTATCTCGGTCATCTTCCTCCCATCATGCCGGTGCCCCCTGGCCTGATAACGAAGTCATGTCGTTCCTTGTAAAGCAGAGCACGGTTGAGCACATAGTCGCCGGTGTCCAGGCCCAACTCCGCACAGTCCGTCATCGTCCAGCACTTGTAGTCGCCCAAGAACAGATACTTCCGCGTCTGGCTAAAGAACTGACACTCGACGTGTTCGCCAGCGGCAGTCCGAACACAAATAGTAGACAGGAGGTTCTCCTGTCCGTCCTTCTTAACCACCACATACTCGTGAGGCCACGAATCCCGGTACGCGACAGCCTCCCGCCAGGGAGCCTGATCGATCAACACCATGATGTCTGGCTCCTGCGAGACCAACACAGCTACCCCCCACGCCCAGTCAATATCGCCGGTTCCTGTCGCTGGGACCTCAAACAGGTCTGACCGAACCACCCCCTATTGTGACTGATGCCTGTGACGCGATCCCGAACCGGTTTCTCCGTGGACGGCTGTACCGGCCAGCGGTATGGGATCGTGAACCGAAAATCCCACGAACTACACAAGACGGTGCGTTACCCGCCTCCGGACCGGTGTTGGTTGACAGTGTTACAGGTTCCTGGAAGGGCGGTGCCTGCCGAGCAAGCGTCGTAGCACTTGCCGACACAGCGGCGCCGGGCTCGGAGGCGCGCCATAACGGAGGGCTTGTGTTCTTCTATGCGGAACACTGCTTCCGGAGCCAGAGCGGGGATCGTAAGTTACGTGTCAACAGCGACGGATCGGGTCCTGATGGGCATTCTCCGGTTGAGCCATGTGGATATCACGGTTCCTGACCTCGACCTCGCGTCGGCCTACTACACCGACGTGATGGGGATGCTCGAGGTGGAGCGGACCTCGGACCGTGCCTTCTTCAAGTGCTGGGACGAGGAGGATCACCACTCGCTGGCGGTTCGCTACGACCCCCGCGTGGGTATCGACCGTTTCTCCTTCAAGGTCGAGGCCGACGACGACTTGGCCGACCTCGAAGACCGCGTCGAGGCGTTCGGCTTCAGGGTCGAGCGTATCTCTAGGGGGGAGGAGATCGGACAGGGCGAATCCATCCGTTTCGCCACACCGTCGGGTCACACGATGGAACTGGTGCGGGAGGTGGAACGGGTGGGCGGACTGCTCCCCAAGGTCAACCCGCCTCCGGTCCCGCTCGATCTACCCGGAATCGCACCGCCCAGGATGGACCACCTTCTGGTCACCGCCGAGGAGGTAGGGGAAGCCACCAGGTTCTACTCCGAGATCCTCGGGTTCCGCATCACCGAACAGCTCCTGGACGGGGAGGGTCGCCAGATCGGGACCTGGCTGGAGCGGAGCCACTCCCCCCACGACCTGGCGGTGGTCTCGGGTCCCAACGGGGGCCTGCACCACTTCGCCTTCTGGCTCGACGACTGGGATCATGTCCGCCGTTCCGCGGACATCCTCGCCTACCACTCCATCCAGATCGACGTGGGTCCCACCCGCCACGGTATCACCAGGGGCAGCACCATCTACTTCTTCGACCCGATGGGAACGCGCAACGAGGTGTTCACCGGCGGTTACCGGCCTGACCCGGACTTTCCCACCATCACCTGGACCGAGGACAACATCGGCAAGGCGATCTTCTACTACGAAGGCGAACTCAACGAGCGCTTCATGCGAGTTCATACGTGACCCTCGACACCGCCGCTGGGGCATGCCGCAGAGCCATTCAACGGAAAGACCTCTGATGGGCATCCTGCGCCTCTCGCATGTGGTGGTCCGGGTTCCCGACATCGAGTTGGCTACCGCCTATTACTCGGAGGTGGTGGGACTGATCGAGACGGCCAGAGAGGCGGAGCGGGTCTATATGAAGTGCTGGGACGAGCACCAGCATCACAGTGTGATCCTCGAGTACGCCCCTACCTACGGCTTGGAGAGGTTCGGCTTCAAGGTAGAGCGTCGGTCTGACCTCGAAGAGCTAGCCGCGAACGTCGAAGCGGCCGGGATCCCGACCAAGCGCTACGAGGCCGGTGATCTCGGTGCCGGCTCGGGTACCACGGTGCAGTTCGAAGCGCCCTCCGGTCACACCACGGAGTTGGTCTGGGGAATGGCCCAGGTGGGCAACCTGCTCCCCCTCACCAACCCGCCTCCGGAACCGCAGGGCCTGGTGGGGATCCATCCTCCCCGGCTGGACCACATCTTCCTCATGTGCGAGGACGTGGACGGCGCCACTGCCTTCTACACCGACGTGCTCGGCTTCCGCCTCACCGAGCAGATACTGGCCGACGACGGGCACCAGTTGGTGACTTTCCTGGAACGTACCCACACCGCTCACGACATCGCTTTCGTCACCGGACCCAACGGGGCCTTCCACCACATGGCGTTCTGGCTCGACGACTGGAACGAGGTCCGCAAGGCCGCCGATATCTGCTCCTACCACGGCATTCCCATCGATGCAGGTCCCACCCGCCACGGGGCCACGCGAGGTCACGGGCTCTACTTCTTCGATCCGGCCGGCAACCGTAACGAGGTCTACACCGGCGGCTACTGGGTCGATCCGGACCGGGAGCCGGTGACCTGGACCGAAGCCGAGATGGGGAGGGCGGTCTTCTACTACGAAGGGGTGGTCGACCACCGCTTCATGACGGTGCATTCGTGAGCAGCCGTCGTCCCGACCTGCCGCGCACCGAACGGGACGAGGCGCCCCTGTACCTGGCCCGCTATCTCGAGCGGGCAGCCAGATCTGCCGAAGCGGAAGAGAGACCAGACGACGGTACCCCCCTCTACCTGCGGCGCTTCCGCCAGCGCCGCGAGGTGGAGGCCATCACTGCTCCCTTGCCTCCACTCTGGGAGCGATCGGACCACGGGATGCAGATGGTGCTCAGCGAGGACAACCGGAACAAAGAGATCGGAGCCCCGCCACAGGCAAACCGTCCGGTCGTGAACGACGTATACCTCGTCCGGCACGCCGAGACCCAGGGCTACTCGACGGAGGCGGGCATCACCCCGCTCGGCTCCTGGCAGGCACGCACCGTTGGACACACCCTCGCCAGGCGGGTCGGGACCGGGGAAAGGATCGTGCTCGCCCACGCCGCCACCAACCGGGCCGGCCAGACCATCGAGCAGATACACCGGGCCGTGCTCGACGGTCTCGAACTGTTCGAGAAGGATGTCAAGGTTGCCGCCCCGCAGTCCTTCGACGAGTTCCGAAACTTCATGGTCGCAACGCCCGACGGGATCATGGACGTGACCGCCGCCTTCCGCCTCTACTACTCGGTACTCGAGCGCTTCGAGCGGATCGCGCTGGGTGACCGGCCCTCCTGGCTCGTGGAGATCGATCGATTCTGGCGCACCCAATACGGCGGCGGCGATCCGATCCAGCACTGGTTGACCATTCCGATGCTGCACTTCGAGCCTCCGGCACTGTGCGTGCGGCGCTTCTGGACAGGGATCAGGAGGTTGGCCGCCGCGGATCTGGGGGCACGCATCGTGATAGCCACCCACTCGGGGCCGATCCGCGCCTTTGCCATATGGGCGTTCGGGTACGACCCGGGCGAGCCCTACAACACGGAGCACGTCAGGGTGAAGCTGATGGAGGATGGGCGGGAAGCCCTCGTCATCTACCGGAACCGGGTTCAGGAGGTGCTGGTTCCCGAGATCGAAGACCTTCCCACATGGTCCCTCGACGAGCAATGGACACCACCGCCAGGGGAATACGGGATACACGATGTCTGATTTCGAGCACCGGATCCGCACGGTCACGGACGGAACACCTACCACGGGCCACCGGTCACCGACAAACGACTGCTGCCGTGTGTGACGCCTGCCCGACGGTCGCTCCTGATGCCAACCTCCCCCGTCCGGCACCCACGCGGAAGAGAGGGCCGTTCATGAGCAACCGATTCGTCATATGGTTCGAGGACTACATGCCCGAGCACCGGCCGAGAGTCGGGGGTAAGAACGCCGGCCTGGGCGAGATGATCAAGGCGGACCTTCCCGTCCCGCCCGGTTTCGCCGTCACCACCGACGGGTTCGAGACGATCAGGAACCACCCCGAAGCAATAGAGGCAATTCGGGCACTCCTCGCTAAGGTCGATTTCGACGATCCATCCGGAATCCGTGGTATCTCGAAGGACATCCGGACCCGGATCGAGGCCCTTCCGATGGATGCCGAGGTGGAAGAAGCTATACGCTCCGCATACGCGGAACTGTGTAGGCGCTGCAACCAGGAAGACGTGCCGGTGGCCGTCCGCTCGAGCGCAACCGCGGAGGATCTACCCGATGCCAGCTTCGCCGGCCAGCAGGACACCTTTCTCTGGGTGCGGGGTGGTGCCTCCGTGGTCGAGCATGTCCAGCGATGCTGGTCGTCCCTCTTCACCGGCCGAGCCATGTCCTACCGTCACGCGATGGATCACGATCATGAGGTGGTGTCGATGTCGGTGGTCGTCCAGCAGATGGTCGATCCCAAATCAGCAGGGGTGGCATTCACTCTCGATCCCGCCACCGGCGACCGATCCCAGGTCGCCATCGAGTCGTCCTGGGGACTCGGCGAGGCGGTCGTGTCGGGGGAGGTCACGCCGGACAACTTCCTGGTCGACAAGGTGATCCTCGAGATCCACTCGCGCACCATCTCTCCCAAACACACCGAGTTGGTGATGGCCTCCGACGGCAGCGGCGTTCAGTGGCGCGAGGTCGGAGAAGACCGGCAGGGAAGTCCTTCGGTCACCGATCCGGAACTACTCGAGATCACCCGTATGGCGAAGGCCGTAGAGCGTTACTTCGGTGCCCCGCAGGACATCGAGTGGGCCGTGGACCGGCACCTGCCGGAAGGCCGGAACGTGGTCATGCTCCAGAGCAGGCCCGAGACCGTATGGAGCCGCCGGGCACCCCGCCAAGTGTCCCAACCAGCGTCCGGTTTCATGGACAGCATCGTCACGACCCTGCTCTCGCCGATCCACACGCGAGGCGCCACAACCGCAGATGACGGGGAGGAATGACAGGAACGAAGCAGGGTGAGTTGGATACCGACAATCAAGCATGCAAGCCAGGCGAACATTCAACGGAGAAGGAGATTCACAAATGGCCAGCCGCTTTCCCAGCCCGTTCGAGGCGGAGACCCCACCCGGCGCTGAAGGGTGGGAGGATCTGTACACATATTCCCTGCCGTTCTCCCAGGACCGACGGGACTACGAGGAGGCCACGTTCTGGTTCCAGGACAGCATCCACTGGGCCGAACCTCTCACCCCTTGGGATGCCACCTGGTACGAGTACGCCATAGCGGCGCTGTCGCAGTACAACACCCGCCACTACCTGATCCCGCCTGCGCTGGGGATCGACTACCGGGTGCTGAACGGCTACGCGTACCTGACTCCGGTGCCCGTTCTGGACGGCGCCGAGATCGAGGCCCGCGTCCCGCAGTTCATGGAGAGGGCCGGCTTCTACTTTATGAATTGGGGCGACCTGTACGACAAGTGGCTGGTCAAGATGAAGGACCTGATCGCCGAGATGGAAGCGATCAGCTTCTCGCCCTTGCCCGAGAAGGAGGACTTGGAGGTCATCACCGAAGGGCACGGAACCGGTTCGGGCCTCACCATCCAGGAGGAGTACCGGGGGCTGCTCAACCTCGGCCTGAAGCTTTGGCACTACCACTTCGAGTTCCTCAACCTGGGCTACGCCGCCTACCTGGACTACTTCGGGTTCTGCAAACAGGCCTTCCCCAACATCCCCGACCTGGCTATCGCCCGGATGGTGGCGGGCGTCGAGGTGGACCTGTTCCGTCCTGACGAGGAGCTCAAGGCCCTTGCCGCCATCGTGGTGGAGCACGGCTTGGAGGACCAGCTTGCCGGGGGCCTCGACGCCCTCGAAGGCACACCGTTCATGGACCACTGGAACTCGGTGAAGCACCCCTGGTTCAACTACTCGGCGGGGAACGGCTTCTACCACAGCGACAAGGTCTGGATCGAGCATCCCGAGATACCGCTGGGTTTCGTGGCCGGGTACGTGGAACGCATCAAGGCCGGCGAAGACGTGGCACGACCGATCGAGAGGATCCGCGCCGAGCGGGACCGGATCGTCGAGGGGTACACGGCACTGCTGTCCTCCGACGAGGACCGGGAAGCGTTCCAGGGCAAGCTGGGCCTCGCGCGGGTGGTGTTCCCGTACGTGGAGAACCACAACTTCTACGTCGAGCACTGGAGCCACTCGGTGATGTTCCGCAAGATGAAGGAACTGGGCGACGTGTTCGTCAAGGAAGGGTTCCTCGCCTCCCGCGACGACGTCTTCTACATGAAGCGGGACGAGGTGAACGAGGCCCTCTGGGACATGTACTCGGCCTGGGCGGTCGGGACCCACTCCCGGGGCCCGGTCTACTGGCCGCGGGAGGTGGCACGGCGCAAGGGCATCGTGGACGCCTTGCGGAGTTGGAGCCCGCCGCCGGCCCTGGGCGACCCCCCGGAGGTGGTCACCGAGCCGTTCACGATCATGCTCTGGGGGATCACCTCGGAGAGCATCGGCATGTGGCTGGGTGCCGGAGACGAGGGCGACGGCGACCTGCGTGGCTTCGCCGCCTCCCCAGGAGTGGCGGAGGGACCCGCCCGGGTCGTCATGTCGGCCGACGACATCGGCCAGCTGCAGGAGGGAGAGATCCTGGTGGCGCCGATCACCGCGCCCAGTTGGGCCCCGGCCTTCGGAACGATCGGGGCTGCCGTCACCGACATAGGCGGCATGATGTCCCACGCGGCCATCGTGTGCCGGGAGTACGGCCTGCCGGCAGTGACGGGGACGGCCTTCGGTACCAGGGACATCGAGAACGGCACGATGCTTCGGGTTGACGGAAGCTCCGGCACCGTAACGGTCATCGGCTGACGGCGCGAGGTGCCGGTAGACGGAAGAGGGTTATCCGGATGGAGTGGTCGGCCTACGAGGGTGGTGACGTACCCTGCCCCGGTAGCGTTGACGGTGGGGCGAGCGTGACCGTCCTGCAGGTAGACCGCTGAGGACAAAGGAGCGAGGCAATGCTTTCCAAGGAGCAGAACGAGCGGCTGACCCGGGTCGGTCCGGGTACGCCGATGGGCGAGCTACTGCGCCGTTACTGGTATCCGGTCGCCTTCACGAGGGAACTCGACGACTGGCCAATCCGGAAGGTCCGGTTGCTGGGCGAGGACTTCGCCCTGTGGAAGACCCCCCAAGGTGGCTACGGCATCGTCCAGGAGGCCTGCCCGCACCGGGCCGCTTCACTGATCTACGGCGTGGTGGAGGAGGACGGGCTCCGGTGCGGCTACCACGGTTGGAAGTTCGACTGCTCCGGGAACTGCATCGAGCAGCCTGCCGAGCCGGGCAAGACCGCCTTCATGCGCTATGTCAAGGCCTTTGCAGGCAGGGCTGAGGCGCTGGGCGGGATGGTCTGGGCCTACATCGGTCCCGACCCGGCCCCCGAACTGCCCCGCTTCGACGTCTTCGTGGATCCGGGGTTCATCGACGTGGGCCACTCGATGCTGCCCTGCAACTGGCTGCAGATCATGGAGAACTCGGTCGATCCCCACCATGTCGAGTATCTGCACGGGCGCTACTTCGAGTTCCTGGGCTCCCAGCAGGGATTCGTCGCTCCCAAGTCCTTCCAGAAGAAGCATCTCAAGGTCGGCTTCGACGCCATGGAGTGGGGCATCCTGAAGCGGAGGGTGCTGGAGGGCCACACCGAGGAGGACGACGACTGGGCCATCGGGCATCCGCTGGTCTTCCCGCACTCCATGCGGGTGGGGGGTGCCGGTATCGACCAGATGCAGATCCGGGTGCCGGTAGACGACACCACTACGTGGGCGATGTTCTACTCGAACCACCATCCGGAGGGTCTCGACAGCTACCCGGAGCAGATCTACCCGGTCGACTACGAGTACGAGTGGCTAGACGCCAAGGGTCGCCACATCGTCGACTACATCGAGGGCCAGGATGTGATGGCCTGGGTCAGCCAGGGCGCCATCAACGACCGGAGCGCCGAACACATAGGCAAGTCCGATATCGGGGTGATCATGTTGCGGCGCATGTTCAAGGCGCAGATGGCCCGGGTGGAAGCGGGTGAGAATCCGACTGTGGGCTTCACCCGCACCCCGCAGCAGCGGATCGAGCTTCCCTGCGAGAAGAAGAAGTTCGGCGCCAGCATCGACTTCGCCCTCGCATGGCTTGACATGGGCTCGACTAGATACTCACCGGCGTTGGACACCCTCCGCAAGATCCATCTCGAGGCGGCCCGGGCCCGGGGCGAGGTCCCGAGTTCCGACGAGTACGCGGTGCGGCAGCCCTACGATCTCGATGCTCCCCGGACCATGTGATGCGATGACCGAGCGACGCGTCGGAGGCGCCCACTGGTGGGATCCCGACCGGGTCGCCCACCTGGCGGACATGCCCCGCTTCTGCCCCAACTGCGCCGGCGCGGTGACAGGGTCGGAAGGCATCTCCGTGGAGTACTGGGAGGCCGACCGGAGGGTCTACCACACTTGGTGCAACTCCTGCGGCTGGGCAGGCAACATCGTCAGGATCCAACGAATGGTCGGTCACGAACCGGAGGACTGAAGTCACCCGGACACTAGAAGTCTGCTCGTGACTCTTGGGTTTGAAGTGAAGGCTCCTCAGCATGACCACGTGCGCTGAGAACCACTACCTGGGTTCTCCGACAGTCCATCCAGCCGTCCTCAATACTTACAAAGGATGCATAACTGCAACCATCTCTCCAACCGTTCGACGGGCACTTCTATTGCGTCCGTTGCCTCCTAGAGTGCTGAATTCGGAGAGTGATACCCTCTGACTAACCGTATACCAACGTCGCGCATAGGCGGCCAACTCATGGCCCTCTATCCCATTGGAGGCTCTGCCCGAAGGAAATGTGAGTATCACCCGACACCTGTTTACAGACAACCGTCTTAGCAATTGAACCATGGCTGTACCGGCCAGCGACTTAATACTGTAAGCGGAGCGGGGCCTCTCAGCAGCGGGTGGGTAACGGCCAGCTCCTGAGACGGGCCCACATTCACCCCGTGCTATCGTCTCTAGGACGTGATAGAATCGGCTATAGTGAACAGATGAATATGGTGGATCCAAGAATACAAGATCACCCTCTGTAAGTGCCCCGGCGAGTTCATTAGCGTCGGCTACCTTCGCATTACCACGCCTTAGGGCGTGCCGTCTACCGAGACTAGGGGACAATTGCCTAATAATACTAATCGGGTCACGCTGCCAACTGGTTCTGATGTGTGGCATTGCGGACTTCGTGGGCTGAAATGGTTGGGCCGTATGTCCAGGTGCAGCGGCACAGCGCGACGCTGCTACGATGAGTAGTGCTTTACAGAACTGTGTCAGGTACCTAGGACTTGGTGGGAGGTCGCGTAGTAAGACATCGAAGATCAATGCTTGGAGTGGTGAGTAGTAGTGGCCACCATACGCTGTCCATATTGGGCCACCCGGTGTACGTTTGCACAGTCTCCGTGCCTCCAATACCTGTGCCTTAGTAGAGACCGACATCAACATATCAGCCTCCATTGCTGTACTCTCTATCACCCTAGTAGCTGATAGGAGCCAGTTGTCTACGACCTGACTCTCTTTGATCACATGGTCCCGTTCAATCACTGTTCCGGCTAGGACAACAGCATAGTACTGAAGATCCACCGCGAGAACAGGTACGTCCACTGCCTCAGCCACATACCAAGCCACCCGGCCGGTGCCCGAGAACAAGTCAACGAACCTGTCCGCATTAGCTGCCTCTCTAAGGAGTATCTTGCCTAAACCACTCTCAAGCAATGAGAGTTTCGATCCCATGTACTTCACAATCCAAGTCCAATAGCAGCGACCAAGCCAAGGTTTGTAGTTTCCTGAAGGGGGTATGCACAGTTTGTCAGTAGTTCTCGGACCGAGCCATTACCGGAGGATCTCCACTCGTCAATCTCGTCTAGAGCGTCAACTACATAGCGCCACATATCACCGACATCCGAACCTTGATCGGCTGGGCTCGACAAACCGATCTCGCCTGCCTTTCGGTTCCACCATCCTTCTGCATGTTCTCTACCAATGTCGGCGGTGTGCATGAAGTCACGGGTCACACCAGTGGCGATTCTCAGCAACAGAGTTGCTCGCGCCAAAAGCGGCCGGGGATCGCTGTTGTCTACTCGATCGACTGCGCGTTGAGTGATGAGTCGCTGATCATTCACTAGAGTACGACCGCTCAAGAATTCCTTCATTACATGACGGTCGCCTTCTTCTTCGAATAATGCATTCAACATCGCCTCGACCTCGCCACTAAACCGATCCGGCTCTTCAGTCGGTACCGCATCCGTGACATAGGTGAATACACGCTTGACAGCGCTATGTAACAGATAGAGATCTAGAAGTGTAAAGCTACCTCCAACGCCGCCTGGCTCAAGTAAGCGAACCGTCTCAACGAGAAAATCGACCGTCTCGTAAACTGTCAGTTGTTGTGATGATATCAACTCTGACGGACGATAACTGGCGTCGTTCCTTACAGCACGGTCGTTAGCCATTCGCCTTAAGTCCAGACCAAAGTCTTGTATTAGCCTTGAGGCTACAGGACTCCACCGCTCATCGCCCGTGCATGGGAGTTGATTCAGCCAATCAGAAAGAGCCATTGACCGAGGCCGAATCACTCGGCCAAAGAGAGAGCGCGCGTGTGGGAGCTGTGCCCAGTACCCCAAATACTCCCACACTGCTAAGTGAGTTGGTCGTTTTCCTGTTGCAGGTAGACGATGGAGTGTGCCACAATCGTCTACTACAAAGTGGTGGTGCTTGAATACGCCTACGCCCTGTGCCGCTAACAGGGACATAGCCGCGCGTAGTTCTGCATAGTAACCAAGATGAATCGCTATCTGTGACAGTCCACGTACCTGTGCAAGGAGAGCTTTACCTAGATAGGCCCATCCGTCGAATAAATGAAGCGGAGCCGAGACAGCAATGTACTCTATTAGATGGTCCGGTTGTATGATACTACCGTCTTGGCGATCACGCCTTATTTGTCCTATAGGATCACTATAGTAGAGATTATCAACGTGGAGCCAGTAGTTATTCTCCAGATAGTGCCCTAGTTTCGTGCCAAATGCGTGTATACCCTCGGGTGAAGCCAAGAGAAGTACTTCTTCTTCTTGAGGCTTAAGGCCTGACATCGTAGCCAAGCCGCTCAATTGTAGTAGTCGCCGGCTTAACTAACACGCCATCGCTGGATGCTAGGTGTCGAAGAAGATCAATACGTAGTTCTCTGTAGCCAGTCCCACCTCGGAACCTAGCCTTCGCCTGACGTTCTTCCTCCGACAAACCCGTGGCCTTGGATGACCGCCAATCATAGGACGCAAGGCAGGCACTGAGCTCTCGGACGAAACTAGCTACGGCTTCGCTCTTGAGGGATTCTAGAGCTTCGCTAACTTCTATGGCAGCTGTAGCGGAGTCGGAATGGGTTGTCCAGCGGTGGAGTTGGAGTGTATCGGCTTCTACAAAACACATGTCGTTTAGAATGTGTAAGAATCCTCGGACACCCATGTCCGAATTCAGCATAGAAGCACTACCGGAAAAGGCCAGATCCTCTGTATCCAGAAGTGTGTCCTGCCGTATCGGAATAGTCCACGGGAACTGGTTGCTGGCAAGTGTGTCAGCCATCTGTATCCAAGCGTAGATGAGAAAGGCAGCTTGTTGTGCACGTGACCACGATAGGACTAAGCGATTATGACCAACCGGAGCACCAAATAGGCCGCCAATGCGTACACCTGGTCCCTCCCAACTCTTGACAATAGTCGCCTGAAGGCTGCGGACCCAAGAGTTTTGCGTGACCATTTTGCGGCCGTAGCCTCCCAGCATATCAATCCGCTGGTACCAAGGGCTAGCTCTATGAGACCAAAGGGCCTCAGTCAACTCCTGAGCTCGCGATGTACGGTAGATTGTATCATCGAATCGCTCGAGCCAGTCCTCAGTTCGTAAGAGCGGATAGAGATCAAAGGCGAGACTCGGATTGATGCGTTTGGGCTTGATATTGATCGTATAGAAAAGGTAGGCTTGCCAACTACGGTCTAACCCATGGTAGGCCACGACGGGAAGTTGATAATCCGTTAGGTCATCGGAGTGTTCGTCGAATGCCCACAGCCGATGTTGCCCATCGATTATTTCTAGTGGTGCAAGGCGTCCAGCAAGAGACCAGTTAGGAACTCTTGAATCAGGTAAGGAGAGTACAGCGGTACCATTCGGATGGTAGTCTACGCTTATGTGATCGTCATCATGGACATGTATGCCATGTCGTGTGTCAGCTCGTGTCAGTATATTTGCGACGATTGCGGTTGGAAGCCATCCGGGCCTCATCAGGTCGTTATATCTTCCACTAGCTCGTTTGGTTTTGCTGATACCCGACCACGGGAATCCGTGTCGGATGTATTCCGCTATCTCCTGAGAGCGGTTCCGCTCATGAGCGCGTTGAATTCCGAGATCTGATGCTCGTGGACCAGTCGCGGTACGGCGCTGGATACCGGAGAGGCGCCGGACTTCTTTCGCGTCGAGTGAGAATATGAGAAACTCAGGCCGGGGTTTTCTCCTGAAACTGTTATCGTCGAAGGCCACTGAATTCCAGTCGGATAGCCATTGTTTGACAATTAGTGCCGGTAAGTTCTTTCGAGACATCGTCGGCATCCTAGCGCCGTGGCCAACGCGAAAGACAAGATATCGGGGTGCCACGGTCTCGCGGTGGGGATAGCACCTCAGGGCGAAGGGGATTGACAAAGGTGGTTGCCGAGCGGGCTGGGCGCTCTGAACTAGCCAGCAAGTCAGGTGGGTCGGGCGAATCGAACTGATGTACGGTGATCATGGTATCAGCGTAAGTGATGGGCGTGACAAAGGGGGGGTGTCCCTGTCTTGTTGTCAAGCCGCGTCGGGTAGTTTCTCGGGTTGGCGGGGTTGGTAGGGGGTTTGGGTCTTGAGCATGGCCAGGATGATGTTGCAGCGTCGGCGGGCGACGCAGATGACTGCTGCGTTGTGTT
>JAPOQZ010000107.1 GCA_026710435.1 bacterium | reverse complement strand
GGGTCACGGACGCGACCTTCTATCCCCTGTGCGGGCCGGTTCCGGACAGTATGAACCCTGCCACGGTCCGCTCGACGTCGGAAACGAACCGCCGGTGTATACGGCTATCTACCATTGTGCAACGAGCCTGTGACAGATACAGCCTGCTCGTAGCGTTGGTCGGTTCCGGTTCGGCTCATCAAGCCCGGAACGCAAGCGAAACAGAGATACAGGACCCTAGGAGGGTGCTGAACAATGACGATTGTTCGGGGCCTGCCGCCCGCCGGCCCAGGAATTTTGCGGGCGGTTGGCAGGCCGCTGGTGGATTGCTCAGCACCCTCCTAGACAGAAACTGTCAACAGCCTTTCGACCTCTGCTCTGCGGTCTGCGGCTAACAGTTCCAGTAGCCTCCGCTGGTCTTGGGGTGGTCGGCGGGAGATCTTACGAGCAACTCGAGAGGGAGACAACGCGTTGAGAACACGCCGCCAGTCGTCGTCCGTGTAGGTCTCCGCGATACCGGATGCCATCCGCCTGCCGAGTTCCCACGCCTCCGGGTCGGCAGGCTGCCAATTCTTCGGATCCCGACCCAGGTCGGCCATCCGCTCGATTTCCTCTTCGGTGTATGACATCTCTCGTAGCATAACACGCTCCTAACCAGCTCGATAAGCTAATCAAATATATCATCTTAATATCATCTTAAAAACAATGATCTATACGATGACAGACGCTCTGGATGCTCGATACATCTGGCAAGACGGTGAGGCAACCCTGAGACCCCGCATCGAGATTCGGATACCTTGACGATCACTCCCCCTGTTACCTCGTGGTTGATTACCTCTGGCTACCGGCAACCGGCAAGGGGGTGGTATAGCGAACATGTGTTCGCTATAGTGTATGTCCCTCGTCGGGTCGACGAGGTGTAGGGAACGTTCCCCGGGCAGGAAAGTTAGGGGAACAAGGGAGGTAGGAGGGGGGATGGCGTGATCCTAACGGTCCCCGGCATGGCGGTGGAGGCCGACGACCCGCTGGCGTTGCGTCCCGGCCGGGTGATCGGGTTGGAGGGGGCGACCGGGCTGGGCCTTACCCGGCTCGGGTTCTCGATGCTGGCCGGAGCGCCGCCCGCTTGCCGGGTGGTGGTGGTCGACGTTCGGGGATGGATATGCCCGCTGGCGGCGTGGGAGGTGGGGATCGATCCCGAGCGGCTGGCGGTGGTCCGGTGCGACGATGCAGCCCGGTGGCCGCGGGTGGTGGCGGCCCTGCTCGATGGTGTCAAGGCCATCTATGCCGAAGTACCCCACGGTGTCCGGGAGGCGATGTTGCGGCGCCTCGGCGCCAAGGTCCGGGCACGGGAGGCGACAGTGATCCTGCGCCCTCTGGCAGGCCGGCTTCCCTCCGGGGTGGCTTACCTGCGGGTGCAGGTGGACCGGGTTGTTTGGGCAGGCGTCGGTAAGGGACACGGGCGTCTGGATAACCGCACCCTGATCCTGGAGCTGTCCGGCAAGGGCGCCGCGGGTCGGAGGATGGTGATGGAGGTGGAGGACGATGGCGCGCATCCTGTGCGTTTGGTTTCCCGATTGGCTGCTCCAGAGGCCGGACGCGCCGCCGGATAGGGCCGCCTTCGTAGTAGGGACCGCGGACGGCCGTTCGCTGGTGGCGGCTGTCAACGACCCGGCGCGGGAGGCGGGGGTGAAACTCGGCATGGCGCGCCGCACCGCCGAGGCACTCTGCCCGTCGGCCCTGTCCCTGGAACGTGACCCGGCCGGCGAGACCCGGCGTTTCGAACCGGTGCTGGACGCCATCGAGAACCTGATTCCCCGAGTCGAGGTGGTCGAGCCGGGTTGGATTTTCGTGCCCATGGACGGGGCGGTCCGCTACTACGGCGGCGAGGAGGTTCTCGTGGAGCGGGTAGCCGGAGAGGTGGGCGGCCTGGCGCCGGGGGCCCGCTTCGGGGTGGCGGATGGTCCCTTCGCGGCCTACTGGGCGGCCCGATCGGCCGACCCGACGCTGATCCTGGAGGACGACCGGGATTTCCTGTCCCGGTTGGACATCTCGGTTCTGGCGACCGACGAGTTGGTCGCCACGTTCCGGTGGCTGGGTCTGACCACTCTCGGCGGGTTGGCAGCCCTTCCCCGCGCTGCGGTGGCGTCCCGGTTCGGGACTCCGGGTCTGGAGGCCCACCGGCTGGCTAGTGGCGAGGACCGGATGGTGGTGCCGCGCCGTATCCCTCCCGACCTGGCGGTCGAGCAGAGCTTCGAAGAACCGTTGCAACTGCTCGAGCAGGTGGGTTTCGCTGCCCGGCGCCTGGCCGGGCTTCTCATCGAGTTGCTGAGCCGGCACCGGGTGGCGCCCCATCGGGTGGAGGTGGAGGCCGAAGCGGCCGGGGGGATCACCCGGTCACGGGTGTGGAGGAACGCCGAACCGTTCGACGATCGGGCGCTGGCCGAACGGGTCTGGTGGCAACTCCGGGCGTGGACCGAGAGCGACGGGGTACCGGGCGGGCTGGTCCGCCTCAAGCTCTCCCCGGCCGATCTGTCCGACGAGGGTTACCAACCGGGACTGTTCGAGGGGATGGCGGCGCGGGTCGAGGCCGAACGGGCGCTGGAGAGGACCCGGACCATCCTGGGTCCGGACTCGGTGCTCCGTGCGCGCCCTCAGGGGGGCAGGGATCCGGCCGAGCGGGTGCAGTGGACCCGCTGGGGGGAGGAGTTTCCCGAGCCGGTCCGTCCCCTCTCGTCCCCGTGGCCGGGCAAGGTTCCCGATCCTTCCCCGAGCCTGGTGCCACCCCGTCCCCAGTACCTGGACGTGGAATGGGACGGCGGTATCCCCACCAGGGTACGTCTGGCGAGCCGGTGGGAACCGGTGGTGGCCTGGGCAGGGCCGTGGCGAAGGCTGGGCCGGTGGTGGGCCGAGGAGGAGACGAGCGACCTGTACCAGATCGTCACCTCGGCGGGGGCAATGCTGTGCCGGGTGACCGGCGACCGCACGTCAGTGGTCGGCGTCTACGACTGAGGGCCGTGCCAGTCGGTTGCCGGTGATCCTTCTGTCTGTACGTGAAACACAACGAGCCAGGCTACGGATTGGCATGGGTACCGATGGCTAGTAGGAACAGATCGAGGGGCAAGGTACCGATTCGCGTGGCATCCGGGTGGATGACAGGTGCACGGGCTGCTACCAGGTAGCCCCCCCCGGAATCGGCGGTGTCGCTGGATGAGATGGCGGAGCCCCGAACGGCTGTGGTCAGGTGACGATGCGATTTCGAAAGCTAAGCGGCTGTGTTGGATGGGCATAGATCAAGCCGACCTCATTGTTGCCATCTCGCCAGTAGTGGAGCCGGATTCCTGAGCGTAGGGCGTGTGTCTGCAGTGACGCGGCGACAAGGTTCTCTATCAGGAGGCCGAGTTCGGTGGGATTGTCCAGGACGGCTAGGCCTCGCTGGAGGGCAGCGTTACGAACCGCGCCGTCGTAGAAGTACAACTTACGTCCCCTCTTCTGGACGGTCGCCTCCCGCCCCGAGTAGTTGGGGAGGGTAAACACCAGGAAGGTGTGTTCGAGGTAGGAGAGATACCGGTCGAAGGTGGGTTGGGATATACCCAACTCGCGGCTGATCTTGGCAGGAGGGAGGATCCCGGTTATCTATGCTGCGAGCACGTACAGCAGTCGTTCCAGCAGGATCGGGTTGTCGACACCGAACGATTGGGGAATGTCCTTGTATACGACGCGCTCAACAGCGTCGCTTCGCAAGAGTTGTTGCGATCCGAGTACGAGGTCCTCATCGGGACGATCCCTGCCATGATCAGCGGCCAGAAGTTCGGGAAATCCTCCCACCAGCATGAACCTGCTTCTGGCTGCCATAAGGTCAGCGTCGGCGTACTGGCCTCGGGGTAGGTACCGGAGTGTCTCCGCCAGGGAGTGGCCGGTGTGTACCTCGTAGGGATGATCGATCAACTCGAGATACTCGGGGAACTGGTAGGGCGTCAGGTACTGCTCGGACCACCTGCCCACGCCGCTTTCCAGCCGGCGATCTCGCAATGCGGCGGTGGCGCTGGAAGTGGCGGCTATCTGTACCCTACATCTCTCGTCGTAGAATGTTCTAAGAGTGTGCGCGGATTGCTAGTTGGTGGGGTTCCAGCGGTTTCTCCAGTTGATGAGCTTGATCGTGATGATAAATACTATGGCGAGGGCGAGTTGCGCTAGCCGGTGGTGAGTACGACGGTCGGTGTTGCGGCGTAGTTGCCCATAGTTCGACAGCCACGAATTGGTACGTTCGACGGTCCATCGCATGCCGAGGGGTGTGGATAGTTTGGTGTGGTTGGCTTGGCCTCGTGGCCGCTTCTTCGCGCAGATTACGTCGGTGATCCCGACGGCTTCGCAGAGAGCTCGCACTGCTTTGCTGTCATAGCCCCGGTCT
>JAPOQZ010000092.1 GCA_026710435.1 bacterium | reverse complement strand
GGCCGGGTCGGGCGAGTCCGAGATCCGGCGTTGGATCATCGAGAACGACTGGCTCGAAGCCGTCGTCGCCCTGCCCGACCAGTTGTTCTACAACACCGGGATATCCACCTACTTCTGGGTGGTCACCAACCGCAAGACCCCCAAACGCCGCGGCAAGATCCAACTCATCGACGCCCGCGAGTCGTGGACCAAGATGCGAAAAAGCCTCGGAAACAAACGCAAACAGATCAGCGAAGAGCAGATAACCGACCTCACCCGCCTGTACGGCGCCTTCGAGGAAAGCTCCCGCTCCAAGATCTTCCCCAACGAAAGCTTCGGGTTCCTGCGCATCACCGTCGAACGGCCCCTACAACTCCGCTGGGAAATCACCGACGACACCCTCACCACAGTCGCCGCCGACAAGAAAGTCGCCAGACTCCCAACCCCTGACGCAGAGCTACTCGTAGACAAACTCAAGGCCGACCTCGGGACAACCTTCCAGACCGATCAGACCGTCAAGACGTTCGTGAGGGAAGTGCTCGTCTCGATCGTCGGAAAGAAACCGGTGCCACTCGTCAACGCCATCACGGCTGCTCTATCCGTCCGTGACCCCGACGCTCCCGTCGCCACCACCAGCGGCAAACCCAAACCCGACCCCACCCTCCGCGATTACGAGAACGTCCCCCTACCCACCAAACGAGTCACCCACGAAACCGACACCACCAGACGGCTCAACACCCCCGAATACCAAACAGCTATCAACGACTACCTCGAAGAAGAAGTCCACCCCTACATCCCCGACGCCTGGCACGACCCCACCAAAACCAAAACCGGCTACGAAATCCCCCTCACCCGCCACTTCTACACCTACACCCCACCCCGCCCCCTCCAAGAAATCGACAACGAAATCAAAACCCTCGAAACCCAAATCCAGACCCTGCTCACCCAGATCACCAAGTAATGGTTCGGCTGAAGCATCTGGCAAGTCTCCACGCGGAATGTGCTACTAGCGACAAGCGTCCATATGTAGCTCTTGAACACATTGCGAGTTGGACCGGCTCTCTCGTTAGAGGCACCGAACTCCCGGTGCGTACCCCTTCACGAACTGGTATGGCTTCGGTTGAACCTGGAGATGTCTTGTTTGGGAAGCTCCGACCCTATCTTGCGAAGAGTTGGGTCGTGGATCGACCCGCCCTGGCATCAACCGAACTTATGTGCATGCGGCCCCGAGCTGGTGTCGAGTCTCGTTGGCTCGGGTATTCGACCATGACTACACCATTCGTTGATTGGGCAGTAGCAACGTCGGAAGGAACCAAGATGCCCAGGACCAGCTGGGAGAAGGTATCCGAGTATCGGCCGTGGGTGCCGTCGGTCGCTGAGCAGCGGGCGATCGCTGACTACCTCGACACCGAAACCAACCGCATCGACACCCTCATCACCAAAAAACGCAACCTCATCGAACTACTCGACCATCGCTTGGTTTCCTTCGCAACGTACCTCGTCAATGGAGAAGGCAAGTCACAAGCGAGTGGTATTCCGTCGATACCGTATATGCCACGCCGATGGCAGGTGCTCCGCAACAAGGTGTTCATGCACGAAGTGAACGAACGATCAAGCACCGGCGACGAGGAATTACTTTCTGTATCCCACCTGACGGGTGTGACACCACGCTCGGAGAAGACTGTCTACATGTTCAAGGCAGAGTCAATGGTCGGATACAAGCTCGTACGGCCAGGCGACCTAGCTGTCAATACGATGTGGGCATGGATGGGAGCTGCGGGAGTATCAAGACACCATGGAATCGTGAGCCCGTCATACGGTGTGTATCGAATCGATCAGGCAACGGTGCTCCCGAAATACTTTGACCTCCTGGTCCGAACGCCCGCCTACATCTGCGAAATGACGCGATACAGCCGGGGTGTTACATCTTCTCGCCTCCGCCTATATCCGGATGAGCTACTTGCGTTGAGAACACCGGTCCCGCCAATGGCCGAGCAGAGGCAGATTGCCCAACGCTTCGAGCGCGAGGCTGACAAGGCGAGAATGGCGATTGACGCTCTCGGTCGGCAGGTAGAACTGCTCAACGAGCGCCGTCAAGCTCTTATCACGGCCGCGGTTACCGGCGGGTTGGCCGTTTCAGAGGGCATGGCCTGAACTTTCGAGGTGGCCGGAACTGTTCGATCTTGCCAGCGCCCCAGACTTTGACTGTTCGCCTATGTGGTTGAAGTGGATAGCTCTGTTCTCCACCTCTCTGGCCTTCCACCCACATGGCTGAAGGTCTACCGCCTTGTTCGTTTGGGTGTCTCCGTGGGGATCCCCTGTCCCAAGAGACCTTGATGCCTGCTTCCACCCCCGTGTTCGGGGAGACTCAATGAGAGAACACCGCTACGGTGAGATTCCTGCTACTGCTACGCTATAGCACTGAACACTGCTACGCTGTTGTTCGTGAAGTATGTCCCCCGCCTTGTGGACGCACAGATCGCCCGAGCTCGTGGGATCCATCCCGTCGTGCTCGTGACAGGCGCCAGGGGTGTTGGCAAGACCACCACGGCCCTTCAGTCGGTGAGGTCTAGCGCGTTTCTGGACGACTCGGCCACCCGCACCGTTTTCCACGACAACCCCGAGGCGGCCCTCGCTCAGTATCGGGAGCCGCTCTTGGTGGACGAGTGGCAGCTGGCCCCCGAGGTCGTGCTAGCTATCAAACGCACCGTGGACCGGGACCGAAGGCCCGGTCGATTCGTGCTCACCGGCTCACCCGATCCCAGGAGCCGGTCCGAGTTCCAGGCGCTGACCGGCCGGGCGGCGGTCGTGCGACTCAACCCGATGACCGTGCGGGAGCTGAGAGCGCGGGCTGCAGATTCGCGTCGTGCCCCGGCAGTCGCCGGTTTGCTGTCGGGGACTCCACCCCAAGCCCCGCCGGAACAAACTCCCGACATCTTCGGATACCTGGACGTAGCCGCGATCGGCGGTTTCCCCGAATGCGCGCCGGAAGGCTCCACAATCCATTCGCAGCGGTGGTGCCAGGACTACCTGAGCGTTCTGCTCCGGCGAGATCTGCCCCTGTTCGGAACACGGCGCTCAGCCTCCCTCTTCCGCAGATATCTCACCGCCGCCGCACTTCACACCGCACGCTCGCCCGAGGACGGAAACCTGCGGAATGCCGCCCGCGTCAACCCCGGGACCCACCGCGACTACCGACACATCCTGCTCGACATGGACATGACCGTCGAAATACCAGCTTTCATCAGCGAGGACCTTCCCGATCTCGGCAAGTCCCCCAAGATGCTGTTCAGCGACTCCGGGCTGCTGATAGCGGCGATGAACGTGCCCCTGGCCCGCCTCAAGCTGAACGGCGACCTCTACGGCCCGGTCATCGAAACGTTCGCTCTCAACCAGATCAGAGCCGAGCTGGAGGCGCTAGGCATGCGGGACGCATTGAGCCACCTCCGCACCCACAAAGGCGCGCATGAAATCGACGCCGTGATCGAAACCGAAGACGGCGGAATCGTGGCAATCGAAATCAAGTCGGCCAACCGGCACCGGCCCGGCGACATCCGGCACATCGAGTGGCTCTCCCAAAAAGTCGGAGACAGATTCAAGCTAGGGCTAGTACTCACCACCGGCACCCACATCAGCAACATCCCAAGC
>JAPOQZ010000172.1 GCA_026710435.1 bacterium | reverse complement strand
GTGGACAACATGAACCAAATCACGGTCCGGTCGGTACCGAAAGCGGACCGTTGGCGCTTTGCGGTTACCTACAAGCATGCAACAGGCCTGTGACACAACCAACCCGTCGCATGACTGCACGTCTTCCACACACAACCGAACTCAAGACCCGGGACACCTGGCCATTTCCACTCCGGGTTTCCGGCCGGATGCCGGCTACCGGAGGTGGCAGCCGGGTCCCGTCAGCCGAGAGACTGCCGGGGCGCGGGACCGACGAACCGGGCTGTCCGGCCGGTGCTCAAAGGCGTCCGGCGCCGTGCTCGGGGTACACCTCTTGGTAGAGCTTCCCCCGTTGGTACGGGTAGGCGTCCAGGACGGTCTCGTCGATCTCGATCCCCAGCCCGGGCCCCGTCGGGACCGCCATGCGGCCGTCGTCGACGCGATCCATGTCGAATATGGGGTCGGCAAGCAACTCGTCGCGTAGCGGTTGGTACGGATCGGGGTCGTACTCGAGCAACTCCGGCTCGATAGCAGCGGCTACATGAAGACCTGCGGCCACTCCTACGGCGGTCAGGCCTCCGATGTGTGGCACCACGGCGAGATCGTGTGCCTTCGCCAGGGCCGCAACCTCCATGCAGGCGAGTATGCCTCCGCAAACGGTGGGGTCCGGCTGGAGAACGTCCGCAGCGCGATGATGCACCACATTCGTGAACCCGGCCAGGGAGAAGACGCGCTCGCCGACCGCTATACGCACCGGCGACTCAGCCCGGAGTTCGGCGAGCGCTCCGATCATGTACTGGGGCAGGGGTTCCTCGTAGAAGCTCACGTTGTACGGTTCCATCCTCCGGGCGAGGCGGGTCGCTTCGCGGAGCGTGTACGTCCAGTAGCCGTCAGCCATCAGATGGCAATCATCGCCGATGACACGCCTGGTACGGGCGATCAACTCAAGATCCCGATCCGGGTCGTTTCCCAGCCTCACCTTGATACCCTTGATCCCGGCTTCGAGGACATCATCGAAATACGTCTCGTGCCAGCCGAGGTCCACCTCGAACGAAGTCGTGCCCGTCGCGTACAGAGGCAGACTGTCGACACCGGCGCCGAGCACCGCCGCAATCGACACACCGTGCTCCTTACCGAAGACGTCCCACAGGGCGATCTCGACGGCGCCTATGACCTGCCCCGAGATACCGTCCCATCCCAGGTAGCCGTCCAGCCACAGGTGCATCTCGGCGAGGCGGGCCCGGATCGCCAGCGGGTTCCTGCCCACCAACACATCGGCGAGCACGTCATCGACGATCGTCTCAACAACCGTGGGATACGAATGACCGTAAGACGAACTTGCTTCACCCCAGCCGACGTGCCCGGCGTCCGTGTCGATCCTCACGAGCGAGAAACTGCGATGCATCTCCGGGTTGATCTTCATGTAGCCAACAGAAATGGCCTTGACCCGGGTTATCTTCATAGAATCGCCGACGATAGACCCGGCCGGAGTGTCATCGCTGCGTCCCGGCTTCGAACTTGCCCACAAGGGTGGGAGCCGGGATCTCTTCCGGCGCGTTCTCCAAATACCCGGTGACGCTGATGATCGTATCCCTGAACCAGACATCGAAAGGTTTGTCGGACACCGTCATCTTGCCGAGAATATCCTGGGGATCGTCCCCATCGATAGCGACCACCGCAAGATCCAGCACGGGAAGACGCTGCTCCCACACAACCTCACGCGAGACACCCATCCGCATGTGATGATCAGCCCACTCCTCATACCTGGGCCCCGTAACCTCACGCATCATCCGGCGCCACTCCTCCCGCTTCCCCGGAAGGATCGGCGCCACGATCAAGAACTCGGTCATGCCTGCCAACAGGGTCCTCCCATCCCTCGGCAGGTCCAGAGTGTATCAATCCGACCCGTCACCCAACCACGCCCACCGCAAGCGCTGAACCCGGTCGTCCAGGAGGGTGCCGAAAGCGCCCGTGCAAAGGGGTTCGCGGGCAGCTCACAACTCTGAAACCAGGTGGTTTACCAAGCAGCGAACCCGTTAGTTAGTCTCTTGGCACCCTCCTAGACTCGGTTGGTGCGATCGCCACGAACGTGCCCAAGGAACCGAAGAACACCGGCGTGAAGGTATTCAGCTTCGATCCGGGCAGGATCCACCTGTTGAGCTTCAGCCAGGGCGACGACCTGCTGGACTCATTGACGGCATTCGCCCGCTCCAACGGGGTCCTAGCCGCAACCATCACCTTTCTCGGCTCGGTCAGCCGCGCCGACCTGTCCTGGTACGACCCGGACGCCGGCGACTACCGCACCCTGGTTCGGGAAGAGCAGTTGGAAGTAGCTGGTGGAACCGGCAATATCTCCCTGTACGAGGGGCAACCGCTCGTACATATACACGCCGTGTTCGCCGATTCGACCGGCAAGACCATCGGCGGCCACATCAACCAGGGAACCACGGTGTTCGCGATGGAAGCCACAGTCCAGCAACTGACGGGCGAACCGCCGGAGTTCTGGGGAACGTTATGAGCCGATCCTGACCACCAAGCCCGATCCGGTATCCGGGGGCGGGAGAGGTATCACCCCAACCGATCCGGGACGGTTCCTGGGAACCCCGCCGAGGAGGAGCCATTGACTGACCGTATCTTCGACGGCGGGTGATGCGGGCAGAGAGATCGCGGGGGCGTCCCCGGCCATCTCGCTGCGAGATGTGAGCAAGGAGTTCAAGCTGCGGAGGGGCGAGTCGCTGCTCGCCGTCTCCGGCGTCAGCTTCGATGTGGCGGCCTTCTCGACGAGCCATTCGGGGCTCTCGACGCGGTGCCGCGCCGGCAGATGAACCTGGAACTGCAGAGGATCTGGTCCGCGCAGCAGCACACCACGATTCTCGTGACCCACGCGGTGGACGAGGCGCTGTTCCTCGCTGACCGTGTCATCGTCCTCACCGAGCGTCCCGGACGGGTCAAGATCGTGAAGGAAGTGCACTTCGAGCGTCCTCGAACTCGGGAACTCGCAACCACAGCGGAGTTCCACGCGATAGCCGACGAACTCACCCTGGCCTTGGACTCGGCCGGATCCTGAGCCCTTCCTTGCCCGCAAGGGTTGGGGACACGACGGATCAGATCAGGGAGATCCTCCGGGTCGGCGGTCTGTCGCTCAACTACTCCCCTCCCAAACGGAGCTAGCAGAGGGTTGCTGCCCGCCAGCGGGGCGAGATCCGACCGGGAGGATGGTGCCGCGGCGATCTCGGGCGCCTCCCTCCCTCGAGAGCCGGCCTATCCGGTCAGGTCAGCACTCCAGGAGCGATGCTCCGCAGCCCGCGAACGCATCGTCGAGCAGGCTGGTGTCGATCATCGCTTCGGGATCGGGAAGGTTCTCGATGCCGGTCAGGCCCAGGATGTCCCACATGGTGGTCGCCATAAGGTCGAAGTCCATCTGGAAGAGGCCCTTCTCGTCGGTAAGGCTGCTCGTCATCAGAGGTACCTGAGCATCGTGAACCGGCCGCTGGAACGATATGTCCATGCCGAGTTCAGCCCCGCCCCACTTGTTCATCATCAAGTCGATGGCGGTATCAGGATCGGCGAAGGCCGCTTCCCAGCCCTTGATCATCGCCCGCAGGAACCCCACCATGGCATCCCGGTTGGCGTCCAGGAAGCTGCCATTGACGAATGCCAGGTCGTGGTACATCTGCATACCCAGATCGGCATAGGACACGGCGACGTTGTCGACCCCCATGAAGTCGAGGATGACGGGGTGGCTGTTCATGTAGTTGATCTGCCCCCTAACCAGGCCTTCAGCCACCGGTGACGGGTCGAACCCGACCGGGACCATGTCGTAGCAGCCGGGTTCCAGCCCGTTGAGGACCAGCAGGGCGTCGAGTTGCACGATGTCGCCTGGGGTGGCTCCGATCTTGCTACCGCATATGTCGCTCGCGGCGAGTATCGGGTCCGAAGCCAGGGAACTGATTCCCAGGATGCCCTCTTGGAGTCTCGTACCGAAGATCACGAAGTCATCGCCCTGCGAAACCGCATCGGCGATGATCGCCAGCCCGCCGAAGCCGATGTCTGCTGCTCCCCCGGCAAGGATCTGGACGGGATGCGGCACGTTCGGACCGCCGTACTCGAACTCCGGCGCCACGTTCTCCTCGGCGAAGAATCCCATCTCGTCCGCCATGTACAGGCCCAGGAATCCGGGATCTGCTGTCCAGTTGAGCCGGACCCGGATGACTGTCGGCTCCATCGCAGCTTCGGTGGTCGGAGCCGCGGTCGTCTCCGGCGCCGCGGTTGTGTCCGGCGCCGCTGTTGTCGCGGGTGCTGAGGTCGTCGCGGGCGCCGCTGTTGTCGCGGGCGCCGCCGTCGTGGCAGCGGGCTCGTCGTCACCACATGCGGCGGCCAGCAAAGCCACCACGAGGATCAACCAGCCCAATCGCGATCTAGATGAGTAATGCAATGAGTGCCTCCTATAGCGCCTTTGCCACAAGTCTGGCAGCCTGTCTCCCCGAATGGGATGTGACCCGGCGTGATTCCGGCAGGTAACCGGAACCGGAATTGGCCTCACAGCATCCGCTGCTGGCCTCGTTCCTCGAGCCGGCTCGCCCCCACGTACACGACAACCGACAGGACAACTATCACCACCGCAGAAGCCCAGGCCCGAGGCATCTCGAGACCGGCATACGAGATAGCGAACAGCCATCCGAGGCCGTCGCGACCGGTGAGGAACTCTCCCAGAATCGCGGCGACGATCGCCAGGGCTCCGTTCAACCGAAGAGCGGTGAGCAGGTCGGGCACCGCAGACGGCAACGCCAGATGGCGCAACCTGGCCGGCCGTCGCGCACCCATGACCGAGAAGACATCGTCGGCACCCGGAGGGGTGGAACGGAAACCGGAGGTGACCAGAACGAATGTCGGGAACATCGACACCAGGGCCGCAACCGCCACAACAGTCGTCCGGGTGTAGCCGATCACCCTGGCCATGATCGGCACGGTCGCCACCAGCGGCACCGAATACATGATGATCATGGGAGTGGTCAGCATGCCCTTCAGCACCGGAGACAGCCAACTAGCCAGTGCCGCTACGAGCCCGATCAGACTGCCGATCAGCAAGCCCACCGCAGCCATCTGCAATGTGTTGAACGTGTAGTCGAGGTAGGTCGCCGGGTTGGCGGCGATATCGGTCACGACCGACCAAGGGGTAGGAGCCACTATAGGACTCACCTCCCAAACCGTGACTGCAAACTGCCAGAACGCGATAACGAATACGAACGGCCATACCGTGAGAGCAATGTCCACCAGTCTCTGGCGCCATGACGTGGACTCCCTATCCCCCTCCTTCGATGCGCCGGAGCCTGCGAGGTCTCGCACATCTTGGCGCACGGAGAAGTCACGACGCCGGACTAGCTCCTCTATCAAGGCAAAGAACGCGAAAGCCACGATCGCTATGAACGCGGTGAGCCCGGCCGCGGCCCACAGCCTGGCCGTGAAGAACTGCTGGAGCGCGACGACCATCACCAGGCCCAGTCCCGGCTCGGTCGTGCCGAACCACTCACCGAATACGACACCGAACATGGCGGCAGGAGCACCGAGTTTGGCTGCATAGACGATCGAAGGCAATACCGCCGGTATCTCGAGCCTCGAGAAGCGGCTGATCCTGGAAGCGCCTAGAACGGTGAACACATCCTGATGGGATCGGCTCACGAGGTTGAATCCGGAACTCACAGCAATGAAGCTCGAGAAGAACACCGCCAGGCTCGCAAAGACCAGGGGAGTTGCCGACGACGAGACCACCATGACGATAAGTGGACCGAGAGCGATCCAGGGGATGGAGTTGACAACGGTGGCAAGGCGACCGATTCCCCGCCGGAGTGGTGTGATGAGCAACCCGACGACAGCCAGAGAGACTCCCAGTGCCAATCCCGCGGCGAAACCTCTCACTGCGTCCCAGATGGTGCCGAGACCGGCGCGAAGGAGGATTTCCCTGTCTTCGGAAAGGGACTTGAGAACGTCTGTGAAAGGCGGCCAACCCCGCCCGAAGGCCTCGGTTTGCCCGACCACCTCCCAGCCCATGAGGAGGATTCCCACACCGGCAACTCCTAGGACGGCTGATCGCCAACCGGATAGGACCCTTGCGGAGATTGCTAAGCCCCCTTCGCCTTACAGGAACCGGGGCCGCCTTCGCATCCCGCACCCAGCCACCATCGAGGTCGCAGCGACCGTGAGACGGCTACCGACAACAAGCTGTGCCAGGCGAGACCAATCCCCTCGGCCGCCATAGTTCACGTCCCTTCGGGAGCTACGCCAGATTCGGGCATCTTACCTGCCGGTCCAGTCCGGCGAACACGACGGAGTCTACGATGGGGAGGCTTCTACGACCGGCGTCGCGACGGCCCAAGGAGGGACGACATGAGGACTATCACCGTTCAGGCCACCCTGCAACCGGATCACCTGGAGAGCTTCGTGGCAGCTTCGGTCGCCAACGCGCGTGCTTCTGTCGCTACCGAACCGGGATGCCGCCGTTTCGATGTCTTCCACGACGAAGCAGACCCGCACCGAGTCGGATTCAACGAGATTTACGATGACGACGATGCCGTCGCCGCCCATGGCGACTCGGCGCACTTCGCCACCTGGTTGTCGGCCACCGATGGGATGCTGGATCAACTGGTATGGGCCACGTGCCGCAACCGCCACAGCACCGGCTCGGCACCCCGGGACATAGCCGGGGACGGTCCCACCGGGGGGATCAGCCTCTACCAGGCACGCATCTCCCTGCCACCCGATGAAGTGGACAGCTTCGTCGCGTCGGTGACGAAACAGGCCCGCGCCGCAGCCGCACACGAGAAAGGCCTGCTCCGATTCGACATCAACCAGAACGTCGAAGTCCCCACCGAGTTCTGGCTCTACAAGGTCCACTCCGATCAAGCCGCGGCGGCCGCTCACGCTAAAGCGCCGTATACGATCGCCCATCTCGACCAATTCAACAACGTGTACTCGGCGGGATCGCCGAGTCCCATCCACGGACCGAACATCTGGCCACCCAACCCTGGATGGTGATTCTTCCAAGCCTGTTTACGGCTCGTAACAGTGATACAGGATGGATGCCCTCGACACTTGGAGCGGTCGTAGCGCACACCTTTGCAAACCGGCGGTTTCCCTCCCCGGCAGTGGAACTCGCGTGACCCGGGCGGTGACCTTCGAATCCCACGGAATCCCGCAGCCTGGAACGACTCACTTGGAGGTGAACTCGAACAGCGGCCCGAGTGGCTTGGGCCTTGGTCCCCCTCGTTTCTTAGCTGCTATCCGCTTCATACGCTGTTGCACAAGGTGGATGGCGCGCTCGACCGACAAGCTCTCGTTCTTGGTTCGTAGGGCACGGATGCATACCGGTCCGGTAGCACTCTGCAACATAAGTTCCCACTCGAGCGCCGCTCTAAACACGAGGACGACCAACTCATCCCGAGTGATCTGGCGGCCGTGGGGATCCAACCAGATCACCGGCTGTGGTTGTTCGAGGCAGAGCAGGATCATATCGTGATTCGAAGTAACAACCACCTGGTTGGTGGTTCGGGCATAATCGATGATCGTCCGGTCGGAGGAGCCCCGTGAAGGAGCGCCGTCGCCTTCATGCCCCACATAACTGACGTTGTATCCGAGTTCCCGCAGCGCGCCGGCCACTCTCCACGGAAGGTTCTCATCGAATAGGAGACGAGATCGGGGAGGCCTACGCCGCCGGCTTCGGCGCTCAGGCGGCGAGCTCATACTGGAGGGCAGCGCGTACCTGGGTAACGTTCAGGCTCAGGTCGTCCGCGATGTCCTCGATGTGGTCTCCCATGGCTTCGAGGTCAGCTATCACTTTGGTGGGAACACGGGTTCCATCGATGCACGGCGCGCCAGCCTGGACTTCAGGGTTGAGCCACACCCCCTCCGCCGGCCGCCAGATGGATGCGTGGAGGTCGGAGCCGAACTCGATAGGACTCAGCAACTCTTCGATCACTACCGGGAAGGATCCCTGACCGCCCTTGCCCACGTCGACCCATTGCTTGAACTTGCCGAAGAAGGCGGCGCCTACAGTGGCCAGATCCTGGTGGGCGTAGGGGTAGTTCGTGCCGACGTTCCTGGCCACATACTCTCCTCCTGCCCTGATCTCCCGTCTCGGAACGCCACGCCTGATCAACTCGGATATCACCCAAAGGCTGATCAGGTCAAGGAAGGAGATGATCCAGTCACTCTCCACATGGTGCAGGTGATCGGTGCCCCGGGTCCAGCGCGCAACCGTGTCAGGGTGTCTCCGGACAATCCGGGCCGCCTCGGCAATATCGTAGATGCCCCGCCCCAGCAGCGACTCAGTCTTTTGAGCTTCAGCATGTACAGCCATTGAGATCTCCGGTATACGCGGCCACGTGAACAGAAACTACACGCCACCGACGACGAAATTCCACTGTGACGAAGGTGACGAGTCGATCTGCTCGTCCCTCTCCCCTGCTCTCCCCTACACCGTCCCCGTCACCCACTACGGGGACGGCATGATCTTCCAGTTCACCGGCATCAACCCCGCACCGACGAACTGTTTCTAGGAGAGTGCTGAACAATGACGATTGCTCGGGCCTGCCGCCCGCCGGCCCAGAACAATACCGGCGGTTGGCAGGCCGCTGGTGGATTGCTCAGCACCCTCCTAGGTTCGCGTAGCCTCCACGACGGATTCTGTCGTGCCGCAGCGTGCACTGCGCAAGTATGCAGCCACCAAGGGAAGCTCCACCCCAGCGTATTGTCGGTTGGGCCGTTGTGAGAGCACCCGCATAGGTAAGGTGTCCTGTGCGGAAGCTTGCATAGCTAACCGACTGCTGTACCGGGTCGGGGGAGGAGACCGATACGTCTAGCGAGATGATGTCCTCCTTGACTTGGCTGGACTACTCGGAGCGGGACCGGCGTCGCGCGTTTGAGGTCATCGACCTGTTCCGGGAAACCAGTACAGTCGACGAGCTTGGGTTGGGGTCTGTCCGCAACAGCTTTTCGGATCTCTTCTTCCCTGGGACTAGCACGGTGCAGACTCGGGCGTGCTACTTCCTGCTTGTGCCCTGGACGTTCCTGCGGCTCGAACGCTTGGGATTCTCATCGAGCGAGGTCGCAAGGAGGGCTCGGCGGGCGGAACTCAACCTCAGCAGGCGGATGCTGGCCGGGAACGACACGCGGGGTGTGTTCGGGTCTCAAGCCGGCGATGCTCTCAAACGGCTCCCCAGCGAGGTATATTGGGGCGGCCTCCGAAGTTGGGGCATTTGCACGTTCCCGGGTCACAAGTGGGGATATTTCCGCTCGCTTGACGGCTTCTACCGGCGCGGCAACCGGTTCAGGAGTACCCCGCGAGACCCGGAGGGTAGGAGGGCGCCTCCGGCGAATTGGCACCCTCATCTCCCCGCCCCTCCGTCCGGGTTTCCATACGAGAACGTGTCGGTCGCCCTCCGTTTCGAAGACGCCGAGTACCTCAGGGACCGGATCCAGGCTCGGCATCCTGAGACCCTGTTGGCCGCGCTCGCAGCACGGGCTAATCGGGCGGACCTTGACGTGCATCGACCCTGGCAACTCTCGCAACTTAGGGAGATAGCGCCGGTCCTACGACGCCAGCTTGAGGATGCCGAGCTCTTCGCCGTGTGTATGCAGGGGGCGGTGCTTCTCTACAACCTGATGCTCTCCGAGTTAAGACAGCATGAGGAGTGGACGGAGGACTATCGCCGGAGGCTGGAGGACTGGGCCACCGACGTTGACGAACTTGTGCCGACTATGGAGGATTGGAACCCAGGCGGAATTTGGTGGGTCGTGAGAGCCACCGGCCGATCGCTCGGCTACCCGACACGGGCCTTCATCCAACGTTGGGTCGAGGACTTGAAGCAGGTTGGACCTAGGGCCCTCGTTGCCGAAGACTCAAGCGCCCGAACTCTCGTGAGGGATCGCGAGGTTCAACTGAAACGGGCCCGCGCGCGGTTGACAAACCCGCGGCGCCTTGAACTCTGGGGTGGAGATTCGGGGACCGGGCGGATGGGCTACCGGTGGGGGCCGGCGAAGCGGATCCTCGAGGACCTCTTCGACGGGCTGGCCCGGAGCGAGGGCGATGCTGGGAACGCGTGAGCGGACCCTTCTTCTCGATAGCCTGCGCCCTCCGGCCGGTTACCGCCTGCAGCGCGCTGTGGGGACCAGTTTCACACTGGATCTGATGGCGCTCCTCACTGCACCCCTCGCTTTCACCTTCTTCGACGCTCAAGACGAGGATGGCGCCCCCCTGGCTGACCCGGTGGCGCTTCTCGAGGCACTCCGGCGACACGCCGAGAAAGTCACGCTCTTCTGCCAGGCCGGTGCGATCGGTGTGCCGAAGCCGGACCAGACCCTCTTGGCCTACCTCGAAGGCTCGGTGATCGAAGTTCAGCCGCGGTACGAAGAAGGGATCTTTCACCCGAAGCTCTGGGTGCTCAGTTTCGAATCCGAGGAGGGACCCGCCATCTACAGGGTATTGTGCCTCTCCCGAAATCTGACTTTCGCCCGGACCTGGGATACCTGCCTTCGCTTGCAAGGGCGACTCGTGCAGAGGCAGCGCGGTTACTCGAGGAACAAGCCATTCGCGGACTTGCTTCTAGCGCTTCCGGAGCTCGCTACCCGGCAACCGATCAAAGATGAGCTCCAGCAGGACCTCGAGCGGATGGCGCACGACATCAGGAGGGTGGACTTCCGGCTGCCTCCACGCTTCGCCGGCTTCCGAGTCCACACCTTCGGCCTGTGGCGTAGGCACCGATTACCTTTTCCGAAGGGCGGGCGGAGTCTGGTGATGTCACCCTTTCTCGTAGGTTCGACAGTCCGAGACCTTGTGCGCGATCACGGGCTCGACGTTCTCGTCTCCCGACCGGAGGCCTTCCAGGATGTCGTCCGCGGTGCGGGACGAGATGCCCTACCGCGGACTTGCTACGTATTTTCACCCGGAGCCGGTCTAGACGCGCGTGATACAGAGGAGGAGCGACCTTCCGACGGAACGTCGCCCGTCGAAGGCGAGGTCGAACTCTCAGGCCTCCACGCCAAGTTGTTCCTGTTCGAGAACGGCCGTGAGACACGGCTGTTCACGGGCTCGGCGAACGCGACGGTCGCCGCTTTCCGCGTCAACGTGGAGGTGCTGATCGAGCTAATCGGCAAGACGAAGGACTGCGGCATCTCTTCACTCCTCGGACTTGAAGACGACCCGGGGATCGAGACCCTCCGATCGATCGTGCAGGAATACCACCCTCCCGACTGTCCAGAACCGCCCTCACCCAAAACGCGGTTGGAGAGGGAAGCCGACCGGCTGGCGCGCCTCCTTGGCGCCACGCCGCTCACCGCGACAGCACGCGACATGGGCGCCGAGCAGCGGTGGGATGTGACCCTGTCCGGAGAACTCCCGGAGCTACCCGTCGAGGCAGAAGTCAAGGTATGGCCGGCCACGCTTTCCTCGGAGGCAGCTCAGAAGGTCGGCAAGCCGGGAGATCGGGCAGAAGGTTGGACCGACCCGATGGATACCGTCGCCATCTTCAGTGGGATGTCCTTCGAATCGCTGACGGCATTCTTCGCGTTCGAAGTGTCGTTGCGCGAAGGGCGCCACGAGGTGCGCAAGCGGTTCACAGTCACGACCGAGTTGGTCGGCGCGCCCGAGAACCGCAAGGAACGCCTGCTGCAGTCGCTTCTGAAGGACCGTCGTCGCGTCCTCCAACTCTTGTTCCTCATTCTGATGGGTGAAGGTGCTGACGCTTCGGCGTTCGTGCAGGCGGCACAACGGGACGGCACTACGTCGCAAGGATCCTTCGGAGGTTGGGACCAGGCGGCTCTTCTGGAGGCGTTCCTCCGATGCCTGAGCCGCAATCCGGAGCGGATCGATGACGTTGCCCGGCTCATCTCCGATCTCGAGAGGACGCCGGAAGGACAAGATCTTCTGCCCGAGGGGATGAAGGAGATATGGGAACCGGTGTGGGCGGCGCGTGAGGCGCTCAGGTCATGAACTCAGCAAGTGCGGGCGAGCGCCCCGACACACATGCAGTGCTGGACGGTCTCAAGGGATTCCAGCGCGACACCGTGGAGTACGCCTTCGAGCGCCTCTACCGGGCCCCGGACTCGACCCGCCGCTTCCTGGTTGCCGATGAGGTGGGTCTCGGGAAGACACTTGTGGCGCGGGGGGTGATCGCGAAGGCGCTGGATCACCTGTGGGACGGACCCAACCGGGTCGAGCAGATCGACATCGTCTACATCTGCTCCAACGCCCAGATCGCGAGACAGAACGTGCGCCGGCTCCAGATCGGCAGCGGTAAGTTCGTTCGGGCAGCCCGGTTGGGGCTGCTACCGCAAGAGATCCACGGCCTAAAGGGGAACAGGGTCAACTACCTCGCGCTCACACCGGGGACCTCGTTTGACCTGAAGAGCAGCATGGGGAGGCGGGAGGAGCGGGTCCTGCTCTATCACCTCCTGCAGCGTGTGTGGCCGGATCAACGCAAGGGTCCCAAGAACCTTCTCCAGGGATATGTGAGGAACACAGGCCACTTCCGCTGGGAGTTGGAGGAGTTCACGCGATCGAAGCGAATCGACGACGATCTCGCGAAGGCCTTCGAGCGTCGCCTGTTCGAGGAGGGTGAGGGTCTCCGGGAGCGCTACGAGAACCTCTGCAAACGATTCAGGCGGAGCCGATCGCGGGTGCCGTGGGATGACCGCTGGAGGCAGATCTCGTTGATCGGCCAGTTCCGGTCGATGTTGGCAGAGGTGTGTGTCACGGCGCTCGAACCCGACCTCGTGATCCTGGACGAGTTTCAGCGCTTCAAGTATCTTCTGGACGGGAAGGATGCCACCGCAAAGCTGGCCAGGCAGCTCTTCACCTATTCGGACGACGAGTCGGACGTCCGTCTCCTGCTGCTCTCGGCGACGCCCTACCGGATGTACACGCTGCAACACGAGAGCGATGAGGACGACCACTACCGGGACTTCCTTCGAACCGTCGAGTTCCTTGACCCCGGCCTCGGGGAGAGCGGTGACCTCCGTCGGTTGCTGAACGACTACCGGCAGGCCATGTACCGGATCGAGTCGGGAACGGAGCCACTCGTCCGGGTCAAGGGCGAGATCGAGTCGCAACTTCGGCGGGTCATGGCACGGACAGAGCGGCTCCGAGTCTCCGAGGACGCCCAAGGGATGATGCGCGAGGTGCCGAGCTCGGGCCTGCAACTCACCGCGGATGACGTAGCGGACTTCCTGGCGATCGAGAAGATCGGACGCGAAGTGCGACAGCCGCAGGTCCTTGAATACTGGAAGTCGGCTCCATACCTGCTCAGCTTCATGGACGACTACAAGCTGAAGACCGAGGTCGTCGCCAGGCTTGACGAGCCTTCGGAGAACGGCCTCGCCAAGCTCTTGACTGGCAGCGCACGGGTATCTCTCGCTTGGGAGGATGTCGAAGCCTACGAACGGCTTGACCCGGCCAACGCCCGCCTACGAACCCTTCTCGAGTGGATGGAAGGTAGCGAAGCATGGAGACTCCTCTGGTTACCCCCTTCACTTCCGTACTACGCGGAGTCAGGTCCCTGGAAGACGGCGCGCGAGCAGCAACTATCCAAGCGTCTGATCTTCTCGACCTGGCAGGTCGTTCCCAAAGCGGTCGCAAGTGTGGTGAGCTACGAAGCGGAGCGCCGCATCTTCCGGCGCTTCGACGACTTTACCCGCAACACGCTCGAGGATCGCCGGAGACGGCGGCCACTGCTGCGATTCGCTCACTCGGCCGGCCGGCTCACGGGGATGCCGGTGCTGGGAATGCTGTACCCGAGTCCCAGCCTCGTCGAGCTGGGCGACCCCGTCCCCGGGGTGGGGAGCGGGCCCACGCTGGGCGACGCCGTTGCCCGTGCCCGGGCGCGACTCGAACCGCTTGTTGCCAGACTCACGGAGCCGTATCTCGACTCCGCCCGCGAAGACGAGGGTTGGTACTGGGCAGCCCCGATCCTCCTGGATCTCGAGAGGTACGGCGGGTCGACCATCGAGTGGTTCGCTCGCGGGGACCTTCCGAGCCGGTGGAACGGAGCGGAGGAGGACGACGACGAGGGCTCACGGTGGGTGGACCATGTCCGGGAAGCGAAGAGGCTCGTCGATTCAGCTGCGCGAGGACCGCTGGACCTCGGGCGGCCACCCGCGGATCTGGCGGACGTGCTTGCCGAGCGTTCCGTAGCCGGCCCCGCGACGAGCGCGCTCAGGGCCCTCACCCGTGCGTCGGGTCCGGAAACACGGGCGGCTCTCGAAGCCCGTGACGCAGCCGCCCGGATCGCCTGGAACTTCCGGGCGCTGTTCAACCTCCCTGAGGCGACGTCCCTTATCAGAGGAGAGCGGCCCGGGGACGAAACACCCTACTGGCGACAGGTCGTGGGCTACTGCGCGGCGGGCAATCTACAGGCCGTGCTGGACGAGTACATCCATACGCTGCGGGATCTCGAGGGGCTCTTAGCGGCTGACGAAGAGGAAGCCTGGGACGCGCTGGCAACGGCGGTGTCTGGGGCGCTCTCGCTCCGCACAGGTGCTCCGCGGGTAGACGAAATCCGGTCCGGCGACGATACCGTCCGGATCAAGCACCACCGCATGCGCAACCACTTCGCCATGCGATTCGGCGCCCAGGAGCGCGACGACGGCAAGGCGGGGGCTCGCGAGGGGCAGGTGCGTCAGGCCTTCAACTCCCCCTTCTGGCCTTTCGTTCTCGCGTCGACGTCTGTCGGTCAGGAGGGGTTGGACTTCCACGCCTACTGCCACGCCGTCATGCACTGGAACCTGCCGTCGAACCCGGTCGATCTCGAGCAGCGAGAAGGCCGCGTCCACCGA
This sequence comes from bacterium, assembly GCA_026710435.1. GTDB lineage: Bacteria > Actinomycetota > Acidimicrobiia > Spongiisociales > Spongiisociaceae > JAPPFW01. Next base: position 15,574 of record JAPOQZ010000172.1, on the reverse strand, counting down.
TACAAGGGCCACGCCGTGCGTAAGAACGTCGCGGCGAGGCACGGTTCCGAGGTCCTCAGCGGGGTCTCGGAGGACGTATGGTCTGAACTGTTCGAAGCGGCTTTCGAGCAGTCGGCGAACGGGCGCGGGCTCGTCCCCTACTGGCTCTTCCCGATACCGGACGGAGCGCACATCGAGCGGCATGTCCTCGCCCTCCCCCTCAGCCAGGACGCTTCTCAACTCAAAGCGCTGAAGCGGTCCCTGGCCGTTTACCGGATGGTCTTCGGGCAGCCCAGACAGGACGACCTGATCACGTTTCTGCTCGAGCAGTGCCACTCCGAACTCGTAAGCGAGATCGCGCCCTTATTGCGCATCGACCTATCTCCCCGACCAGCGGAACACCTGTAACCCTCATCCCGGGTTGTCCAACTCCTTGCGGGGTTCCTCCATCGTCGTCGGTCTGCTACCTCGACCCGCAGCGAACCCAGGGCAACCCCATACCGTGCTTACACGGCAACTCCAAACTGATCCGCCGGCGGCACGAGACCGGACTGGCAGGTCAATTCGGCAAACGCCCAAGAGTTGAACTGGGTGCCATGGTCCGAGTGCAAGACCGTCGCGGAGTCCGGTTGGCGGATTGCCAAGTCGACGAGCCCACACCCTGTGGATGAGCACGTCCAAGACCACGGCACAGTAGACCTCCCTTCTGGGGTTGGTGGTCTGTGAGGTCGAACGCCCGCAGGTGCTTCGGTCGCAGCGAACGAATCTGAGGCCTCTTCGGCTGTCGAGCCACAGGACCTCCCGCACGGCATCCTTCAAAGGAGCATCTTCGTAGATGAGCCCGAGGTGGAGTCCGGCGCAGTCGGGCGTGATATGGCCGTCGGTCGCCAGGCATGAGACCGGTACTATCCGTGGACGTGATGTCCTTCTCCATTCATGTACGAACTCGAAGCTCGGAGCTGCCGCGGTGATGCCTGATTGGGTGGGACCCGACGGTTCGCTCGGTCGGTTCATCCGTCAAGAGTCGATCAACACGCTGAAGGCTTACGAAGATCAGCCGAATCTAGTCACCGAGCACGCCAACACCGAGGATGCACTCGCCCGCGGCGGTTACGCGGACCGGCAGTTGTTGGAGCTGATCCAGAACAGTACGGACGCCCTCGCGGGTACCGGAGGCGGGCGGATTCGGGTGAAGCTCACTCGATCCTACCTCTACTGCGCGGACGACGGGCTCCCCATCGACGAGAGCGGGGTGAGGGCGCTGATGTTCTCCCGCATGTCAACAAAGCGTGGAACGAGCCAGATCGGAAGATACGGCTTGGGCTTCAAGTCAGTGTTGAACGTTACGGACAAACCCGAGTTCTTCAGCCGGAATGGGTCCTTCCGTTTTGACAAAGCGTATGCACAGGAGGAGATTCGACGTCGCGTTCCTGGAGCGCGGCGAACGCCGACTCTGCGACTGCCATATCCCATCGACCCTTTGTTCGCCTTCCGCAATGATCGGACTCTCCGTCTCCTAGCATTACGGTTCGCCAACATAGTTCGCCTTCCCCTCCGGCGCGGGACGTACGAGCGCCTAGCCGTCCAAGCCTCCTTGTTCCCACCTGAGTTCTTGCTCTTCGTAGAGCACATACGAGCCCTAGTGTTGGACGTCGCGGACTGGGAGGTTGGGCGTACCTTCCAATGTAGGAAGGAGGGCGATCAGTGTGAGTTGATCCGGAACGACCAGGCAAGCACCTGGAGAGTGTTTCGACAAGTCCACAACCTATCGGACGCGGCCCGAGCAGACCGTCGCACGTCAGATGATGAGAAGTACGTTGAGATCACGTGGGCTGTACCACTCAAGCGCTTAGCCGAGCCTGGCTATTTCTGGAAGTTCTTTCCGACGATGACCCCTAGTCTTATCGCTGGCATCCTCAACACCCAGTGGAAGACCAACGAAGACCGTCAGAACCTACTTCCGGGTACACTCAACGAAGAGTTGATCCGTGCCGCTAGCAAGTTGATTGTCGCTTCTCTCCCCAAACTGGCAACTGACAGCGATCCCGCCCGGCACCTTGATGCTCTGCCGCGACGCCGGGAAGCAGGTGACAACGCTCTGACCGACATGCTCCGGACCCAACTGCTACAGCGGCTCGCTGACCGATCGGTGGTCCCTGACCAGTTGGGGATACTCCGCAGGATTACGGACGTTCGGTACGCACCGCGACACATACCGCGATCCGTGCTTCAGCGATGGGCTAGCCACTCTGGCCGGCCACGCGATTGGGCTCACCACCGAGCGTTGACCCGTGACAGGTTGTCCATGACTTCCAGAATCCTTCAGCAGAGAAGCGAGTCCCGGTTTGTACAAGTACGACTGTCCACTATCGCCGAATGGCTCGAAGCACTCGTCGACTCAGCAACCGACGACGAATCCAGAATCAGGGCCTCCATGGTGGCCATACAGATAGCTGCTTCGCTTCCACCCGACATCCGTGACGGTCAGCCACTTGGCCAGGTCGTCTGGAGTGCCAGCGGCCGGTGGAGTCCGCTGGACGCCGAAAGGATCTACCTGAGCGGTACCGATAGTGCGACCGGTGACCTCTTCGTCCACCCGCGGATCGAGGCGGATCGTCCGACATTGAACGCTCTTCTAAGGCTGGGCATCGAATGCCCTACTCCTGAAAACAGATTCCGACAAATTGTCGATGAGGTCTTCACACACTTAGATGCTCCGTTGGACTCATACTGGCATGATCTCTGGTCAAAGGCGCGCCTCCTCGATCCCGGCGTCTCGCAACGCCACATCCAGAGTTATGGAGGCTGGCAGTCCCTACTTCGTCTGAGGACTGTCGAGGGACACTGGAATCTGATCTCTAAGTGTCTACTTCCAGGACCGATCGTTCCCGGCGATGGAAGCCGAGATAGCCATGTAGCGATCGACATGTCCTACCATCAACCAGATCTTGAGTTGATACGTAGATTAGGCGGAACGGACACACCCATTAGTGATTATGACTTCCAGAGTCATGAGAGTCGAGCATACAACAGATATCGACTGAAGTGCGTCAATATCTACAAGGCACACCTTGTTGCCAATCCGCTTGAGAAGCTGTTGACTTTTGAGAAGGATACAGCTAAGATGAGTGGACCACTTGGCCTACTGGAAGCACTATCGGAAGAGGGAAGGGTCCTATACACTGACCTTCTGCTTCAACTACCTCATACTTATAGCCAATGGCGCCTCTTCCATAGGACACAGGCTAAGTATCCTCCAGATGACTTCTGGTCACCGGCAGTTGATTACTTGAAACGGGAAGGACGTATAAGAGTCCAGTTCGGTGTAGCACGATTGTCAGATGGCTTAGGGACAGATCCGAAGATACCCGAAGTACGCCGATGGCTATTGGCACACAGAAATAGTGCACTTATTCGCCAAGCCTTCGATATCAGAATCGGCAACATTGTAAGACCAGACGGAGCTAGTACTTCCATCCCATTAATCGATGAGTGGCCAGGGCTAAGAGAACACCTACCTGCAGATCAATTGATTCTCGATCTCATTCGGTGCGACAGGCTCGTATCTGATGATGGAGACGTGGGTCTCAAATGTTTCAGGCGTGCTAACTCGGTCTATCTAGTACGAGGGAACGATGAAGACACCGAACTGCGGGCTGTACTAGGTGAGTTGAACGTCCATCTTCGTGAAAAGGACATTCGACGAGTGATTCTGCGCCAAACCCGTAGTGATATAGCGGCAGCACGAACCAACGTCCGCCGAATGGGATCCGAGGCAGCGAGGCTCCTCACAGCAGTAGGATATACCAACCTTCGGCATGGTCTCCCAAGTGGACTACGAGCGATGCTTAACCTAGGCCCGAATAGTACAGAGCAACTCCGTGCCGCGGAGGCCGCCATTGCGACTTACGATGTAGCAGCCCTCCAAAAGTATCGCCACTACCTTACCCATTTGGACCCACCAAGACAATGGGCGGGCAGCTATACGACAGTCGAGTTCGTTCGATCTCTCGGTTTCGGTCCTGAGTGGGCCGGCCAGCGTAAAATACCTCGCGAACCATTCGTAGACGTGGATGGTCCCTATTCGCTTCCGCCTCTTCATCCCTACCAGGCGAAAATAGCTCGTAACCTGATCGCTATGTTGGGATCAGGGCCTACCGCTGTGAAGCGTGGCCTAATAAGCCTCCCAACCGGTTCGGGAAAGACACGTGTCGCTGTCCAAGGTATTGTAGACGCAATCCGCCAGAAGTATTATGTAGGGGGTGTTCTCTGGATAGCAGACAGAAACGAGCTGTGTGAACAGGCAGTCGAGTCCTGGCGACAGGTCTGGTCAAATCGTGGAGTACGGGCCGCACCGCTGCGGATCTCTCGACTGTGGAAAGGCCAAAAGAACCCGACAGCGGTCCCTGGCCAGCACGTTATCGTCGCGTCTATCCAGACACTCTACCGAAGAATGCCGTACCTCAACTATCAAGACGAACTCTTAGCGGACTTCCGATTAGTGGTCTTCGATGAAGCACACCGCTCAATCGCGCCGACGTTCACACGAACCATGCGGCAACTCGGTCTCACATATCGGCGTAGGACCGATGAACCTTTCCTGCTTGGTCTCACTGCAACCCCATATCGAGGCCACAACGCGGCGGAAACGGAACGTCTAGTGAGACGATACTCCCAGAATCGGCTGGATTCGGGAGTCTTCCGCAGCGACAACGCTGAGTACGTGACACGTGAACTTCAAGCCATGCGAGTTCTCGCACAAGCCGATCATATGATTATTGAAGGAGGACAGTTCTCCCTAAGGAACGACGAACTGTCGAAGATGAAGGATGAGCGACTCCCCTGGCTTCCCAGGCGAGTCGAGGATGAGATCGCGTTCGACCGCGAACGTACGAAACGACTAATCGCCGCCTACAAAACTCACATACGAGGTCGCAACTGGCCTACTCTGATATTCGCCACTTCCGTGGACCATGCCAAGACCCTCGCAGCCCTCCTCGACATGGCTGGTGTCAAGGCACGGTCGGTGGATGCAGGTACAGATTCCTCGATCCGCAGGAAGGTCGTCGAGGACTTTCGCGAGCAGCGTATAGACGTATTGGTGAACTACGGCGTATTCAGAGAGGGTTTCGACGCGCCAAAGACCAGGGCAATCATGGTCGCTCGGCCTGTTTACAGCCCTAACCTGTACTTCCAGATGATCGGTCGAGGACTGCGCGGTCCACTGAACGGGGGCAATGAACGGTGCCTCATCCTCAACGTGAGGGACAACATCGTCAACTATGAGGAGAGGCTCGCCTTCACCGAACTGGACTGGCTGTGGGCTACGGGCGGTCGCTGACACATTCGGCGAAGTCGGAGGGTAAATGTCCGATCCGATCCAAGATCCGCATTGAGTGGACCTTACCCTCCCGTCGGTTCCATGGCGAAGGAGGTGTCGTCCACTGCTACATCTTCCCAGCCTACGCCAAGCGGCACCACCGGATGGACGTCCGGAAGGCCGCTGCACCCTGACCTCGGTCCGGGCTGTCGCCGGTTCCGGCGCAAGACCTGGGCTGAAGAACAGGCTCAGGACCGTCAACTCACGAGGATCGGGGCTGCGTCACCTCACCCGATCATGTCATGGGCTCCGGCTAGGTTGACCCCAAGTAGGCACGAGGACCGATCAGCATGCCGAGGATCGAAGAGAAGGCCCTAGCGCTGCTCCGCCGGCTTACCCGTGAGGCAGGCGCCGAGTTCCGCCCCCACCAGATGGAGGCGATCGAGGCATTGGTACAAGGCCGCAAGCGGGTGCTTCTGGTGCAGCGGACCGGGTGGGGCAAGAGCGCGGTGTACTTCATCGCCACTCGGCTGCTGCGCGATCAGGGGGCTGGGCCGACGCTACTGGTTTCGCCGTTGCTGGCGCTGATGCGTAACCAGATCGAGGCGGCGGAGCGCATGGGGGTGCGAGCCGCCACGATCAACAGCGCCAACCGGGCCGAATGGGCGGAGGTGGAGAAGGGCATCGAAGCCGGGCGGTTCGATCTCCTGCTGATCTCCCCTGAACGGCTGGCCAACTCGAAGTTCCGCACCGAAGTGTTGCCCGTGATCGGTCGGCACAGCGGCCTGCTGGTGGTGGATGAGGCTCACTGCATCTCCGACTGGGGACACGACTTCCGTCCCGATTACCGCCGTATCGTCAGGGTCTTGGATCTGCTGCCTCGGGGAGTGCCGGTGCTCTGTTGCACCGCTACCGCCAATGACCGGGTCGTTGAGGACATACGCGACCAGCTCGGTACCGGGCTCGTACCGCTTCGAGGTCCGCTGGGCCGGGAGGGCTTGAGGCTCTATGTGCTCAAGATGCCTTCACCGCGAGAGCGCATGGCGTGGCTCGCCGAGGTCGTCCCTCGCCTCGAAGGCACGGGTGTCATCTACTGCCTGACCATTCACGACACCATAAATCTGGCTTCATGGCTCCGGTCGGCAGGCCTCGACGCGGTCGCGTACAGCGGGAGTACGGATCCCGGCGCAAGGCCCGAGATCGAACAGGCTCTGCTGTCCAACGAACTCAAGGTCGTGGTCGCTACTTCGGCGCTCGGTATGGGGTTCGACAAGCCGGACCTTGCCTTCGTGATCCACTACCAGGCGCCCGGATCGCCCATCGCCTACTACCAGCAGGTCGGAAGGGCTGGTCGGAAGCTGGACATGTCATGGGGAATCCTCTTGAGCGGGTCCGAGGACCGCGACATACAGGACTACTTCATCGAGGGGGCCTTTCCACCCGCCGATCTCGCGACCGAGGTGGTGGCGCTTCTCCAGGCTCGTGCAGTGCCGATGTCGTCGGCCGAGTTGCTCCGGGAAGTGAACGTGCGAATGCACCAGATGGATCAGTTGATGAAGACCCTCGAAGTCGAGGGGGCCGTCGAGAGGGAGGGACGTCGTTGGCGGCGTACGCTAAGTCCATGGTCGTATGACCGCGAACGGGTGCAGGCAGTCACCGCACGGCGAAGGGTCGAGCAGGCCCAGATGCTGGACTACATATCCGCCGATCGATGCCGCATGAGCCTGCTGAGGGGGTACCTCGATGACGATGCGGATCAACCGTGCCGGATTTGCGACGCATGCACCGGACGGTCCATATCGATCAACCCCGATCCGGAGAAGGTACAGCGGGCGGAGGGCCATCTCTTCGCCGCGGAACACCCGATCCAGCCACGCAAGATGATCCCAGGTTCAGGAAGGATCGATCCCGACCGGACTCTACAGGCCGGCCGTGCCCTGTCTCAGTGGGGTGACGGAGGTTGGTCCGGTTTAGTCCGCCGCGGCAAGCAGGTAGATGGCCGTTTCGATGATCGTCTACTCGAGGCATCGGCACAGTTGATCCGCCGCGGTTGGTGGTCTGACGGACCGCTCGAGTGGGTCACGTTCGTCCCCTCGATCCGCAACCCGGATCTTGTAGCGGATCTGGCAGTCCGGCTGGCAGCGTCGCTGGACCTGCCGTGCCGGGATGCGGTGGCCAAAGTGCGGGAGACCGAGCCCCAGAAGACCATGCAGAACAGCCAACAGCAGTACACCAATGTCCGGGGTGCATTCCGGGTTCCCGGACCGGTCCCGCCAGGGCCTGTGTTGCTGGTGGACGACATCGTGGACTCGCGTTGGACGATGACGGCGATTGGTTGGTTGCTTCAGGAGGCCGGCTCCGGGCCGGTGTATCCTTTTGCTCTCGTTAGCACGGCAGGGAGGTCGGTGCGATGAAGAGCGATGATGCGCTGGCCACGATCCTCCTCGTGAGCCGGATAGCGAGCGATGGAACGAGGCCGCTCACAGCTCGACAGTTCTGGAAGCTGGCCAACGACCTTGGTCGCCCGGGCAGCCTTCTCGAGATGACCGAGGACGATCTGAAAGGCACCGGGTTGGCAGCGGACATGGCATCCCGGGTGGCCAGTTTGCTGGCGAGGGCTACCGCCATGGCCTTCCAACTGGAACGGCTCGACCAGTCCGGGATATCCACGCTCACACCGTTCGACGATCTCTATCCACAGCGGCTTCGCACGAGCCTAGGGTCCAAGGCGCCGGCGATACTCCATGCCGCCGGAGCGCTGGAACTCCTCGACGAAGGAGGTGTCGGAGTCGTGGGAAGCCGCAACGTGAGCAACGAGGGCGCCCGAGTCGCCGAGGCTCTCGGCGAGAAGGCGGCATCACTCGGCATCCCGCTGATCTCTGGTGCGGCGCGGGGGGTGGATCAACTGGCCATGAACGCAGCTTTCGAGTCGGGAGGAGACGTGATCGGCAGCCCTGCCCACTCGCTCTCCCGTACCCTGAGGTCCCCGGGCGTGCGCCGAGCGGTCTACGAGGGCCGCACAGTCATATGTACACCCTACGCACCGGACTCCGGATTCTCTGTCGGCAAGGCTATGGGCCGGAACAAGCTCATCTACGCCCTCTCGGATGTAACCGTGGCGGTCGCGGCCGACAAAGGCTCGGGCGGGACCTGGTCGGGAGCGACCGAGGCTATGAAGGGCCGATACTGCCGGGTGGCTGTCTGGCGAGGCAATGGCGAAGGTCCGGGAAACGAGGCTCTCGCAGACATGGGCGCGACTCCCATTACTGACGTGTCTCAACTCCGGGGAATCCTTGATAGCCCTCGATCCGAGAGCGAGGAAAGCCCGCAAGCCGAACAGGTCGCACTCTTCTGATCGACCTCGCCGCCGCCATCGCGTATCCAGCATCTCGGCGCGGCCCCGTGAGAACCGGCAGTAGCCTTCAGACGATAGGGGGTGAGATTCCGCGAACGAGACACCGTCCGTTGCTACACCGGCGGAGGAGGCAGCTACGGAAACCCCCCTCCACCGCGACCCCCAAGCCGTCCAAACCGACCTAGCCGACGGCCACATCACCCCCGACTACGCCCAACGCCACCACCGCCTGAACCCCAGACGCCGGCGCCAGTTCAACACGATACGAGGCGGCAATCAGTCGTAGTTCCCCAGAAGACCATCGAAGAACGGCTCGAACTCGACCCCGCCCTGCTCAGCAGCTTCCGCGCGGGCCTGCTCGATCGCTGCATGGTCATCCTCATCCGTCGCTGCATCCGCCAGCCATGACGCTATGGCTTCGTTGAGCAACTCTTGGACAGGCCTGCCGTTGCGATCAGCGGCTGCCTTCAGGGCACCATACAGACCATCGTCCACCGTCATCGTCTTCATGGCTGGTTCCATTCGGACCGAGCATCTCATCCAAAATCGACTGTCAGCGTCGTCAGTATCACCGTTTGCGACGTACTACATAGTGTAACATGACAGGAAGCATGACAGCGAGATCCCCCTGCCTGTACGCCGCCGGACAACATCTTCCGAGGCGGGACGGGGCACCCGCTGCCGGCTCTCGCACATTCGGGAGCGCGACGGCCGCCGAGCGGTGGACGTGATCGCAGAGTTGGCCGGAGGTCGGGTCGTCGGCGTGGAGATCAAGGCCGCGGCCGGCGTCGGACACTCCGATGCCGCCACCTGTCGTGGCTGGCGAGACGTTGCAGGAGCGCCTCGCGGGCGGGGTCGTGCTGCACACGGACCGGGACACATTCGAACTGGGTGACCGCATACTCGCGGCGCCGATCTCCACACTGTGGGCGTAGCCGACCGGCGCTACCTTCAGCCAGGACAATCTGAGGCGCCAGAAGAGAAGAGGCGTGCGAAACCAGCCAACCCACGGGTATCGGGTCAGGCTCCGTACGATCGTGTCGTCACGACGCAATCGCGACGTAGCGGTACCGACGAGAGCAAGGCGGTGACTCTGAGCGCTACGGGCAGTTGCGGACGATCGCCCGTCTCGGCACCAGCAGGATCAGATTCTTGTGCGAAACCGGGAATTAGTTACGTGCAAGACCGGGAACTACTTCCGATGATCTAGTATTCCCCGCATGGAAGGCTACGTCGCCCGCCTCGTTGACACGCTCCTAGATGAGTACCTCGAAGAGATGCCGGCCGTCATGGTCGTGGGGCCGCGCGCCTGTGGCAAGACCACGACCGCCATCCGTCTCGTCAGAAGTGTGGTCCGCTTGGACTCCGACGAGGCCGCTGCATTCCGTGCCAGCCCCGATGCGGCGCTGCGCGGCCGCGCTGAGCCTGTGCTGCTCGACGAGTGGCAGATGGTGCCGGAGGTGCTCGGCGCCGTCAAGCGGGCCATCGACGCAGACCGGCGGCCCGGACGCTTTCTCATCACCGGATCAGCCCACACCCACCCGGCCGACCGCTTCTGGCCCCTTACCGGCCGGGTCGTCATGTTGCGGATGCACCCCCTGACTGTGGCCGAGCAGCAGCATCGGCCCGTGCGTCCGCTCGTCGACCGGATTGCCGGGGGCGATGGGCTGGAAAGCGCCCAGGGAGCGCCGGTCGACCTTCGCTCGTATCTGCAGTTCGCTCTGCGAGGCGGGTTTCCGGAGCCTGCACTCCAGCTGAGCGACCGCGGCGCCCGAGCATGGCTCGAGAGCTATGCCGACCAGATCGCCCTGCGCGATGCCCGCACCCTCGGCGCCGAACCCGACGCATACCGGCTACAGCGCTACCTGGAGGCTTACGCAAACAACTCCGGACGGGTTGTCCAGCACAAGACGGTCTACGACGCCGCTGGTATCAGCCGCAAGACCGCCCTGTCGTACGATGTGCTGCTGCGGGACCTGATGGTCGTGAATGAGCTGCCGGCCTGGTCGACCAACCGGCTCAAGCGCCTCAGTCGGGCGCCGAAGCGCTACATAGTCGACTCCGGCCTGCTCGGGGGTACCCTGCGCGTCGGCATCGACGACGTCATGGCGAGCGCCGATCTCCTCGGCGCCATGATCGAGACCTTCGTGATAGCCCAGTTGCAGGCCCAGTCGGCTGTGTCAGGTACCCGCTACCGGCTCTCGCACCTTCGAGAGCGCGACGGCCGCCGAGAGGTGGACGTGATCGCAGAGTTGGCAGGAGGGCGGGTCGTCGGCGTGGAGATCAAGGCCGCGGCCAGCGTCGGGCGTTCCGACGCCCGCCACCTTTCGTGGCTGGGCGAGAAGATGCAGGAGCGCTTCGCGGGCGGTGTCGTGCTGCACACGGGCCGAGACACATTCGAACTCGGTAAGCGCATACTGGCGGCGCCGATCTCCACACTGTGGGCGTAGCCGACCGGCGCAAGACCTTCAGCCAGAACACTCTGAGCCACCGGAAGAGACGAACAATACCAGCCAACCCACGGGAATCGGGCCAGGCGGCCGCACGATCGTGTCGTCACGACGCAGGATCCGAGCCGGGATATCCTCTTGTTCTGGCCGGTACGGCAGGGAGGTCGGTGTGATGAAGAGTGATGACGCTCTGGTCACGATCCTCCTCGTGAGCAGGATGGCAAGCGACGGCACGAGGCCGCTCACGCCTCTCGAGTTCTGGAAGCTCCTCGCCGAGGTTGGTCAACCGGGCCGTCTTCTCGGGATGACCGAGGATGATCTAGTGGGCGCCGGACTGGCAGCGGACCTGGCAACCCGGGTGGTCGGCTAGCTGGCGAGGGCTCGGGTCAACGGTCACTGCTCGGCGGAGCCCAAGACCGGAGTGGTCAATTCGTCGTCGGATACCACGACTCGCCGGTAGAGGTCACGAACGTCTTCGTTCCGGCGGTTCGCTAACTTCTTGAGCAGGTCCCAGGGGTCTTTGGGCCGGGGGACGCGAGGACGTAGCCGGAATACTCCTGATCTGCCGGCCTCGACAGCGTTGATAACTGATGGAAGGTCTAGGAGCAGAGCACCCGTGGCTCGGATGGGGTCGTCCCCCAAACCCTCGATGGCGAATACCGACAGTTTGGTCTTGATGACGGCAGCCAGCTCAACCGGGTTCTGCAACATCCTGTAGTTGTTCGTCACCAGTCCCTCGTAGCCCAGTTGGTACAGAGCGACTACGAGCTGTCGGTCCCCGAGATTCGTGAGTCGGGGATCAATGCGCCCGATCGGGAGAAGCTCAACATCGCCGAGCCATTCCGAGAGAGCGGCCAGGATCGGTTGGGGAAGTTATGGTCGAGCGGCAGCGCGGTCACGCGGCAAGCGCGTTCTCAAGGTCGACTGCCTGTTCGATCGTCCGGGGAGCGGCCTCGGGGTAAAGCGCCGCCACCCGACTGAGATCCCCGAAACGTCTGTAGAGAGCAGCCACCGACTTGGTAGTGATACGCGAACCGACCAGATGCGGCTCACCCGACACCTTTCCGGGAACGATACGGATGCTCGGTCGGGGCCGGACCAGATCCGGACCGTGGTGGTCTCCCAACCCGAACGGCCCCAACAGATCAAGCATCGACACGAGGGAGAGCTGGCCGTGCGTGCCGGCCGCCCACCCGTCACCGAGATGCACCCTCCCATCGATGTTTACCAGCAACGGCGTCCCCGACTCATGCGGATCCTCAGCCCAGATGTCGAGGCCGCGTTGTTCCAGTTCGTCCAACGCTTCCCTTACCTGAGGCATGGGGCTTCGGGGCACTACAGAGTCCCGGACGGGTTTGGGGTGGCGAAGCCAGTAGACGATGCGGAGCGCCATCAGATCCGCGTAAGACCACAGCTTCTGTCTGGTGGGCGACACGGTAGGTACCACGACCTGTTCGCGTGCCCAGTAGTACGCCGTCGATACCGGCACGCCCGACAACGCGGCTGCACGGCGAGCGTCGTAACACCCGGCCAGAGCAGCCCGGAAACGACCAGTCAGATCAACGTGGTAGCCGGACACAGCCCCTCCATCGACTCGTCTGTGCATGCGCGACAACTACCAGGCTAGCGACTAGGCCCGGCCATCCACGGTCACGGCTAGCGAGAGCGAGTTGAGTCCTCCACGGCCCCGCCCGTTGGAAACATCGCCCCGTCCGGGTACAGCAGGTACGAGACCGAAACCTTCCCAAGCAAGTCACCACCCAAGATCCTCTGCGGCTGCCGGGACAGCGCCCGATCCCACGAAACCTCGCAGACCAACTCGATTCTGCAAAAGGCGCAGCTTCGCAACACACCTACAGATCGGCGTCCTGGGTTGTCTTGCCCTGGCCGATCAGGCGCATGTTCACCGCGAAGTACCTGACGCGGTCCGGGTCCTGTCCCCTGGCAAGCGCCAGGTGGAGCGCATAGAGCTGCAAGGGCATGAGATGGGGTCAACGCGGCTACCTCCTCGACAGGTTCTGCCAGAGGCGCGACCGGAAGTACTCCATGACCGCCGACGTCCGAGGGGTCGAGTTCCGACACGATGACCGGGTCGCCCTCCAGGTCCGAGACCCCGTCGGCGATCTCCACCGCCCTCCGGTGGGATGCCCCTCGCGATGTCACCACCAGGACCGGGTCGCCCGGTTCGAGCACGAACATCTGCTCGTGTGCGTACTCCTCGAGTTGCTCGCAGATCGCCGGCACGTAGCCCGTCTCGTAGAGTTTCGCCGCGCCTGTGAGAGCGGTCGGGTGATGCGGACCGGCACCGAGCAGTACCCAGCGGTCCCTGGACCTGTGCCGCGCCGCCGCGTCCTGAGCCCTCGGACCTGCCATCTCCAACGTGTCGCGCATCGCGGAGGGCGCGCTCGCGATCGCCCGGTCGATCCGGGTGGTGTCTCTAGAGCGGAGAGCAGCGACGCGGGCAGCGAGCCCCAGGGTCGATGCGATCATGGCGGTGTGGCTCGTGGTGTGCGACGCGGCCACCGGCGCTGCGGGCAGGGGGGTGAGCAGGACGTGATCCGCCAGCCGCGCCAGCCGCGAGCCTTCGTGGCCGGTGACCGCGAGGACCGGGATCCCACGGGCTGCGGCCACTCCGGCACAGTCCACGGTGGTCTGCGACTCCCCGGAGTTGGAGTACGCCAGCAGGATCCCTCCGCTCATCTCCTCCATCAGGTAGGCGAGAGCGTCGAACGACTGATGTACGGCCGACGGTATCCCCGCCCACCGGGACATCGCGTAGCGACCCACCATCCCGGTGAACCGCGAGTCTCCGCATCCCGCGAAGTGGAGCCGCTGCGGGCCCTGCTCGGCGATCCACGCCGCCGCTCTCTCCAGGCGTCCACCCTCGTCACCGAGATTCAGTGCCGCCACCTCGGGCTGGGTGTGGATCTCGCGCCACATGTGCAGTTCTGTGTGGTCGGTCTTCTTCGTCGGGTCTGCGGTAGCCACTTGCATCCTCTCGTTCATCGTCGGGTGGGTAGGGACGTCGGCTCGGGTCGGGCCGGTTCAGGGCGGGCACCGGGGGCGCCGTGCTCGAGACCGCCGCGCATCAGCCGGATGGCCCGCGGGACTCCGGCACGAACGCGACGGCTTCGATGATCACGTCGACCCCTTCCGGCAGGTCCGCCACCGTGATGAAGGTCCGTGCCGGGTAGGGCTCGTTGAACGCCTCGGCATAGGCCCGGCTCACTGCTTGGAAGTCGGTGTATCGCCGTGCGAACACGCAGCAGCGTATGTTCTGGGGTCGCTGGATGACTTCCGGGGGTGCTCCGTAGCGCGGCCGAGAACGATTGGTCAACCGCCACACACGGAGGTCCGCTCCTCCAGTGACTTACGGATTTCGCGGGGGAGCAACGTGTGACGGCGAGCGGATTATGTGCGTAACCGGGTATCGAGCATCCCGCGCGTCGGCATCGACAACGTTATGGCCTGCGGCGACCTGCTCGGCGCGATTGTCGAGACGTTTGTGATAGCCCCCCACCTGCAGGCCCGATCGGCGGTGTCGGTTACTCGCTACCGCCTCTCGCACCTCCGCGAGCGCGACCCTGAGTCTCCCGAAAGGCAGGCCAAGAACCAGCCGACCGGTGCAGAACAGGGGCCGAGACTCCGCACGATCATGTGGTAGGCGCCGGCTACGTTGACCAGGAAGCGGAACAGGATCAGCATGCTCGAGACCGAGCGAAAGGCTCTGGCGCGGTTTCGCACGCTCACCGGCGAGGCCGGCAGGGGCCTCTATTGCTCGTTGATGACATCGTGGATTCGCGTTGGACGATCACAGCGATTCGGCTGGCTGCTCCATCAGGAGGGCTCCTGACCGGTGTATCCCTTGCTCCGCCCAGCACGGTAGGAAGGTGGACCCGTTCGGCAACCGACGCTATAGGGCTCGGACTGCCCTCAAAGCAGTACTCTGAGTTAGCAAGCTACCACGGAACAAGGAAAGGCTACGATCCACGATGTCGGGTAAACGGGAAGCAATAGCACGCGTCAATTCTCAGATAGGCCATAAACTACTGAACCACCAAAACACTCATTTCTCCAACATAAACAAGACGGTACCGGTCTGGTGGCTGGAAGTACCCCTAAGAAAGGTCGGCAAGCAACTCCACATTATCCTTAGAGAGGAGGACGGCGGCCTGATATGGCTGAGATGCCCGCCAGGTACTCTAGGCGGCAATACCTTCAGGCGCCGATCAGACAAGGATGTCGTCTGTCTTGAAATAGATATCGGTCGCTTTGTAGACCGTCGTTCAGGATATGACTTCTCCCGATACGTTGAGCTCGAACTGCCTGCTAGGGCCTGTTAACACAAGTCTCCACCACATACAGATTGTTGGTTAACAGATAGTAAGGGGCAAACACGATACGAGTCTTGAGGCGATCCTTCCAAACGAGGATCGTAGTCGTTTCTTAACCAATGCATACTATCTTGTG
>JAPOQZ010000070.1 GCA_026710435.1 bacterium | reverse complement strand
GCCGGGTACGCGGCGGTCGGAACATACATCCAGTCCGGCAACGTGCTGTTCGAATCCGCCGTGCCCCTGACATCGTTGGAGTCGGACATCGAGAGAATGCTCGCTGACAGATTCGGGCTGTCAGTTGTCGTGGTGGTGCGTTCGCATCGGCAGCACCGCGACGTGGTCAACAGGGCGCCGGACGGGTTCGGCACCGAGCCGGACAGCTATCACTCGGACGTGATCTTCCTGAAGGCGCCGCTGTCGAGTCGCCACGCCATGCGAGTCGTAGATCCGCGTGACGGCGTCGACCAAGTCTGGCCAGGTGAAGGGGTGATCTACTTCTCGCGCCTCAGCAAGCGGTTGTCGCAGAGCCGGATGAGCCGGATCGCCAGCAGCCCGCTCTATCAGAATATGACCATCCGCAACTGGAGGACAACCACCAAGTTGCTGAGTCTCCTCGACCAGCGTGTCGAGAAGAACTGATGATCCGGCCGGCGCGCGCATGGGACCAGCGGTATTCAGGCACGTCGACGCTTCAGTGAGGATGACCTTCGCTAACGGTCGCCTGCGTCCAAGAACCTCCTGAGTCTGCTTCCGGCCCGACTGACGCGGAGCATCTTACGAATACTGCTACGCTGTGATCCTGAACACTACTGTTCTAGACACCTGAACACTGTGGCGCTATAACCCCGAACACTGCTACGCTACGTTCGTGAAGTACATCCCCCGCCTTGTGGACACACAGATCGCCCGATCTCGTGGGATCCATCCCGTCGTGCTGGTGACAGGCGCCAGGGGTGTCGGCAAGACCACCACGGCCCTTCAGTCGGCGAGGTCTAGCGCGTTTCTGGACGACTCAGCCACCCGCACCGTTTTCCACGACAACCCCGAGGCCGCCCTCGCTCAGTATCGGGAGCCGCTCCTGGTGGACGAGTGGCAGCTGGTCCCCGAGGTCGTGCTAGCGATCAAGCGCGCCGTCGACCGGGACCGAAGGCCCGGGCGATTCATGCTCACCGGCTCACCCGATCCGCTGAGCCGGTCAGAGTTCCAGGCGCTGACCGGCCGGGCGGCGGTGGTGCGACTCAACCCGATGACCGTGCGGGAGCTGAGCGCGCGGGCTGCAGATTCGCGTCATGCCCTGACAGTCGCCGGTTTGCTGTCGGGGACTCCACCCCAAGCCCCGCCGGAACAAACTCCCGACATCTTCGGATACCTGGACATAGCCGCGATCGGCGGCTTCCCCGAATGCGCGCCGGAAGGCTCCGCAACCCAATCGCAGCAGTGGTGCCAGGACTACCTGAGCGTTCTGCTACGGCGAGATCTGCCCCTGTTCGGAACACGGCGCTCAGCCTCCCTTTTCCGCAGATACCTCACAGCCGCCGCCCTCCACGCCGCACGCTCGCCCCAGGACGGAAGCCTGCGGAATGCCGCCCGCGTCAACCCCGGGACCCACCGTGACTACCGACACATATTGCTCGACATGGGCATGATCGTCGAAATACCCGCGTTCATCAGCGAGGACCTTCCCGATCTCGGCAAGTCCCCCAAGATGCTGTTCAGCGACTCCGGGCTGCTGATCGCGGCGATGAACGTGCCCCTGGCCCGCCTGAAGCTGAACGGCGACCTCTACGGCCCGGTCGTCGAGACGTTCGTTCTCAACCAGATCCGCGCCGAGCTGGAGGCGCTGGGCATGCGGGACGCATTGAGCCACCTCCGCACCCACAAAGGCGCGCGTGAGATCGACGCCCTGATCGAGACGGAGGACGGAGGGATCGTGGCAATCGAAGTCAAGTCGGCCAACCGGCACCGGCCTGGCGACATCCGGCACATCGAGTGGCTCTCCCAAAAGCTCGGAGACAGGTTCAAGCTAGGGCTGGTACTCACCACCGGCACCCACATCAGCAACATCCGAAGCGACAAGACCGACAGAATCTGGGCCGCCCCGATCAGCATCCTCTGGCACTAGCCCTGGATCACTCCATCTTCCCAGCACACCGATGCGCATCCGGCCACTTCAACCTCTTGGATGCGAAGTGGCCGCCTTTCACCCGGCTGATGGCGATCAGTTCTCGAACTCGTGGGCCTCGAAGCCGAGTTGGGCGGCGTTTTCCTTGACTATGCGCTGGGTGCGGGTGTCGTAGCCCCTGAGCTGACCACCCTGCTGAGCGCCCGCACAGCCATAACCAACAATTTCGTGCGGCCCCACTGGCGTTTACCGGGCCGGACGCCTTCTGGTGGACGGGGGCAGACAGTTGATACTGTCACCAGATGCCCGAAGGCGAGGTGTCACGCTCCAACGACCAGAATCAATGGTCTTGATCTCGCGCATAAGCAGTTCAAACGCCCGGCGCATTCTCTTGACGATGAAGAAGACACGTGCGCGATCTATGTCAAGCTGGAACATCGGATCCTGCCCGAGTCGGTCAAGCGCGGCTCTCGCCTGCTCGGCTGCGTGTGGACGCAAAGTGCTCTTCATTTCGAGAATCAGCCACTCATGC
>JAPOQZ010000179.1 GCA_026710435.1 bacterium | reverse complement strand
CCCCCAACCGCCACCTCCTCGGCGTCGAACGCGTCCCGCCGTACCCTCCACGAGGGGCTGGGTGGACAACATGAACCAAATCACGGTCCGGTCGGTACCGAAAGCGGACCGTTGGCGCTTTGCGGTTACCTACAAGCATGCAACAGGGCTGTGACACAACCAACCCGTCGCATGACTGCACGTCTTCCACACACCACCGAACTAAAGACTCGAGACACTAGGGCGCGTTCACACTATGCGCAGTCGTCTACGGTATCGCGTCCCCGCAGACCGACCACGATCAACTAGCTTGGTGTTGTGCTGGAAGCGATCATCTGGGGGTTGGTTCAGGGGCTGACCGAGTTTCTGCCGGTCTCGTCGAGCGGCCACCTGCGCCTCGTTCCCGATCTATTCGGGATGGAGGCTCCCGATCTCGCTACGTCCGCGGTGCTGCACCTGGGAACCCTGGTCGCAGTGGTCGCCTTTTTCAGGGCTGACATCGGCTGGATAGCGCGGGGGCTGGACCGCGCCCCCGCCGCAAGGCGGGTCTTCATCTCGTTGGCGGTCGCCACGGTTCCTGCGGCAATAGCAGGCGCAACCTTGACACGGGCAGTCGAACGGTTCCAGGAGTCGGCCACGGCGGTGGGTGCGGCCTTGCTGGTCACAGGTTCGGTTCTGCTGGCCTCCTACTTCATCCCGCACCGGACTGGGAGAATCGAAGAGGTTGGACCGCGGGATGCATTCGGAATCGGGTTGTTCCAGGCGCTGGCCCTCCTGCCCGGGATATCCCGATCCGGAATGGTGATAACCGCAGGGATGATGCGAGGCCTGTCCGCTACCGAGGCCGCCAGGTTCGGGTTCCTGATGGCTGTGCCGGTCACGCTGGGAGCAGGAGTGCGGGAAGCCATGGCCCTATCGGTGACCGCCATCTCCGCTCCGCAGCTGGTCGCGGGGACCGCGGTGGCCGCCCTCTCCGGGTACTGGGCCATCTCGTTGCTGACCAGTATCCTTGCCCGGAAGGGCCTGTGGCCGTTCGCGCTCTACTGCGGAGTGGCGGGAACCATCGCGCTGCTCCGGCTCTGACCCAATCCGTAGGAGGGTGCTGAACAATGACGATTGCTCGGGCCTGCCGCCCGCCGACCCAGGAATAATGCCGGCGGTTGGCAGGCCGCTGGTGGATTGCTCAGCACCCTCCTAGGCCACGGAGGTTGACTACCCGGTACGGGCTGCGAGCCTCAGCCGATCCTAAGTTCGGGATGCGTTCTGATGCGGGGGCGGCTCTTGGTGATGCGGTGGGCGAGAGCGTCGAAGGCTGCGACCGCTTCGCTTCCCGGGGCGGACACAGTCACCGGCTCCCCGCGATCCGCTCCCGCTCTCATCTCGGGAAGTATCGGGATCTGTGCAAGGAGTTCTACTTCCGACTCCGCAGCTAGGGCCGCTCCCCCGCCCTCCCCGAAGATGGTGTAGCGCTTGCCGTCGTCGCCCGTGAACCAACTCATGTTCTCCACCACACCGATCAGCTTCTGGTCCACACGGTCCGCCATCCGGGCAGCCCGGGAGGCAACCCTGCGGGCAGTGGGCTGGGGAGTCGTCACCAGCAACACCCGGGCCCTAGGGACGAACTGCGAGATGGAGATCGCCACGTCGCCTGTTCCGGGGGGCATGTCGATCAGCAGGAAATCGGGTTCGTCCCAGAACACGTCGCTGAGGAATTGCTCCAGAGCCTTGTGGAGCATGGGTCCCCGCCAGACGACCGCTTGCCCCTCCGGCACGAAGTAGTCGATGGAGATCACCGACACGCCGTAGGCTCGCAGGGGAAGGATGGAATCGGCGATCACGACCGGAACACCCTCGGCGCCCAGCATCCTGGGGATCGAGTAGCCCCACACATCGGCGTCGATAACTCCCACCGAGTGACCCTGAGAGGCGAGGCTGACCGCCAGATTGGTGGTCACGGACGACTTGCCGACACCTCCTTTACCGGACGACACCGCTATCACGTAGGTGGCGGAGCCCGGCCCGCCAACCGGCCGCTTCTCTCCCCGCACCTTCGACATCAGGTCGAGGCGGTCGTCGTCGGTCATCAGGTGGTGTTCTACACGAACGGAGCGAACCCCAGCCACGGCCCCGGCCGCGGCTGTCACTGCTTCGATCAGTTGGTGACCCGGAGCGCCCGGGACCGGGATAGCGAGGTCGATCACGGCCGACCCGAGGCGCTTGACACGAACGGACTTCACGTAGCCGAGGGTGTGCAGCGGGCGGTTGAGGATGGGATCGGTGGTGGTGTCGAGAGCGGCGGCCACCTGTTCTTCCCTTGAGCTGTTCATGTGGTCCAAGGACTCCGATCCTGACGCGGCTTGGTTTCGGCCATTGCGAACCCTGTTCTACGAGGGTACTGAGCAATCCACCAGCGGCCTGCCAATCGTCGGCATGACTCCTGGGTCGGCGGGTGGCAGGCCCGAGCAATCGTCATTGTTGAGTACCCTTCTGGCTGGCCCTGCTCCCATGATACGGGCTCCCGGTGGGGACCCATCCGGCTTGGGTCGGGACCGGGCTGTCAAACTGACCCACGACCCGGATGCCGGATCGTCGCTCGCGCATCAAGGCGGTGGGAAGATCCGGAACTGCCGGCCACAGATACAACGTTGCTGCGCGGGAGGTACAGGACCGGTGACGGCTCGGAGCATCACGGAGGATTTACAATCGGACGGCGGATCGCGTTTTGCGACCAGCGGATGTATCTGAGCCTTGACAGAAAACCGAGGACCATGACCACTTCACCACAGCCAAATCCCTTCGAAGCGGCCGCCAGCCTGTCGACACCCACGGGTGTCCGCACCGTCCACCGGCTGGACGCGCTCCGCGACCACGGCGACGTCGATACGTTGCCCTACTCCATCAAGGTGCTACTCGAAGCGGCCCTGCGCAACTGCGATGGACGGATCGTCACTCCAGAGGACGTGATCGCGCTGGCATCCTACGACGGTGCCAAGGTCGCCGAGACAGAGATCCCTTTCTCGCCCGGCCGGGTAATCCTGCAGGACTTCACGGGTGTACCGGCGGTAGTGGATCTCGCCGCGATGCGGGACGCCATCGTGAGCATGACCGGCGACATCTCGCAGGCACGGAAGGTCAACCCGCTGGTTCCGTGTGATCTCGTGATCGACCACTCGGTCCAGGTGGATGCCTTCAATTCGAGCCTAGCCCTCGGCATCAACTCGCGGCGAGAGTTCGAGCGGAACCAGGAACGGTACGCGTTCCTCAAGTGGGGCCAGTCGGCATTCGACAACTTCCGGGTGGTGCCGCCTGCGACCGGAATCGTCCATCAGGTGAACCTCGAGTATCTGGCCAGGGTCGTCTGGGACGGTGGGACGGAGCTGTATCCGGACTCGGTGGTGGGGACCGACTCCCACACGACGATGATCAACGGTCTCGGTGTCCTGGGCTGGGGTGTCGGTGGGATCGAAGCCGAGGCGGCCATGGTGGGAAGACCCATCTTCATGCTGATACCGGAGGTCGTGGGGATGCGCCTCACCGGCCGACTACCGGAGGGGGCGACAGCTACCGATCTGGTGCTGCGGGTGACCGAGATCCTCCGCGAGCACGGGGTGGTGGGACGGTTCGTCGAGTTCCATGGGCCCGGGCTCGACTCGATGCCGGTAGCCAACCGGGCGACCATTGCGAACATGGCGCCCGAGTACGGCGCCACATGCGGGTTCTTCCCTGTGGATGGTCAGACCATCGCCTACCTCGAGTTGACCGGGCGTTCTCCCGAGTTGATCGAGACCGTCGAGCAGTACTCGAGGCTCCAGGGGATGTGGAGGGACGACGGCCGGGAGATCGTCTACTCGTCGGTTCTCGAACTGGACATGGGCAGCATCGAACCCTCCCTCGCCGGTCCGCGACGGCCGCAGGACCGGATCGCCTTGCCGGCGATGAAGAGCCAGTGGGAGAGAGACCGGGACTCGACCTTCGCAGGACATGGCCATCCCCAGGGAGCACGAGGGGTCGAGATGGACGGGGAGACCTTCGATCTTCGGGATGGGGACGTGGTCATCGCCGCGATCACCAGCTGTACCAACACCTCCAATCCCGAGGTCATGGTCGGAGCGGGTCTGGCGGCTCGCAAGGCCCGGGAGTTGGGCCTCACCCGCAAGCCATGGGTGAAGACGTCGCTGGCTCCTGGATCGAGGGTGGTGACCGAGTATCTCGACCGGGCCGGTCTCACGGAGGACCTCGAAGCGATCGGATTCTTCAACGTCGGCTACGGCTGCACGACGTGCATAGGCAATTCGGGTCCCCTTCCCGAACCGGTAGCCGAAGCCATCGAGAGCCACGACCTGGTGGTGGCCTCCGTCCTGTCGGGCAACCGGAACTTCGAAGGCAGGATCAGCCCCCACATCAGGGCCAACTACCTCGCGTCGCCACCTCTCGTCGTGGCGTACGCGTTGGCGGGGAGGATCGACATCGATCTCATGACGGAGCCGCTCGGCCAGGGTCACGATGGCAATGACGTCTATCTCCGCGATATATGGCCCGCCCCCTCCGACATCGCAGCCATCGTGTCCCGGGCCATCACGCCGGAGCAGTTCACCGAACAGTACGGGACGGTCTTCGAAGGGCCTCCTGAGTGGCAGGAGATCGGTACCGAGACGTCCGATCTCTACGACTGGGATCCGTCCAGCACCTACATCCAGGCCCCGCCGTTCTTCGACGGCCTCACTCCCGAGAGGGGGGTCATCGAGCCGATAGACGGTGCCCGCGTGCTGGTCATGGTCGGAGACTCGGTTACGACCGACCACATCTCACCGGCCGGCGCCATCCCGGCCGGGACCCCGGCCGGTGCATACCTCAAGGAGTGCGGTGTGCCCGAGTTGATGTTCAATAGCTACGGATCCCGGCGTGGCAACGATCGGGTGATGGCTCGCGGAACCTTCGCCAACCTGCGGGTACGTAATCTCCTGGCACCCGGTACCGAGGGCGGCTGGACCACCGACTTCACGGACGGGAACGTCAAGACGATCTTTGAGGCGGCTACTAGTTACCGGTCGGCGGGGATCCCGACCATCGTTCTGGCCGGTATCGACTACGGGATGGGTTCCAGCCGGGACTGGGCTGCGAAGGGTCCATTCCTGCTAGGCGTGAGGGCCGTCATAGCTGAGAGCTACGAGCGGATACACCGCTCGAATCTGATCGGCATGGGAATCCTCCCGCTCCAGTTCATGGCTGCCGAGAGCGCCGATTCGCTCGGACTGGACGGGACTGAGGAGTTCGGTATCGACATCAACGACGGCCTTCGACCTCGTCAGGAGGTGGAGGTTACGGTACGTCGTCTCGACGGTTCCGAAGGGTCGTTCACCACCGTGGTGCGGATGGACACCCCGGTCGAAGTGGACTACTACCGCAACGGAGGCATACTCCACACCGTCCTCAAAGAGATGGCGACCGCCGGATAGCAGGCCCGGGGGACGACTGAGCCGGGACGCCTCTCCCCCAAGGGCCTACCGAGTCTTCGTAGCCACGGTATGGGAGGAGCCATCCTGCGGCACCGGCCCGGGGTTGCAGTGCCGAAGACACTCGGTGAGGCGGAGATGAAACGGTCGGAGAAGCGCGGCAGGCTGGTGAGGATCCTCCGGCTACCCGGACGGTGGGCAACGGGCGAGCCTGCCGGCCGCAGGGCCAACCGCCAGTCTGTTCCGGTGCGTCCTGTTACATGCCTACCGCCGGTATTCTCTGCATGTGAAAGAGGCACAAGGGGATCCGGCGGGCGACACCGAGCGAAGCGGCTCTCACTGGCGTTCCCGACGAACCGCCCTTGCCGCGGCAGTCGTTCTGGTGGCGCTGCTCGCGGCCGGGGTACTGGTCCTGAGCGGCAACGAGGTTCCGGAAGGAACCGACCCGACTCCCTCCGGGAGCGCGGCGCCCCCGGAGGAGGACTCTGGACCTGTCGTCGACGTCGAGAACTTCCCCCGGGGCGCGCTGGCGGGTGAGCCCGCTCCGGACATTCTCCTACCCCTCTTCGACGGTTCCGAGTTCGTGCTATCGCAGCATCTGTCGGTCGACGGCCGTCCCGTCGTCTTGAACCTATGGGCCAGTTGGTGTACCCCGTGCCGGCGCGAGATACCGGAGTTCTCCCGGGTCGCCGAAGCGAATCCGGATGTGGCTTTCGTCGGAGCGGCGGTGGAGGACGCGCGCGGGCCCGCCGAAGCGTTCGCTGCCGAGGTGGGGGCTTCGTACCCGATGGGGATCGACGAACACCTCACCGTCAAGGCCGGTTACCCGTTCGTAGGACTTCCGGTCACCTACCTGATCGCTGCCGACGGTACCGTTGCCCGCCAGATCCAGGGCCAACTCGACGCAGCCAACCTGCAGGCGTTCATCGACCACGACCTGGATGCCTGAGCGGGAGGGCGGAGGGAAGGGGCTCTCTCGCGTTCTCGTTAGAGGTCGTGCGGAGAGGCGGACCCGACTCCGGTCACGTGCAAGCCGGACATCGTTCGAAACCCGAAAGACCGCTGGTCGCATCCGTAGAGCCGTCAACCGTCGCAGTCATGGTTCCCCCAAGTTTTGCGGCAACCGCGACGGGTGTATGGACAGAGAGGTACAGACTCCTGCGGGTAATTGTTCGTGACCCGATGGCCCGGTATTGCCGGCGCGCCCCGTTCACCCGCCGGGTATGTGCTGTCCTGCCCCTCAAATTTGAGGTTGAGGTGGCCTGATTCACATGGGTGTGTCGGGTCGAAGGAGAGTCGGGGCTAGTCGGGCATCAGACGGTGGAAGTCCCTCTGCCAGTAGAGAAGCGGTTTAGCAGGGCGATGGCTGTGGGCGTTCTCGACGTGGCCGATGAAGACCGTGTGGTCGCCTGCCTCCACGGACTTGACAGTGCGGCACTCGAGGGAGGCGTACGACTCGGAGGAAAGGACCAGACCCGCTCCCCGGTACTCTGGCCTCGTGCTTGCGAGGCCTGTGAACTTGTCGGGGTCCTTCGAGGCGAACTTTCTCGCAACCTCCCCGGTGCCCTCTTGCAGCATGTTGACGGTGAAGCCTCCGGCAACGCGTAGCGCGGCGACGCTGTGGGAGGTGTGATCGATACAGATGAGTATGAGAGGCGGGTCAAGCGAGACCGACGTGAAGGCTGAGACGGTGAGGCCGTGGTGGCGGTCCCCCGCGAAGCTGGTCACGACGGTGACGCTGGCCGCGAATCTCGACATGATGTCACGGAACACATCCTGGAACGGATCTGGGCTGGCCGTCACTCTTCCCTCCTTCCCGTCGGGCAGGCTAGTTTGAACGTGGTCGGTCTGCGTTGCGGGCGGCGTGCTCTGGACCGCCATCGACGCCTCTGGCTGCGTCCTGCCTCCTCAACGTACCCTGCGGGTACGCCTTCGTCGGCGAGTCCTTGCCATAGGCGGCGCTTGCGGCGCCATATCCCACCGCCGCCCCACAGACCAACCACGGGACCCGCGGTACCGAAACGAGTTCGCGTAACGTGAACGGGCCGGACGGAGACCGACCCGACAGGTTTCGGGGACGGCTGAGGTCCGAGTCATCCGCCCCGTATCGCGGAGACAATGCTTGACATCTGGCTGTCAGTGATGGGGGTTGTCCCCCTGCCGACTGCATACAGGCCGACCCGGTCCAGGATGCCCTCGTATCGGTCACGGATGGCGTCACCCAACTCGTCGATCGGTGCTTCGACGGCTACTTCCGAGACCACGTCGTCGGTGATCACATCCGCCATCCTGTCCCACTGTCCCCGTTTCGACAGGGCGGTCAGGCGCGGGCCGAAGTTCCATCCGTGCGAGTCGAGGACGGGCCGGTACGCCGGTGTGGAGGCGTAGAAGGCGATTTGCTGACTGACTTGGCGACGCATGGTTTCCATCTCCCTCCGGTCCCGGCCCGTGACTACGAAGACGCTCGAGGCCATCTCGATCTGGTCAAGCGTTCTACCTCCTTGCCTCGCGCCTTCTCGCATCGCGGGGAGCGTCACCTCCTGCAGGTAACGAACGGTGTGGAAGGGGTGCACGTGGTAGCCGTCACACATCTCCCCGGCTAGGTGGGACATGCGGGGTCCCACGCCGGCTACATATACCGGAATGGACGGATGGTCGATCGGTCCCGGGTCGAAGAACGGTGTCATCAGGGTGAGGGAGTAGAACTCCCCTCGGAACCGGAGGGGTTCACCGCTCTGCCATGAGTTCCAGATGGCTCGCAAAGCCGTGATGTATTCGGACATCCGCCTGGCGGGCGCTCCCCAGGGCATGGAGAACCGCCGCTCGATGTGAGCCTTGATCTGGGTTCCCAGCCCAAGGAGGAACCTGCCTGCTGTGAGCTCTGCGAGATCCCACGCGGTCTGCGCCACTGTCATCGGAGATCGCGCGAAGGCGACAGTTACGGCCGTGCCGAGATCCAAGTCCTGAGCGACCGGTGCTGCGACCGCTATCCGGAGGAACGGGTCATGAGAAGTGTCGGGCGTGAATATGCCGTCGTATCCGATGTCCACGGCCCGGGCAGCCTGACGGGGAACCTCTGTCAGGTGGTCGTCCGGGAGATAAAGGTCGATCTTCAATCCGAACTCTCCAATCGTCTTTTGTCCGTGTGGGTGGCAGGAACCAACCGGGAGCGGTTCGCCGACTGCAAAACCACCTTGCATCAGCTTCAAGGCTATCGGGCAACATCCGCTACGCCGGGTCTGTGTGTTCAGTTGCGAGGCTAACGGAGTCCCGTGGCGACGCAATAGTGATCAGGGGTGGTTACGATTGACCTGAGGTCGAAAGGCCCGAACTCAGTCATCGAAGCCCCGGGGATACGGAGCTTGGGAGGTTACCGGCGAGCCATGAAGCGCTTCATAAGGTTCTTTGCGTTCGTGGGCGGCATCGGAGCGGTAGGCTGGCTCATACGGCACCGCTTCGTGGGAATGACACTGAACCGCGAGCCACAGACCCCTGAACCTGCACCGGAACCCGCGTCCGACGCCCCCCCGTCCACGGACCTCGTACACGCTCTCGGAGTGCCGGCCGAAGATGCCGCGCGTCTCAGATCGGTCGGCATTACCACCGTTACCCAACTCGCCATCGCCGATGCCAAGGATCTTGCCGAGAAGACCGGGCTCGACGAGGGACAGTTGACCCTGTGGATGGAGCAAGCCGCGGCCCTCGTCTGAACCATCTGGCCGATAGAGGGGCCGCCGGCCTACACGACCAAGCGGGAGTTGGCCACCGGCAACCGGTTGCTATCCGACCAGGGCTCCGAACCCACCTCCCGTGTGCCAGAAAACCACATGGTCGTCGTCGGCGAACCGGCCCGCCGCGATCTCCTTCCGCAATCCGTATACCGTCTTGCCGGTGTAAATCGGGTCGAAGAGAAGCCCGGTCAGCCGGGTGGCTTCGGCCTGGGTCTCCACCAGTTCATCCGTGACCTGTCCGTAACCTCCGGTCAGGTAGCGGTCAAGGTATTCCAGCGGTGGGGCCGGCATCTCACCGCCGAAGGCTTTCACGCCGGACCTCCAGATCCGGGTGACGCGGGCAACCAGGGATTCGGCCGGTTCGGATATGCAGAGTGCCACGATGGGAGTGCTGAAACCCGTCCGGTCCGCTGCCCATCCGAACCCCGAAGTCGTACCTCCGGAGGAGCCCGTGTGCCAGATCTCGGCCACATCGGACCCGATTTCTTGGGGTATCTGGTCGATCAACTCCCGGAAGCCGAGGTTCATGCCCCACATGCCGAGCCTGTCGGATGCACCCTGAGGGATCACCCACGCGGTGCGTCCCGCGGCGGCCAGGTCGGCCGCTTCCTCCGCCATGATCTCGTCCCTCTGGTCCCATTCGTCCACGGATATGTAGCGGATACTGGCGCCGGCAAGGGAGTTGATGAGGAGGTTTGCGACTGCCCGGTCGGGTTTCCTCCCGTCGAGAGTGCGGAGGATGAGGCGTACGTCGAATCCGAACCGGGCGCAGGCGAGGGCGGTTGCCCGGCAATGGTTTGACTGGACCGCCCCACAGGTGATCACGGTGTCGGCGCCGGCCTCCCTGGCTGCTGCCAGGTGGAATTCCAGTTTGCGGACCTTGTTGCCCGACAGGCCGAAGCCGGTCAGGTCGTCCCGCTTGACCCAGACATGGGGGCCACCCCAAGCTTCTCTCAGGCGGGGGAACTCCTCGAGCGGCGTTGGCTTGAGAGCGAGGTCGAGTCGGGGCAGGGGTTGGGTGAGGGATGAGTCGTGCATCCGCGGCACTATAGACAGCCGGGCAGGACGCATTGCGGATTCCCGTCCCGAGTGGGCCGGATGGACAAGGCGAAAACCCCTGGACATACCGCTCCCACCGTAGGACGAACGCGGTGCGGCCCGTCCCGGAGGACGGGCCGCACCGGTTCTTTTCGGGAGGTAACCCGTTATGGACCTAGGTCTAGAAGTCCATTCCAGGTGGACCGCCGCCGTGGCCGTGGTCACCGGCCGGAGGAGGCGACTCCTCCTTGTGCTCCGCGACCAGAGCCGATGTGGTCAGGAGCAGCCCCGCGATCGAAGCTGCGTTCTGAACGGTCGACCGGGTCACCTTGGCCGGATCGGGAATGCCAGCCGCTAGGAGGTCCTCGTAGACGCCGGTGCTGGCGTTGAAGCCGAACGCATGGTCGCCTTGGCGGACCTTGTCAACCACTACACCGGGCTCGTAGCCGCCGTTGTCGGCGATCTGGCGGATGGGCTCCTCCAGAGCGCGACGCACGATGGAACGGCCAACCTGCTCGTCGTGGTCTCCGCCGTCGATTCCGTCAACGACGGTCTGGGCACGGAGCAGGGTAACCCCTCCGCCGGCCACGATGCCTTCCTCGACAGAAGCCCGAGTCGCGGATACGGCATCCTCGATCCGGTGCTTCTTCTCCTTGAGTTCTACCTCGGTCGCTGCGCCGACCTTGATGACGGCCACGCCACCGGCCAACTTGGCCAGGC
Organism: bacterium; assembly: GCA_026710435.1. Lineage (GTDB taxonomy): Bacteria > Actinomycetota > Acidimicrobiia > Spongiisociales > Spongiisociaceae > JAPPFW01. The sequence goes on along the minus strand of JAPOQZ010000179.1, from coordinate 53,393 downwards.
GCTCCTGCAGCTTCTCGCGGTCCCAGTCGGAGTCGGTGTTCTCGATCTCGCGTTCGATCTGCTTGATCCGAGCCCTGACATCCGACTCGGCGCCGGCGCCATCGACGATCGTGGTGTTGTCCTTCGCCACGATCACCCTGCGGGCCCGGCCCAGCATGTCGAGAGCCACTCCGTCGAGCTTGAGACCGACCTCCTCGGAGATCACCGTTCCGCCGGTGAGGATCGCGATGTCCTGCAACATAGCCTTGCGGCGCTCGCCAAACCCGGGGGCCTTGACTCCCAGGGACGCGAAAGTACCGCGGATCTTGTTGACCACCAGGGTTGCCAGGGCCTCGCCCTCGACGTCTTCGGCAAGCACCATCACCGGCTTCCCAGTCTGCATGATCTTCTCAAGCACCGGAAGCATGTCGTTGACCGAACTGATCTTCTGGTTGGCGATCAGGATATAAGGGTCTTCCAGCACTGCTTCCTGACTGTCGGGATCGGTGATGAAGTAGGGCGAGATGTAGCCCTTGTCGAACTGCATGCCCTCGGTGAACTCGAGTTCGAGTCCGAAGGTCTGGCCTTCCTCGACCGTAATCACGCCGTCCTTGCCGGCACTCTCGAACGCCTCGGCGATCGTGGTTCCGATCTCGGGATCAGCTGCCGAGATGGCCGCCACCGCGGCGACCTCCTCAGTGGTCTCGACGTCCTTCGAGAAGTCCCCGATGAAATCGACGACTGCTCCGACGGCCGACTCGATACCCCGCTTGAGACCCATGGGGTTCGCTCCGGCGGCCAGGTTACGGAGACCTTCCCGGACCATGGCCTGGGCGAGCACGGTCGCCGTCGTGGTGCCGTCGCCTGCCACGTCGTTGGTCTTGGTGGCTACTTCCTTGGCGAGTTGGGCGCCCATGTTCTCCCACGGGTCGTCGAACTCGATTTCCTTGGCGATGGTTACTCCGTCGTTAGTAATCGTCGGAGCACCCCACTTCTTCTCGAGCACGACGTTGCGGCCCTTGGGTCCTAGGGTCACCTTGACCACGTCGGCGAGTTTGTTCACGCCCGCCTCAAGACCGCGCCGCGCGTCCTCGTTGAAACGAAGATCCTTCGCTGCCATTTCGTTTCCTTCCTCTAATCCTGTCCTACCTCAACCGTCAGCCGACGATCGCCAGCAAGTCGCGGGACGCGAGGATCAGGTATTCATCGCCTTCGTATTTCAATTCGGTGCCGGCGAACTTGGAGTAGACAACCACATCTCCCTCGGACACATCCGGGGGGATGATCTCTCCACTGTCGTTACGGTCACCGGGTCCTACTGCCAGGATGGTGCCGGTCTGCGGCTTTTCCTTGGCCGTGTCCGGGATTACCAGACCCGACGGGGTCCGCTGCTCGTCGTCCTCGTTGGGCTTGACGATGACACGGCCGCCGAGTGGCTTCAGATTCATCCGAAGTCCTCCTTGAACGGGTTACTGACTATTGCATGTACACTGCTCACGGCTGGGACCAGCCGGTATCCGCTCAAGGCGGATTAGCAGTCGTACGCTTCGAGCGCTAAGTTAGCAGACCCTGCTCGCGAGTGCTAATCCCCAGGTGTGAGTGTGTGCGGACCGCCGGGCTAGCCGGTCAGAGCGCCAGTGCCGAGTCGACCGGCGCTCCCCATCCGGTCCTCTCTCCCCGCTCCAGACGGAACCCTGCGGCTGCGCCGATCATGGCCGCGTTGTCGGTGCACATGATCGGTCTGGGTAGGAACAGGCCCACGTCCCGGCGATCGGCCTCTTCCTGGAGCCGGGTGCGTAGCCGACGGTTGGCGAGGACTCCCCCGCCGCCACCCACGATCGGGACGCGGTGGTCCTCCACGGCGTTCATGGTTTTCTGTACCAGTACATCCACTATGGCTTCCTGGATGGAGGCGGCCACGTCTTCCCTCCTGGGGAGCACGCCGGCCGCCCGGGCCTTCTCCAAGCGGGTCACGACCGAGGTCTTCAGACCGGAGAATGAGAAGTCGTACCGCCGGTGCGGGAGCGCTCTCGGGAACCTGATGGTCTCCGGGTCGCCCTTCTCCGACAGGGAATCGATGACGGGCCCGCCCGGGAACCCGAGTCCCATGAACCTGGCCAGCTTGTCGAATGCCTCGCCGGCGGCATCGTCGAGGGTCTGGCCGAGAACCCTGTAGTCCCCCCAGTCTTCGACCAGAACCACTTGGCTGTGACCTCCGGAGGCGAGCAGCACCACCGCGGGAGGCTGGAAGGCGTCGAAGTCGATCCGTGGAGCGAAGAGGTGACCCTCCATGTGGTCGATCCCCAGGAAGGGGATGCGCTTGCTCCACGCCATCGCCTTGGCGAACGAGAAGCCGACCAGGAGGGCGCCGACCAGGCCCGGTCCTCTGGTGGCGGCGATGCAGTCGAGGTCATCAGGATGGACTCCGGCCTCGCCCAGCGCCCGGTGGGTGAGCGATCGGATCGCCTCGACGTGGGCGCGCGCCGCCACCTCCGGTACGACACCACCGAAGCGGGCGTGCATGTCGACTTGCGAGGACAGGATGTTCGACAGGACCTTCCTCCCCCGCACGACCGCCACGGCGGTTTCGTCGCACGAGGTCTCGAAGGCGAGGACCAAGGGTCCGCTCACGGTAGGGCCTCCCTGATCCGGTCGAGCCGATGGCGGTACTCGAGGCCCCCGATGTCGTGCACCCACATGATCAGGGCGTCGTCGTCCTGGTAGTAGTGCTTCCGCACGCCGACCGGTGCCATACCGAACTTCCGGTAGAACTCCTGAGCTCGCCGGTTGGAGGCCCTGACCTCGAGGCTAAGGTGCTGGGCGCCGCTCTCCAGACCACGGTTCACGAGGGATAGCATCAGCCGGGTTCCGATAGCCGGAACCGGACTCGGGCGGAGCGCGGCCAGTGTGTTCACGTGGGCATCGTCATCCACCACCATCAGGCCCCCGTAACCCACCACCCGGTCCGAGTGCTCGGCTACCAGGTAACAACGTCCGGGTGCTTCCATCTCATTCTCGAAGACCTCGCGGCACCAGGGTGTCCGGAAGGTCGCCCGTTCCAGTTCCATCACCTGGCCGAGATCCGAAGGGCGCATTCTCCGGACCGAGGGACGGTCGGCTAACCCCATAGACCGGCCACCCTCCGGTGAACCGAGCCCAGGGTGACGTCCGGTTCCCGCATGTACATAGGCCTTATGTCACTGTCGCCGTATTCACCCCGTTCCACCCTTGCCGTGACGAGCCGGCTCAGTGCGGAGGCCGAGGGATAGCGAGGCATTCCGGTCTTGACCCGGTGCATGCCCCGGAGTACCGACGGAGGCAGGACCCCGCAGTCGCCGACCAGCAGCACGTCATACGGATCGGAAGCGAGGATTCCCCGGAGATGTTCGTAGCTCACCAACTCGGGCGGCGAGTCCATCACCGCCCCGCCCGGTACCGGCTGGTACCCCGCCACGGCGACTTCGCCCCGGCGCACGTCGACTACCGACCAGATATGCCGGTGGCGGGTAGCAGCCCGGACCGCCAGCGCGTCGAGCGACGATGCCGCCATGATGGGGATACCCAGCATGGCGGCCAGACCCTGGGCCGTGGCGATGCCCACCCTTATACCGGTGAACAACCCCGGACCGACGTCCACGGCGATGGCATCGAGCTGGTCGGCTTCCCAACCTGCCTGGGAAAAGCAGAAGTCGATGGCGGGGACGAGAAAGCGTTCGTGTCCCATCCTGCCCGCCCGGCTCGCGGACGCGACGACCCGCCGGTCGTCCACGAGAGCCACCGACGAAGCACCGGTGGCGGACTCTATCCCGAGGATCTTCATAGCGGGCGCCCCATCTCGGACACTTCCACCAACTCCTCCAGTGAACGGTCCGACCAGGTTCCCCTAGGATCGAGGCGGATGGTCCGGGGCCCGTCACCCGTACCGGACAGTTCGACCGTCAGATACGTGTCGGGAAGCAAAGCGGAAACCGAGTCTCCCCACTCGATCATCAGCAACCCGTCCCTGCTCGCATCCAGCAGGTCCAGATCTTCGAACTCGGCCGACGATCCGACCCTGTACACGTCTGCGTGCACCAGGGGCATGAACCCGTCGCTGTAGGTTCGCGCCAGTACGAAACTCGGAGATACGAGGGCTTCTGTCACCCCGAGACCCTCGGCTACTCCGGCCGCGAGAACGGTCTTGCCCGTGCCGAGCGAACCGGTCAGAAGGATGATGTCTCCCTTGCGGACCAGCGCTGCCAGCGCCCTGCCCAGCCTCCGTGTTTCGGCTGCGGTGGTCGTCTCCAGGAGGATCATCCAAACAAGCCGAGTTGCTCCGGCTGCTGTCCGACCGGGTCGTCGCCGCCGCCATCCGGTTCCTCCTCCGCGGGGGAGGAACCCTCCATCCCTTGCCTGACGGTCCGTACCGCCAACTCCAAGTCCCCCCGGATCGTATCCATCATCGCCGGCCCGCTTCGCAACGCGGCAGCAGGATGGAAGGTCGGGATCACCACCCGGTTCCACCACGGGTACACGGTGCCGCGGGTTCTGGTGATACCGGTAGCTGTATTCAGCAACAGCTTGGTGGAGAAGTTGCCCATGGTCATCACGACCACCGGATCCACCAGCTTGATCTGCTCGACCAGAAAGTGCTTGCACGCCTCGATCTCGTCCGGACGCGGGTCCCGGTTGCCCGGAGGTCGACACTTGACCACGTTGGCGATGTAGACGTCGGCACGGCTCAGACCCACCTGGCGCAACAGCCGGTTGAGTAGCATGCCGGCCTTGCCGACGAAGGGCAGTCCCTCACGGTCCTCGTAGAAGCCGGGTCCCTCGCCGATGAACATGATGTCGGCGACGGACGAGCCGTCCGCGAACACGGCCTGGGTGCGAGTCTCGCTCAGGCGGCAGGCGGTGCAGACGGAGGCATCAACCGCCAACTCAGCCAGCCGTGTCTCGACATCGACCTCGCTCATATCACTTCTCCGCTATCTCTGAACCTCCGGCCCGAGAGGAGAGAACCGCTGTCTCTATCGCCCTCCCGGCCACAACAAACGCGGCCTCGCCCAACGAGTCGGGGTTTCCCTCGGCTGCTCCGCACGAGACGGCGAACACCGCGTCGCCATCATATCGGGTATGGGCGGGGCGTACGCAGACCGCCACTGCGTCCTGGGCACGCACGCAGAGCCTGAGGAGATCGGTTCTCCGCAGGCGGGCATCGGTCGCCACCGCTACCAGGGTGGTGTTGGTACGCGCCGCCAGCGCGGAGAAGGGAGGGCCGGGAACAGGATCACCGCCCGTGAGAGGCGATCCTTCCAGCGTGAACACGTCCCCGACCGGGTTCACGACGGCCAGCGCACCCACCACGGCGCCGCCCACATCCACGGCGGCCGACCCCAGACCGGAGGGCCGGACCGCGTCGGGACCCCTCCACTGCGAACTCGTGGCGCCCCTTCCTGCGCCGACCCGTCCGACCGGGACCGGGTTCCGGGAGCTGTTGCGGAAGGCCAGTGCCCCTTCCCTCGCTCCTGGCCGGAAGCCGGACGTCCCGCGGAGGTCGTAGATCACCGCAGCGGGGACGATCGGGACCGGCCCGTTGGGGGTCGGATGTCCCCGGCCGGCGGCTTCCAGTTCCCTGACCACCCCGTCGGCGGCGGCCAACCCGAAAGCCGATCCCCCGGTAAGGACCAGCGCCTGGATCTGCTGCACCCGCATTCCCGGCCGCAACAGGGCGGTCTCGCGGCTGCCCGGTGCCGCGCCCCGCACCTCGGAAGCCGCAACGTTAGGTTCGGGGAACTGGAGTACGGTGACGCCGGTGCCGTGTTCGGCGGAAGTCCAGTGGCCGACCTCCACCCCCCGCACCGCGGTGATGCTGTCATTCCACGATGCCTCTGATCTCACGACTCCACCCGGTGGATCACGTAGCTCTCGTTGTTGAACCACACCCCTCCGTGCCGCTCGATAACGGATCTGGTCGCCTCTATGTAGGCGCCCGACTCCACGGCGCCGGCCATCCGCTGCTCATCGATCTGCGCGACGTACGCCGCGGCATTCCATGCAGCCAGGATCGACGGAGTGGCGATGTGTTCCTGAGCCTCGACCGCCATCGGACGCATCGAGTAGCGGAAGATCGAGGCGCAGTCTTGAAGGGGCTCCATTACCAGACCGCGGTCGTCCGGTCCCGCCAACTGGTGGGCGGCCTCAGCCAGGAGAGCATGTCGATCGGTCCAGAAGGGGTTCTCGTCGGGCCACAGGTTTCTGATGATATCGATGCCCGGATCGTGTCCGTAGGAGTGGATGCCGAGCAGGCGGCCACCTGGGGCAATGGCTCGGGACAATGGCCGGATGACCGTCCGTACCTTGTGCTCGGCGGAAGTGCGGGCTCTGTAAGGCTGGGAGGCGATGATCAGATCGTATGTTCCCTGGTACCTGCCCAACTCAGGGAGAACCTGCCTGAGGATGAACTCGCGGTCCTTGCGGTAGAGGACATGGACGGCAGGTCTCACATAGATGGGATTGCCGGTCTTCGGGCTGGTTCGTACCTCCCAGTCCTCAATGACGGTGCTCAGAGTGGCGCGGATCTGGCGGGCGAAGCCGACAGTGGTGGATCCTTCAAGGGCAGTGGTACGCCAGGCGACTTCAGGCTTGGTGCCTCCTGGACGGAGGTCCGGAGCCTCACGGTAGGTCATGTTGGTTGCTGCGAATACCAACTCCGGATGTTCGTGGAAGCGGTCCGGGAGTTTCTCGAGAGCCAGACGCACATCCTCGAGGCTTATCTCCTTGCCGACCACCAGCCAGGGTACGTGGGTGAACGAGGCGTGGAGGTTGCGCATCACATCGGTGAGAACCGTGGCGTCCCCCATCCCGGCGTCGAACACACGCAGAGCGTACGGTCCGGGATCGACGAGGGCGGCCTCTCGGGCGATTCGGGCTGCCACCTCGGTCTTCTCGGTGGTAGTGGTCACGAACATCATGTAGGCAGCCCGGCTGTCGAAGAACCGCGGCCGCTCTCTTTGTGCCATCCGAAACCCGTCGGCCTCCTTGTTGACCTCTGCTAACGGTACCCTGTCGCCAACGATGTTCGAACCTACGGTGGTCGACGACCCCAGCCTGTCCCGTCCCACGTATGCCGAGATCGACCTCGGGATACTGACCGCCAACTACCGCGCCGTCGAGCAGGCGGTGGGCAAGGCCCGGATGCTCCCCGTGCTGAAAGCCAATGCCTACGGACATGGCTTGGTCCACGTCGCCAGACATCTGGAAACCCTGGGTGCGGCAGGATTGGCGGTAGCGTTCCTCGAGGAGGGTGCACTACTCCGGAGGGCCGGAATCCGGTGTCCCATCCTGGTCATGGGAGGGATCGACGGCAGCCAGATCCCCCAGTTCCTGCGTTACGACCTGACCATTACCGCTTCGTCCGTGCACAAGCTCCGCGAGGTGAACCAGGCGGCTGAGGCGCTGGGAGTGGTCGCCCGGGTCCATCTCAAGGTCGATACAGGTATGGGCCGGATCGGTATGCGGCCGGAGACCGCTCCGGCGATGTTCGAGGCCGGCTTGCAAGCGAAGCATGTGGAGGTCGACGGGGTCTACAGCCACTTCGCCACCGCGGACAGGAAGGATCCGGAACAGACTCGGTTGCAACTGGACGTGTTCCGGAGCTGCGTGTCCTTCTATCGATCACGCGGTATTCCCACTCCGAAGCTGCACATTGCCAACTCGGGAGCCATTCTCCAGCATTCAGACTCGTACCTCGATCTGGTACGTCCCGGTCTCCTCCTGTTCGGTCTATATCCGTCGGAGGAGGTGCGCAGGACGATCGATGTGATGCCCGTGCTCAGCTGGAAGTCGCGGGTCGTGTTCTTCAAGGTGCAGCCAGCCGGTTACCCGGTCGGGTACGGCGCTGCTTGGGCCCCACACGAAGACACGCGCATCGTCACGGTCCCCGCCGGATACGGTGACGGTTACTTCCACTCCCTTTCGGATCGGGGCGCGGTGCTCATCGGGGGTCGCCGCCGCCCGATAGTCGGTGGAGTGTGCATGGACCAGTTCATGGTCGACATCGGGCCTGGCGGGGAGGCGTACAACGGTGACGAGGTGGTGCTCATCGGATCCCAGGGTGACGCATCGATCAGCGCTGCCGACGTGGCCCGCTGGGCGAGCACCATCCCCTACGAGGTGCTCACCAATATCAACACCCGGGTGGCCAGGCGTTACGTCGGTCCGGGAACGACTTCGTAGCCCTCTTCCTCGGGTTCGTCGTCGACCAGTTCGGGCGGAAACCCCGGCGCACGCAGGTCCACCCCGCAGGCATCCTCGAGGACGCGCACGATTCCGGACGACCAGGCACGAGATCCGTACAACTTCTCCCCCCGCCGGAAGATGTCGAGTACCAGTGGCGATAGCTCGAGGGGCGTGTCCTGGCGGTCGGCGAGTTGCTGGAACAGCGACATGTCCTTCACTACCAGGTCCATCGTGAAGTTGATGTTGTAGCTTCCGTTGAGGATTACCTGGGACTCGGTCTCATGCACGAACGAGTTGCCGGAGCTGATGCGGATTGCTTCGTAAGTCGTGCCGAGATCCATGCCGACCCGGCGGGCCACCATCATCGCTTCACCCAGGGCGACCAGGTGGACCGAGGCCAGATAGTTGGTCACCACCTTGAGAACGGACGCGGCGCCGAGCGGGCCCACATGGAGTATGCGTCGCCCCATCGCGGTGAGCGCCGGAAGCGCTCTCTCGAAGTCCTCGCGCTCCCCTCCCACGAAGATCGAGATGTTCCCTGTCGCCGCCCGGTGGCAACCCCCCGAGACCGGTCCGTCCAAGGGGCGGGCGCCGACCATCGCCACCTGCTCACCGAGACGCCGCACCTCCGCCTCATCGGTGGTGCTCATCTCCAGCCAGACCTTCCCCGGTCCGAGCCCGGACAGAACTCCGTCTTCGTCCTCCATCACCGAACGGACGGCAGCCGGAGACGGCAGGCAGGTGATGACCAGATCGCTCCGGCGTGCCAGATCCCTGCCCGTGCCGGCCCAGCCCGCGCCGGCTTCGATGAACGGTCCGGCCGCGTCGGGGTCCAGATCCCTGACCACCAGGCCGAAGCCGTTGCGCAGGAGGCTGCCCGCTAGCTTGCTCCCCGCATTGCCGAGCCCGATAAAACCTATCTTCACGACATCGCTCCTCGCCGAGAATCAGATCGCTGTGTAGCCACCATCCACGAAGTAGGCGGCTCCGGTCGTGAACGATGACTCGTCGCTTGCCAGGTGGAGGACCGCCCTGGCTATCTCCTCCGGTCTTCCCAGGCGGCCCATAAGGTGCATCCCCTCCAACCGGGTGCGCCGTTCCTCGGTGAGCGGGCTGAGCAACGGGGTCTCGGTCGCGCCGGGACACACCGCATTCACCCGGATGTTCGCGGCCGCGTGATCGAAAGCCATGCAGCGCACGAGACCTATGACCCCGTGCTTGGAAGTGTTGTATGCCACCTGACCCTTCTCGCCTGTCACGCCGGCCACCGACGCGATGCATACGATCGAACCGCCACCACCGCGCTCCATGTGGGGAACCGCGTGTCTCGACGCGAGGAAAATCGACTTGAGATTCACGGCCATCACCCGGTCCCAGGACTCCTCGGCGATCTCGGTGACCGTACCCTTGCCGGCGATCCCGGCGTTGTTGACGAGGACGTCCAAGCCACCGTAACTAGCTACCGCGGCGTCGACCATTCGCCGACAGTCCCCGTCAGAAGTGACATCGGTCTTTACGAACAGTGCTTCCCCTCCACCCGAGCGGATATCTGCCTCTAGATCTTTGGCGGGGCCGCTTCTCATGTCTGCGAGGATCAGCCGGGCACCCTCCTCGGCGAAGAGGCGGGCTATGGCCGCTCCGATCCCCTGTCCGGCACCGGTGACGACCGCTGCTCTGCCCTTCAACCTCATGCTCGGACCTGCGTCCGACAGGGACGATTCCGCGAAAACACCTTCGGAGCGACTTCCGGCCAGTCGGCAGCACCGCGTCTGGTATCTCCCGGGTAGGTTTTCCGGACGGCATCTGAGCTACGTTCCCGGAGGAGAAGAGTGGCGATCTCGGATGCATCAAGTGCTGTCGTCACGCGGCGTCCTCGCTCGCTGCTTGCCGTCGCCTCTCGATCACAAGTTTCTTCCACCAGGTTGATGCCCTCGAGTTCAGTCTGTATCCGAGCCGGCAGAGCTTCGCGGCTCGGAAGCGCCAGTCCCCGCGGTGGCTCCCTAAAGATCAGGGGTACACCTTCTTCGGATCCGTCGTGAGCCCTCACCTCTGCCGGTTCCACCAACCTACCCTGTCTCCCATGACCGCTGCGACTTTCCCGGCTTCGCTCAACCGGCCAGGAAGTCGAGAATCACCTCGATAGACCGTCCGGCTTCCTCCACGTAGTGGGCGTGGCCGCTGTGCTCGAAGATCTCCATCCGTCCGTTGGGGAGGTTCTCGGCCACGTATCTGGCCCCGGCGCCGTCGGGTCCGGCGTCGATCGGCGTCAGGATGTCGTGGCGGCCCACCATCACCAGCGCGGGTGCAGCGACCAGGGGCAGCACGTCCCGGACATCGGTATCGATCATTGCCTGGCAGGCGTCGATGAACACGCTCAACTCGGTGTTGCGTTCCAGCACGTCCCTCGTGGCCCAAAGGATCTCTTCGCCCATCTCGTCGAGGAAGGGCCTCGCGAAGGCCTTGGTCAGCAATTCGCGGGCGAGTTCCTCGGATGCGACACCGTAAGCCGACGCGATGTACTGCCAGATCCGGAACATGTGGACGCCCATGGCGTCGCACTTGGCCACCGCGCCCGCTCCCATAACCAGCTTGTCCACCTTCTGCGGATAGCGGGCCGCGAAGTCGAGGGCGATGAAGCTCCCCATCGAACCTCCGTGGACGTGGGCCTTCTCCACCCCCAGCACGTCCATCAGAGCGGCCAGATCGGCACTCCAAACCTCGAGTGTGTAGTGCTGATCGGGTCGGCTGCTGAGCCCGTACCCACGATGGTCGTAGTCAAGCACCCGGTAGTGCTCGGACAGGCCCGGGGTGATGGTTTCGTAGCCCTCGTGGGCGCTGACCGCACCGCCGATCTGTACCACGGTCTCGCCCTCACCCGAGAAGCGGTACCAGATGTCTACGCCGTTGACCTCGACCGTTGGCATGGGTGCCTCCCTACGTTCCGGCCATCTACCCTACCGCCGGCTCGCGTGCGGCGGGACGCTTGTCAGCCGGCTTCCACCGGGTTGGTCAGCCGGCCGATCCCTTCGATCTCGAGGGTTATCACGTCCCCGGGCCTCAGATACTCCGGAGGTGTACGGGCGAACCCCACCCCGCTGGGGGTGCCGGTCGAGATCACGGCTCCCGCCCCGAGGGTCAGGGACTGCGACATGTGCGACACGAGTTGCGGGACGTTGAAGATCAGGTCCGAGGTGCTGCTCGACTGCTTCAGCACCCCGTTCACCCATAGCTCGATGTCAAGGTCACCGGCGTCGCCCAACTCGTCGGCGGTCGTGATCCAGGGACCCATCGGTTTGAATGTGTCGAACGACTTGGCACGGCTCCACTGGCCCTCGCTCATCTGTATGTCGCGGGCGGAGAGGTCGTTGACGATCACGTAGCCGGCTACGTAGTCCAAGGCGTCCTCGACCGCCACGTCGCGTGCGGGCTTCCCGATCACCACGGCCAACTCCACTTCCCAGTCGACCTCATCGGTGAAGGGAGGCAGCAGGATAGGGTCGCCCGGGCCCGCAATCGAGGAGTTGTAGAAGGGGAAGCTCACCGGCGAGGTCGGTACCGGGGCGCCGGACTCGGCGGCGTGGGCACGGTAGTTGAGCCCGATTCCCAGGAACTGGGGGGGATCCGGAACCGGGGCCAGGAGCTCGGACTCCCCGATCGGTATCGGGTCGGACGACTCCTGCTCCAACTCCCGCAGGGTGTCCAGGTCGCCGAGTGCATCCAGCAAGCCCGGTCCCCGGACCACCGGCCGCACCGTATCTCCGTCCACGAAACCCCAACCGGATCCTCGATCCGTTCTGAAACGCGCAATCCGCATGAAACCACTTTCCCTTAGGCCGGCTCGGATTGTATATGCTCTCTGGCGGTGTCAAGGAGGTAGCCACTGGTGATCGAAGCTGTCGAAGTCGGGGCTCTAAGCCCACCGCCGGAGCCCTATTCCCACGCGATACGGGCGGGGAACACGATCTACCTGGCCGGCCAGGTGGCGTTCGACCGGGAAGGCCAGATCGTCGGTGACACGGTTGCGGAGCAGGCCCGGCAAGTGTGGCAGAACATCACGGATATCCTGGAGGCGGCCGGAAGCTCCGTCGCGGACGTAGTCAAGGTCACGTACATCATGCAGGACATCCGGGAGATCGCAGAGGAGTTCCCCATCCGTCGAGAAGTATTCGAGGGCCGGCCGTATCCGGCTGTGACCGCCATGCAGGCGGCGGCTCTCGGGCTGCCGGGGCTCAAGATGGAGGTCGACGTCATAGCGGTGGTGAACGATGGTTGATCGGCCGCTCACCGACGTCGCCCAGATACTCGAAGGGAACGGGTTGACAGGACCGGCCTTCGATGTCGCAACCGTCGACCGACTGCTGGCCGCGTCGTTGTCGGCCGGCGAGGTACTTGACCGGTTACTTGACTCCTCACCACTCGAGGATCCGACCTCATTCATCCCGGATTGGCTTTGACGGGCATGCGCAGGGGGTGGATCGAGCAGACCGCCGGCCGGCTGAGGGACGGCTCGACCACCTCGGTAACACTGACCCGGAACGCTCTGGACGGAATAGAGCAGGTAAACGATCGACTTCACGCGTTCTGCCTGGTAGATGCGGAAGGAGCTCTCACCGCTGCCGAGCGAGCCGACGCCCTCCTGGCCTCCGGGAGGGAAGCCGGCCTGCTTACCGGTATCCCGATCGGGATAAAGGACATCATCCACATGGCGGGCCTCCCCACCCGGGCAGGTTCTCCCGCCTATCCCGGCCATCCTCGACCCGCAGACGCCACGGTCGTCGCCCGGCTACGGCAAGCCGGAGCAGTGTTGGTCGGCAAGACCACCACCCACGAACTCGCCTGCGGCGTATACAGCGCCCCCGCTGCCAACCCATGGGACATAACGCGCCTTCCGGGAGGCTCGAGCGGCGGCTCCGGAGCAGCGGTTGCCGCCGGCGTCGTGCCGATGGCGCTGGGGAGCGACACCGGCGGCTCGATCAGGATCCCGTCTTCAGTGTGCGGCATAGCCGGTCTCAAGCCGACCTACGGCCGCGTATCGAGGGCCGGCGTGGAGGCATTGGCCTGGTCCCTGGACCACATCGGTCCGCTGGCGGCCACGGTGGCAGACTGTGCCGTGAGCCTGCAAGCGATCGCCGGTCACGACAGCGCCGATCCGTCGACGAGCCCCAAGCCGGTGCCCGACTTCGCTGCCTTCCTGGACAGGGGGATCGAGGGGATGAGGATCGGAGTGCTGGACAGCGGGCCTTACTCTCCCCTGCAGGAGGGTGTTGCGTCAGCATTCGGTGCGGCGGTGCAAGTACTGGACTCCTTGGGGGCGGAGCCTGTGCAGGTCCATATTCCTGAACTGGACTACACCGTGGAAACGGAGTTCGCCATCGTCGGCCCGGAAGCTGCCGCATACCATCGGCGGTTACTGCGGGAGCAGCCGGAGCGTATCTCCCAGGGCGTACGTGAACTCCTCACAATCGGAACGGTCGTTCCGTCCTCCCACTACCTGGCGGGACTCAGGGCCCGGCGGGTCATCAGCGACGCACTCCGGTCAGCTTTCGAGCGGGATAACCTGAGCGTGATGGTCACCCCCACGCTGCCCGCCACGGCCGCCAAGGCCGACCAGCTGGTATTCGAGTTCGACGGCATGGTTGAGGATGTGACCATTGCCTACGTCAGAACCACTGCGCCGTTCAACCTCTCCGCTCAACCCGCATTGAGCCTTCCATGCGGTTTCGATGACGAGGGCCTTCCGATCGGTCTCCAGATCGCCGGACGCCCGTTCGAGGAAGCGACTGTGCTCCAAGTGGGAGCAACGTACGAGGCCGTAGCCCCCTGGGTGGAACACCGTCCCCCGATACATATCGAGATGTAATGAGGAGTGACATGCGGGTGTTGGTCTTCGACGGGCCTCACCGGTTCCACGTCGAGACCCGCCTGCGCCCGGCTCCGGGTCCCGGTGAGGTCCGCCTCCGGATGGCCTACGTGGGTATCTGCGGTTCTGACCTTCACGGCTACACGGGCGAATCGGGACGGCGCGCGCCGGGGATGATCATGGGCCACGAGGCAAGTGGCTGGGTGGAGGCGTTGGGACCCGGGATCGAAAGCCCCCCCATAGGGACGCCGGTGACGTTCAATCCGGGCCTACCCTGCGACGGGTCATGTGGCCACGGTCCCGGCAACCATTGCGCGCTGCTGCGAGTGATCGGGGTGACACCGGACATCCAGGGTGCATTCGCCGACGCCATCGTCGTCCCCTCGGACCGCGTCGTGCCTCTCGGGTCCCTGAGCCTCCTGTGGGGTGCAGGTGTGGAGCCGATGGCGGTGGCGCTCCAGGCCACCCGGCGGGCAGGAGTTGCGGCAGGACGGTCGGTGCTCGTCGTGGGAGGCGGCATGATCGGCCAATCCATCGCCCAGACCTGCCGGCTCGAAGGGGCATCCCGGGTGGCGGTCTCCGATCCCATCCCGGAGCGAAGGGCGCTCGCGGTGGCTGCAGGCTTCGAGCCGCTGCGACCCGGCGAGGTAGAAGATGCCGGACCGTTCGATACTTCGTTCGACGCGGTCGGGATCTCCGCCACCGCCCATACCGCGATCCGGAGCATTCCCAAGGGCGCGGTCACTTGTTTCGTAGGGCTCGGTCTTCCCGAGGTGACCGTTCCCCTATTCGACATCGTTACGAGCGAGAGGACCGTCGTGGGGAGCTTCTGCTACCCGGACGAAGTGTTCGAGGAGGCCACCCAACACCTCGCGGAGGGCCGGCTCGACCTGCACACGTTGATCGGGAGCGTCGAGAGTTTCGAGGACATAGCGGCTGCGTTCGAGGACCTGGCCACTGCGCGCCGAACTGATGTCAAGATAATGATGAGCACCGGTGCCCGAGCCCCGGATCCGTCCTGAACGGATGGCAGAGGTGATGGTCTCCGGGTTGGCGCAGGTTCAAGAAGGAGCGTGACCTATGCCGTTCGCATCCCTCCCGACCGGGATCGACATGTACTACGAGAAGGCGGGCACCGGCGATCCCCTGCTGCTGATCATGGGAACCGCAGCCGACCATTCCACATGGGCAGGGCAGGTGGCCGCCTACCGTGATCACTACACGGTGATAACCTACGACGCCCGGGGCACGGGACAGTCGACCCGTCCTACCGATCCGACGAGTTACTCGATGAGAATCCTCGGCGATGACGCGGCAGCCCTGCTCGACCACATGGGGATCGGGAGAGCCCACGTATCTGGACTCTCTCTGGGTAGTGCCACCGCTCAGGAACTGGCCATCAACCACCCCTCCAAGGTGGCCTCCCTCCAACTCCATTGCACCTGGGGTAGGTCGGACGAGTGGTTCATCCGGATGATCGACACCAACGAGTTGCCAGTGCTGCACGGCGACTTCCCGATGTACATACGAACCGCACTGCTCTGGGTGGCGAGCCCGCACTTCATCAACGAGCGGCCCGGGGATGTGGAGGCATTCGAGCGAGGATTCATCTTCGAGAATCCCCATCCCCCCAGCAAGGAGGGGATGCTCGGGCACTTCCATGCGGACCGCACCCATGACACCCTGGACCGGCTCCACCGGATCGGAGTGCCCACGCTCATCACATCCGGGGAGGTGGATTGGCAGGTACCGACCCGCTACGGCCTCGAGGTGCAGCGACGGATACCGGGGTCGACCATGCATGTGTTCACCGGGCCGGAGTCCAGCCATATCGCCTTCTACGAGATGATGGACGAGTGGAACGCCTTTACCCTTGGTTGGCTGAAACGTTTGGGTCGCATATAGAACACGGTTCAGGTGTGTCGGAACAGGGCCGAACTCACCGGCGGCGGGGCTACCTGACCGGCGGCGATCAGGACCCGGTGGGATGGATGCCAACCGGCACCTTCTAACCGTTCATCCCGGTCCCGCGACTGTCGAGGATGGCGCCGGCCCGTATCCTTCTCCGGGCCGTCTTCAGAGCGAACGGATGACCTCGATTATCTGTCGCAGCCTTCCACGGTCGATCTCGGGCAGGGGTTCGAGCATCTCTAGGTAGATCCGCTCTACTCCGACTCCCGCCAAGGCCGCCATCTGTGTTGCCAACTGATCGAGGGTTCCTCGCGGGACGGATTCCCTCTCCAAGAGTGCTTCGTATTCGTCGGGTTCGAGACCGAGAGCGGCGCCTCCCTCTCCGAGGCGCTCCCGGTAGTCCAACTCGTCAACACCCACCACCGTCCATGCCATGGCGCTGATCCTGATAGCGTCGGGGTCACGACCCGCGGACCGGGCTGCGTCCCGCATGGCCCCGATCCGAGTACCCAACACGTTGCTGTCCGCCATCATGAGGTTGTATTCGTCGGCGAACCGTCCGGCGAGAGCAGGTGTCTTCCTGAGGCCTGCACCGCCCACGATGATCTCGAGGCCGCTGCTCGGTCTGGGAAGGACGGGGAAGTCCTCGAGGTTGTAGTACTCACCGGCGTACGCGCCGCCGTGGAAGGCAGCCCGTAGGTAACCGAGTGCGTCGCCCAGTCTCCTGAATCGTTCACGCCGGTTGTGGAACTCCATACCGAAAGCGTTGTGCTCGCGCTCCATCCAGCCGGTGCCCATCCCAAGGGCGAAACGACCCACTGCCATCTGGTCGATGGTCGCCGCGGTCTTGGCAAGCACCGCTGGATGTCGGAAGGTAATGGGCGACACCAGCACGACGAGTTGGATCCGCGCGGTCTCACGAGCCAGACCGGCCATCGTCGCGAGAGCGTCCGTCGCGGCTGTTGGCACGGATCCCTCCGTGTCGAGATAGTGGTCGGATCGGGCAAAGGCGTCCAACCCGAGTTCCTCGGCCCATCGGGCGAGAGCGAGCAGATCCTCGTAGGTGCCCCCCGTCTGGGGCTCGGTCATCAGTGCGATTTCCATGAGTCTTTCCACCGATAGCGTTCGGCCCGAGACCGGTACCTAGGTGATCCTTGAGGATCCGCAACCGGCAACCGGCTCCATTGCTGGGCCTGAGCAGTTGGTGGGAGCGGGGGGACTCCGCTTGGGCGAAGACCAAGCCACCGGACTCTCAAGCGCGTGCCGGTAAGGCCGTTCGGTTCCGGGACGCTCCGCTCGGCGGCCATCCGGTCTTGCCGTCGATCACCCGGCTGCTCCGTTGAGCGGAGCGAAACCGGCAATCCAACTCCTTGGATCCTCCCAGGCGAGCAGGCCAAGGATCGGGCGGGCTATCCGCCGTGCGCCTCCTCGTAGGTGACTCCGCCGGTGCCTTCCACCCAGTAGCGGCGAGCCCACCCGACTCCCTGCCAGGTTGTGATCTCGGTGGGTACCACCTTTATCAGCCAGCGAGGCTGGTGGAGGGTGCCGGTCAGGTATTCGGGGCCGTTCGGACCGAGGTACCGGTACGACATGTCCTCGGCAACATCGACCCACTTGCCGCCGACATTGGGCTCTTCGACGATCTCGGCGTTTCCCTGCATGATGACCTTGGGAATCTCCATGCTCCTCCCCGCCTCGTCCGGTTCGCTGTGCGCGGCATCCACCACCAGGGACACCCGGGGGTCGTTCTTCATGAACTCGCACCAAACTGCTCTCTGACGGCCCACCAGCCAGATGGCTTCTCCATCCCACTGATACCAGAGAGGTATCACGTATGGGGCGCCGTCCGGGGTCAGGCACGCCACCCGTGCCAGGTAGTCACCGTCCAAGAACTCCTCGAGTTCGATCTTGTCCAACCCTCCGAGCTTCCCACGGAAATCTTCGGCCATCCCAATACGCCTTTCTGCTCGCTAATGCGTAGAGGCACCGCCGCGTAGGCGCGTGCCCAGTCCATACTATCCACACGAGCAGGGGCCGATGGCGCCGGCCCGTCAGGCATCGGTGGTACTTTCCGAGCGGCGGCAGGGCCGCGGATGGAAGCGTAGAATAAGTCCCGCATGATCCATGGGACCAGCAGGCCGCGCCGATGACAGATTCCAACACCGCTCTATCCGTTCGTGATCTGGTCAAGACCTTCACCGTGGGGGGTGGGGTCTTCGGCGGGGGGAAGGGAGAGGTCTCGGCAGTGGCGGGGCTCTCGTTCGAAATCCGCTCGGGTACCACAATGGGCCTCGTGGGCGAGTCGGGATGCGGCAAGTCGACCACGGCGCGCAGCATCCTCCGCCTCATCGAACCGACCTCCGGCGAGGTAGTCCTGCGGCGTCCTCTGGAAGGTGGAGACAGCGAGCAGATCGACGTGATCGCGGCCGATCGCCGCCAGCTGCGGGAGTTGCGTCGCCACATGCAGATCGTGTTCCAGGATCCGTTCGCCTCACTCAACCCGCGCATGTCCGTAGGAGCTGCCATCGGCGAACTTCTGCAGGTTCATACCGACATGTCCCGAACCGACCGGGCCAAGCGGGTGGGAGAACTGCTGGCTCTGGTAGGTATGAATCCCAACATCGCCGACAGGTATCCGCACGAGTTCTCCGGTGGACAGCGGCAGCGGATCGGAGTGGCGAGAGCCCTCGCTCTCAACCCGAGCTTCCTGATCCTGGACGAGCCGGTGTCTGCGCTCGACGTTTCCATCCAGGCCCAGGTTCTCAACCTGCTGGAAGAGCTCCAGGACCAACTCGGCTTGACCTACCTGTTCATCGCCCACGACCTGGCGGTGGTCAGGCACATCTGCGACGACACGGCGGTCATGTACCTTGGCAAGATCGTCGAGCAGGCCAGCACCGACCGGTTGTTCGCCGCGCCGATGCACCCCTACACCCACGCCCTGCTCTCGGCGGTCCCGACCCCCAATCCTCGGCTCCAGCGGCAGAGGTCCCGCATCCTTCTGGAGGGAGACGTGCCCAGCCCCCTGAACCCTCCGCCCGGATGCCGCTTCCACACCAGATGTCCGGTCGGCAAGGACAAGGAGATCTGCCGGGTTGAGGAACCATCGCTCCAGGAGCGGGAGCCCGGACATCGGGTAGCTTGTCACTTCGCCGAAGTGAAGACCGTAATCTGAACGACGCGCCGGTTGACCTTCGCGGGAGGAACGTGGGCATGAGGCGGCTGACCCGAGATCGGACGAGCTTCTTCTTCGATGGCGGACAGGAGCCGGCCATTTCGGTGGAACAAGGCGAGTCGGTCGTCGTAGAAACCCAGGACGCGCACAGCGGCACTATCACCGGTCCCGAAATCGTATACGAGACTCTCGACGACGTGATGGCGCGCATCGGTGGCGCTAATCCGGTCACCGGCCCGATCTCGGTCGATGGCGTCAGAGCCGGTGACTGCGTGCAAGTGCACATCGAGCGGGTGGAGGGGGCGCCCGTGACGGGCTTCGGCTACATGAACACGACCCCCACCCTGCATCCCTCCTTCAAGGCCGAGACGGTCATCTGCCACCGGAGCGGTGATCGCGTTGCCGTACCCACGGCGAGAGGACCTGTGATGGTCCCTTGCCGGCCCTTTGTCGGCACTATCGGAGTTGCGCCGGCGGGGGAGCCGGTGCTCTCCTTCCGGCAGGGGACGGCGATCCTGGGGAATGTCGACCTGCCCGATGTGAGAGCCGGGTCCACGGTGGTCTTGCGAGCTGCGGTAGACGGAGCCCTCGTTTCGCTCGGAGACGCCCACCTGGCTCAGGGCGACGCTGAGATACACCGGTCAGCCATCGAATGCCAGGCCGACGTAGTCCTCAACATCACCCGTTCCACACCGGAGGAGGTAGGTTTCTCGGGTCTGCCGCAGGTCAACACCACCAGAGCATGGGGCAGCGTGTCGCCGGGGCCGGGACATCTCGAAGACCTGGTGAGGGCCGCCTACGATGACCTGGCCCGGCGTCTGCGACACACCGGCAGATTCAGCCTGGCCGAGGCGTACCGGCTCCTCGGCGCGGTGGGTACCGTCCGGGTGGGCCAGGTTGTGCCTCCCGTGTACTCGGCCATGGCAGCAATAGACCGACGTTACGTGAGAGGGTGCTGACCAGATGACGATTGCTGTGGCCTGCCGTCCGCCGACCAGGGAGTCATGCCGGCGATGGCAGGCCGCTGGTGGATTGCTCAGCACGCTTTTCGAGGAGGACAGCCAATGGTGAAGCCGTCGCGAGCCATCCGATCGTTACCCCGCTCCGGTATCCGCGAGATCATGGAACTGGCCTGGACGGTTGGTGACGCCATCCACCTCGAGGTCGGCGAGCCGAATTTCGAGACACCCGCACATGTCGTCGAAGCCGCCCACCAGGCCGCCGCGGGCGGTTTCACCCGGTACACGCCCAACGCCGGCATCCCTGAACTACGAGAGGTCTTGTCGGAGAAGGTCCGGGTTCGCAATGGCATCGAGGCTTCACCGGACCGGATCGTGGTCACACCCGGATCGGTGGTCGGTATCTACAGCGTCATCGCCGCCATCGCCAATCCCGGCTCGGAGATCCTCCTCAGCGACCCGAGTTGGCCCAACTACCACCTCATGATGAAGCTGCTGGGCATACGTCCGGCCCGGTTTCCCCTCCACGCCGAGGACGGCTTCGTGCCGAAGGCGGCCCACATCGAACCGCACATCACGGAACGTACCACCGCGCTCCTTCTCAACTCACCGGGGAATCCCACGGGCGCTACCACCCCGCGCGAGGAACTCGAGGAGTTGGTCGAACTGGCCCGCTCTTACGACCTTTGGATCCTCTCCGACGAGGTCTACGACGAGATCTGGTTCGACTCGCCCCCCGTGTCAGCCGGCCCGATCGACCCCGACGGTCGCGTGATCACGTTCTTCAGCTTCTCCAAGACCTATGCCATGACAGGATGGCGGGTCGGGTACCTGGTGTCGCCACCGGAGTTGACCGAGAGTGTGATCAAGGCTCAGGAACCGATCACGTCCTGCGTGAACGCCCCGGCCCAGAAGGCTGCCGTCGCCGCTATTACGGGACCGCAACAGGTGGTCGCCGAGATGCGCAAGTCCTACCACGAGCGGCGAGATCTCGTCGTCGATCTGCTCGATGCCGAGGGCATACCATATGCGCGGCCCACCGGAGCCTTCTACCTGATGGTGGACATCAGCCGTAGCGGACTGAGCGATCTCGAGTTCGGCCGCCGCTTGGTGCTGGAACGCGGTGTGGCCGTGGTACCGGGAACCACATTCGGGCCTGATAGCGGTGATTACGTGCGTGTATCCCTCGCCACCGCCACCGATCCCCTGCTCGAGGGCGTGAGTCGCTTGGCCGAAGCTGTCGAGACCTGGGGTGCTGCTCTCAGAAGTTGAACAGGGACTTCGCCGTCCCGCCACGGATAGCCGCCCGTTCCTCGGCGTTGAGGCCGGGTAGGTAGTGATCCACGAGGGACAGGACTTCGGCGTATCCGGGCTGCACCTTGATCCAGGGCCAGTCGGAGGCGTTCAGCATCCGGTCCGCGCCGAAGGCGGCGTAGATACGATCCACGACCTCCTGCAGGTCAGGATTCGGGTAGTCGGTCTGGGTGAAGGCGTACTGTCCGGATACGTGTACGTAGAGGTCGTCGGGGTGGTCGGCCGCCAACTGTTCGATCAACTCGAGCGAGTCGGGCGGGAGCGGGATGTCGAACCTGGGTCGCATGTACTCGTCGATCGCCAGTTCCATCCAGATGTCGGGACAGAACCCCAGGTGGTTGAGCACCACCTTCAGCCCGGGGAGCAGCTTCATGGTCCCATCGAGCAGGCCCACCTGGTCGGGCGAGCCGTAGAACCACACCTTCATGTCGTGGTCGCGCATCGCCTCGAGGGTCGGGAACACGTCCAGGGTCTCGGGTGCCTGCCCTTCCTCTCCCCCGAACCCGTAGAAGCGAAGCCCCTGGATCCCGGCCTGGTCGGCCCGGCGAGCCACCTGTCCCGCACCGTCCTCCGCCTCCTCGTCGTATACCCCGACGCCGGCGAACCTGCCAGGATAGTCCGCCAGGAGTTCGGCCAGGTAACGGTCGTGGGCCGATAGCGGGACGACGACGGCGTGATCCACGCCCGCGCCCTCCATCGCTTCCAGCAACTCCTCGGCAGGTTCCTGGCGTTCGGCGGGCACCATGCCTTCGAAGACCAATCGGGGGTAGGCCTCGCTGTGAGCCTTGAACAGGTGCAGGTGGGCATCGACTACTGCCATTCGGGTGTCCTCCAATCGTCTTGTTCGGCGGCTCGGAGCGTCAGCCGTCGGCGGCCAGACGTTCGGCTCGCACCGCTTCGATCTGCTCGGCGTGATCCGCGATCCACGATAGGTGATAGCCGGTCAGGTAGCGCCTCAGAAACATCGTCATGTGCTCGACCAACTGTGGCTGGTCAATCAGAAGGGCCGGTCCGGTCCGGTCCGACGCCGCGCTGACCTGCATCCTCTGGCCTTTCAGCCTCGGGTATGTGAAGTCGACGTGTTCGGTGACCTCAGCGCTGAGGCTGCCGGACAGGACGAGCCGCATAGCCCTGCTCGTTGTTCGCCAATCGATGGACCGCGGGTTTCCGGGAAGCGGCGCCACCATCACGTGGACGGGGGCCCCACGGTCCGAGTCCAGGAACAGGAGGGACCTGGTCACCGACCCGTAGGCGACCACCGCCACCGGTCCGAACGACACGGTGATCTCGTCCAGCATTCGCTCCATGTCGCTCTGCACGGTGTCAGGATCCGGCTCGCCGTCGGAGAGGCCATGACCCCTGAGCTCCACGCTGATCACCCTAAATCCTTCTGCCGCCACGCGTGCTGTCACGGTGCCCCATGCGTCGAGGTCGTCGCCCAGGTCATGCACGAACACCACGGCGGGACCGTCTCTCGACCACTCGTGACCTCTGAGGATGAGCCCGTCCTGGAGTCGGATCGCAATTGCGACCGGAGCGGATCCCATCAAGAGGTGAACGGCTGGGGGTTGAAGCAACGGAAGATCCGGCCGTCATCCTCTCCGGTCAGGTCTGGATGCTCGGTCCAGCAACGATCGATGGCATGCGGGCAGCGGGGAGCGAAACGGCAACCCGGCGGCATGAGTTGGGGAGGCGGTACCAGGCCGGGAATCGGCTCCAGGCGGTGCCTCGTGATGCTGACCTGCGGTAGCGCCCGCAGCAACCCCTGCGTATAGGGGTGCCGGGGATCTTCGAACAGTTCATCGACGGGCGCCTGCTCAACGATCTCCCCTGCGTACATGACCGCGACCCGGTCGGCGACCGCCGCCACCACCGCCAGGTCATGAGTGATCAACAGCATCGACATGTGCCGCTCGCGTTGCTCGTGGATCAACTGGTCGAGGATCTGGGCTTGGACGGTTACATCGAGAGCGGTGGTGGGCTCGTCGGCGATCAGGATGTCAGGGTCCAGAACCAGAGCCAGGGCGATCATCACCCGCTGGCGCATCCCGCCGGAGAGTTGGTGGGGGTAGGAGTCGAGCCGTTTGATGGGATCCGGCAGCCCGACTTTGGTGAGTACCTCTCCGGCCATCTCCCGGGCTCCTCGGGAATCTATCTCGCGGTGGGCTCGGATGACCTCGGAGATCAGGTTCCCCACCGTGAAGACCGGGTCGAGCGATGTAAGAGGATCCTGGAAGATCATCGAGATCGAATCGGAGCGGATCTCTCGCATCCGGCGCTTTTTGAACTTCAGTAGATCCTCGCCCTTGAAAAGGATCTCGCCTGTCCGGACTCGCACCGGCGGGGTCGGGAGCAGGCCCATGATCGAGAGAGCGGTGATGCTCTTCCCGCAGCCGCTCTCCCCTACCAGGCAGAGTATCTCGTTCGGGTAAATGTCCAGCGAGAGATCCTGCACCACATCGAACGATTCTCCGCGGGTCGTGACCGCGGTGCGGAGGCCTCGCAACGATATGAGCGGGGTCGGTGCCGATTCGTCCAGGCCATTCGCCCCACGGATGCGACCGAGACCTTGTGTCATCATGCTTTCCTGAGGCGGGGGTTGACGACCGTGTAGCCGACATCGGCAAGCCAGTTGCTGAGCAGGACGATGGTTACCAGTACGAGGGAGAAGAACTGTGCAACCGGGTAGTCGCGCCGCAAGACGGCGTTGACGAGTACCTGGCCCAGACCGGGCCAGCCGAATATGGTCTCCACGACCAGGGCGTAACCGACTATCTGCCCGATGCGGAGCCCGGCCAGCGAGACGATCGGCACCAAGGCATTGCGGAAGACGTGCTTGCCGACCACCTTCGCTTCGGACAGGCCACCCGCCCGCAGGGTACGTACGAAGTCCTGGTTGAGGTTCTCCAGCATGGCGGAGCGGGTCATGCGTACGGTGAGCGCCATTCCTTCCATCGCAAGCACCACGGCGGGGAGTACGAGTTGCTTTGGTTCACAGCATCCGGCGGACGGGAGCCATCCCAGTACCGAGGCGAACAACCAGACTGCCAGCAGGGCCAGCCAGAAGTTCGGTACCGCCATCCCCGCGACGGAGAACGTCATTATCCCCCCGTCCCACCACGAGTTTCTACGCAGGGACGCGAGCATGCCGAGCGGTATACCCAACCCGAAGACCAGAGCGAATGCAGCCGCGCCGAGGATGAGGCTGTTCTTGCCGTGTTCGGTGATCAGAGTGGAGATCTGTGCGTTGTTGGTGAGGGAATTGCCCAGATCCCCGGAGAGGATCCGTCCTACGTATTGGAAGTACTGTTCGTGGAAGGGGTCGTTGAGACCCAGTTGTTCCCTCACCGCCTCGCGCTCCTCCGCGGATGCGGAAGCAGGGACCCGGGCAGCTACCGCGTCTCCCCCGGACAGGCGGATGGCGTAGAACACCGCGATCGACGACAGCACGAGGACGATCACCATGTAGATGGTGCGAGCGAGGATCCGTTTCATTCTTCCTCGACCCCCTTAGCCTCGTGGCGCAGTCTCGGGTCGAACACGTCCCGCAAGCCGTCGCCGATTAACGAAACCGCCAGAACCAGCAGGACGATGGTCAAACCGGGTATGGTCGACTGCCAATGATTCAGCTGGAGGTAGTCGCGGCCGTCGGACACCATGGTCCCCAAGCTCGGGGTCGGAGGCTGCGCGCCCAAACCGATGAAGGACAGGGCGGCCTCGGCGATGACCGCCACCGCTACGTAGTAGGAAGCGAGAACCAGCGCAGGGGCGAGGATGTTCGGGAAGATGTGCTTGGCCATGATCCTGGTCGTGGACAGGCCACCCGCCCGCGCCGCCTCGACGAACTCGCGCTCGCTCAGAGCCAGGACCTCGCCCCGAACCACGCGGGCGATCGCTGCCGTGTTGACCAGACCGACCGCCAGGATCACCGGGAATAGGCCTCCACCCAGCCCGCCGGCGAACAGGACGGCAACCAGGATGAGCGGGAAGCCCCAGACGAAGTCGACCACTCCCCGGATCGTGCGGTCCCTCCATCCACCGAGGAATCCGCCGATCATGCCCAGCAAGAGCCCGAGAATGAGAGAGAGCAGCGTGACACCGGCGGCCACCATCAGGCTCACCCTGATGCCTACAAACAGGCGCACCGCCAAGTCCCGTCCCAGGTGGTCGGTTCCCAATAGGTGACCCTCGGCCCCCGGCGGGCGGTTGGTGGTGGCGAAACTCTGGATGGTCGGGTCGACACCGGAAATGATCGGCCCCAAGAGGCCCGCACCGAGGACCAGAACACCCAGGGCACTGCCCAGCAGCAGCAGCTTGTTCCTGCGCATGCGTTCGAACGCGGCGCGCACAGGGCCAACGCGCCGACTCTCCTCGTATTCGGCGAGGCGTAGGTTCCACGCCTCGAGATGGGAACTCATCTGCTCGGCCACCATCAGTCGTCCGGCTCCGCAGGAATCATACGCCCCGGAGCCTTGCCGTGCGAAGGCGGGGATTGGCAGCGAGGTACCCCAGGTCCGCCAGCCAGTTGCCAAGCACGACCAGCGCCACGAGCACCAGCGAGAAGAACTGCGCAACCGGGTAGTCCCGTCGCAGCACGGCGTTTACCAGCACCTGTCCCAAGCCGGGCCACCCGAACACCGCCTCGACCACCAGCGCGTAGCCCACGATCTGTCCGAGCCGCAGACCGGCGAGCGACACGAGCGGTATCAAGGCATTGCGGAGCACGTGTCTTCCGATGACCCTCATCTCGGACAACCCTCCAGCCCGTAGGGTCCGAACGAAATCCCTCTCCAGGTTCTCGAGCATGGCGGAGCGTGTCATGCGAACCGTCAGCGCGAGGCCTTCCATGGCCAGCACAACGGCGGGCATCATCAGGTGGCGCGGGCTGCAACACCCGGCGGTGGGCAGCCAGTGGAGGGTTGAAGCGAACAGCCAGACGGCGAGCAGGGCCAGCCAGAAGTTCGGAATCGCCATCCCCGCGACCGAGAAGGTCATGATCGACGCGTCCGCCGCGCTGTTACGCCAGACCGCCGCCAGGATTCCCAAGGGGACTCCCAGAGCGAACACCAGGAAGAAGGCCGCTCCCCCGAGGATCAGGCTATTGCGGCCATGGACGACCAGCATGTCGACGATGGGGGTGCTGTTCGTCAACGAGTTGCCGAGGTCACCTCGCAGTAGCCTGCTCATGTAGGTGAAGTACTGTTCGTGGATAGGTAGGTTCAGACCCCACAGTTCGCGCAACTGCTCGCGCGCTTCGAGCGAGGCCGATCCGGGTTGGATCACCGCAGCCACGGCGTCGCCTCCGGAGAGCCGGATCGCGTAGAACACGGCGACCGAGGACACCAGCACGATCAGCACCATGTAGACGGTGCGGACAGCCAGTAGCTTCATCGGCCACCTTCCTTAGCCCTGATTCCCCATGTCTCCGGACACACCCAAGGCAGCATGCCACATCGACCACATCATCGCGACCGGGCCGGACGGGAATAGCGAAACGGCCGTTCTCCATGGTCAGACGCCTATGTCCCACGCCTCGTTCGCCCAGTACATACTTCCGCGCGACCAATCTGCGTTGAACAAGTGGGGGCCGTGCAGTGCACGGCCCCCACCGCGGTCCGATCGGTTGGCAGGCTGTCCTAGGCCTCGATCCAGGTGTCGTTGTAATACGGGTACAGGTTCCACACGAACGGCTGCCATCCATGCACCTTGTTGTTGTGCACGAAGGTGGCGTTCTGGTTCATGAGGGGGATGTACGGGAGTTCCTCTGCCCACGCCAGTTGGAACTCCGAGGCCGACGCCTGTGCATCTGCTTCGGTGGCCGAACTCTGCCAGTTGGCGATGGCCTCGTCGATCCTCGGTTCGACTGCATGGGAGAAGTTGGGTACCGGGATGAATTGCGAGCCCGAGAACAGGATCAGCACGTCCAGCGGGATGGGCCAGAGCCAGAAGAAGAGCGACATCTCGACCGAGTCCCGGCCGGGTCCGCTCTGCTGCTCGAAGGCCAAGGCCCGGTCGACCACGTCGAGGTTGGCTTGGACCCCGACATTGGCGAACTGCGCCTGGACCGCCTCTGCCACCGCCTTTTGAACGGTCTCGTCCTCGACCAGATACCGGAACTCGAACCTGACGCCATCCCGTTCCCTGATTCCGTCGCCTCCGCGCACCCAGCCGGCCTCGTCGAGCTTCTGGTTGGCCAGGTCGACATCGAACTGGTTGAACTGCTCCACAGCCGACTCGTAGTTCCGGTCGGTGGTCGGGAATGGTCCGTACGTCGGGGCGCCGTTACCGAACAGGATGGCCTGCACCATGCCTTCCCGGTCGAGCGCATGCGACAAGCCTTGGCGGGTGAGCGGGTCACCGAAGTACTCCGGATAGTCGCGGTTCATCGCCAGGTGGTATCCCGACCACTCCGGATGCCTGATGACCGTCAGGTCGGAGTTCGACTCCAGCCTCCCGATGTCCTGGTGGGCCGGGTTGATGAGAGAGTCGATGTCGCCGTTCTCCAACTGCGTGGCCCGCTGCCCGGCCTCGGTGATGACCGTCCAGCGAACCGCGTCCAAGTACGCCGTGCCCTTGTTCTCGAAGAAAGGCGTCTGTGAACCGGGATAGTCGTCCCAACGCCTGACCAGAACGTGGCTTCCTGGTACCCATTCCTCATGCGTGAAGGGGCCGGTGCCGTCGGCCAGTTCGGTTCCGTAGGTCGACGCCGCGTCGAGTTCGCCCTCGGCGGTGATGGAGTGTTCCTTCCAGGTATTGATGTTGACGATCCGCCAGTATCCGGTCTTGTGCGGCCCGAGCGCGCCCACCCAGGGATTTTTCATCTTCACGACGACCTCGTTGCCCTCGGCTTCGTAGGTGTCGACCGGGGCGGCGAGGCCCGCGATGAAGCTGAACTGCTGGATGGAGCGGTAGAACTCGGCCACCATCTCGGCATCGATCGTTCCGCCCGAGTGGGAAAGCTTGCCCTCGGGGATGGTGAATCGATATTCGAGCCCGTCGTCGGACGCCGAGAAGCCGGAGGCGAACTGGGGCACCGTGGCGCCGCTCGGGTCGTTGGACAGGATGGCTTCGTAGATGGCGAAGAAGGCAGGGTCGTACCAGTTGGTGGTGAGCGGGTCGTGCTTGGACACGTCCCGGTTGTA
Organism: bacterium; assembly: GCA_026710435.1. GTDB lineage: Bacteria > Actinomycetota > Acidimicrobiia > Spongiisociales > Spongiisociaceae > JAPPFW01. The sequence goes on along the minus strand of JAPOQZ010000179.1, from coordinate 24,833 downwards.
GCCCTCCCGTAGCGTTCCGCCGACGGAAGGTCCCATCATCTCGGCCGTGGTGGCGGGCGCTTGCGTCGTAGCCGGTGCAGCTTCCGGCTCCTCGTCGTCACCGCAGGCAGCCAGGATCGAGGCTGCGGCAGCGACACCGATGCCGGCAGCACCGAGGCGCTTCATGAACTGGCGCCGACCGATCTCCTTGGCCATGTATTGATTGGTGAGTTCGGTGACCTCAGAACCGAACTCGGACTCTGTCCAAGAACTACCCATACGCGTCCCTCCTTCGATCGCGCCGTGATGCCTAACCGGGTATCTTATCGACTCCGGCGCGGGCACGGCGCAAATGATCGGAAGGAGTGATCGAAATGATCGAAAACGAGAGTATTCTCGTGACCGGATCGGCCGGGTGCATCGGAGCGTGGGCGGTTCGAGAACTCGTCCATGAGGGCACACCGGTCGTGGCGTTCGACATCGCCGAGGACTCCCACCGCCTGCGTCTCGTACTGGACGACGACGAACTCACCAGGGTTGCCTTCCGAAAGGGAGACATACGCGACGCATCTGCGGTCCAGAAGGTGGTCAGGGAAGAGGGGATCACCCACATCGTTCATCTGGCGGGGCTCCAGGTGCCCTTCTGCGCGGCCGATCCCGTCAACGGGTCCCTGGTGAATGTCACCGGTACCCTCAACGTACTGGAAGCCAAGCGCCGGTCCGATGGGCAGGTGCGCGGGCTCACCTACGCCAGCTCGATCGGCGTGTTCGGAGAGGCCCACATGTACGACCGCGGCGTGGCCTACGATGACTCACCCACCGCGCCGGTGACCCTGTACGGGGTCTACAAGCAGGCTAACGAATGGACCGCGCGCATCTACGCGACCGACTGGGGGGTAGGTTCGGTGGGTCTACGCCCGTCCGTCATATACGGGCTCGGCCGTGACCAGGGCCTCACGTCCGACGCCACGAATGCAATGCTCGCCGCGGCGTCCGGGGTTTCGGGCCATATCGCCCACGGCGGAACCGTCACCTACCAGCATGCCCAGGACATGGCTGCCATCTTCGTAGCAGCCGCCAGGCTGGAGTCCGAGACCGCGCTGGTCCACAACGTCGGGGGGCCGGTGGCTCACATCTCCGACATCGCGGCGATGATCGACGCTACCTCCCCCGGCATTCAGACCACCTACGACACCACCCCTTTTCCACTGCCCTCGACAATCGACGGAACCGGCCTCGACCAAGTCATCGACTACCAGCAGCGCTCACTGGAAGACGGCATAGGAGAGACGGTTGAGGATTTCCGTCGCCTTCAGGCGGCGGGTCGGATCGAAGCTCACGGGACGTGAATGGTCCGTGGATCTGGGCGCGTCGGCCGGAGCACGATTGCCCTCTAGTCATAGTCGACGGTTATAGTGACCATGGTCATAAGTATCAGTGATACTGACCACTAGACACGGGAGCATTGATGCCGGCAAGTAGCGCCGACACCCCCACCCGAACAATCAAGGCATCCGAATTCAAGGCCAAGTGTCTGAAGCTCATGGATGAGGTGCAGGAGACCGGCCAGGAAATCGTCATCACGAAGTACGGTCGGCCCGTTTCCCGGCTAGTCCCGTATCGGAAGAGGCCTCAGCTTGTTTTCGGTCGGAACCGGGACAAGATCCGGATCCTTGGCGACATTGTCTCTCCGATGCCCGTGGAGTGGTACGAAGAACAGGGCGACCCCGGTGTGGAGCTATTCTGAAACTCTGTCTGTCACGCAGATGACTACCGGCGCCTGACTACCTGTGCCGCAGTAGAACGCCGGGTGCATTGACGCCGCCGACCGACCGGATGGTCGTGCACCACAGCCAGATGTGGGTCGAGATCGCCAATGGAGGGATGTGTCGCCGGGTGTCAGGACCGGGATTGGAGGTCTGATGCTCCTGCTGGATACCCATGTCCTCTTGTGGTACGAAGTGGGCGAGGACAAACTCGGCCGACGGGCCCTCCGCATGATCGAACGTGGCTTCAGCAGCGGTGGCGTGTCTGTCTCCGCCATATCATTCTGGGAAGTCGGCATGCAGTCACGCAAGCACCGACTCGCCCTCGATGTTGACCTCGACGCCTGGCGCCGCGGTTTGTTGGGGCGTGGCCTGGAGGAGATCCCCATCGACGGGAGGATCGCCGGGCGCGCCGGCCTCCTTACCGGTATGCATGGTGATCCCGCAGACCGAATCATTGTGTCCACTGCGCTTGAGGGCCACCAGTTGGTGACAGCAGACCGGCGAATCCTCGACTGGCCAGGCAATTTGAAGCGTATCAATGCTACGGGCTGAGTCACCGCGAACTCAGACAACCGGTTTGATCGTGGTCGGCCCGAGTTGCGGCCGGCGGTCGTATATGGCGCCCCGCAGACCGACCACGGGAGCCGCGGTACCGGAGACGACTGCGCGTAGCGATCCGGGCAACGATGGTCTAGACAAACCTACTCTGCTGGTGTAACTAGGTTTCCAAGCAGGCATGCAGGTCCGATTCGGGATGCCGGGCGCAGGCGTCCCTGCATCGGCGACGAGCCGTCTCAGCGGGTGTGATCGGGAGCTGCTGGCCATGGGAGGTGGCAACAGGAGGTACCTCGACCGACCGGCCTCGGCTGTTTATCGATGGTACGGAAAGGGTCTTGACAGTGATCGACAGAGACGCCATCAGATACGGTGATACGACCATCGAGTACGAGGTGCGCCGTAGTCGCCGCCGCACCAAGACGATCGAGGTCAAGGTAAGCCGGGAAGGGGTGCGCGTCTATGCACCATGGGCGGCCCCCGATGACGACCTGAGGAGATTCGTTAGCGATAAGGCGTCGTGGATCCTTGACCAGGTCGAGAAGTTCGGCGAGATCGAGGATCTGCGTTTCGTCGATGGGGAGACCTTGCCCTACCTGGGTCGTGAAGTCCCGATGTTCTTCGAGCTCTCGGATGTCCGTTCACCCGAAGTAACGTTGGACACCGGGCGCTTCAGAGTTACCGAGCCATCGGAACTCGACCCCAGGTACCGGGTGGATCATATCGGCCGCGCCCTTCTCCAGTGGTACCACGCACGGGCAATGGAGGCGCTTCCGGAACTGGTGGATCAATGGTGGCCGTTCCTCGGGCGCGGGCCCAAGTCACGAGTGCTGATCGGGAACCAGAAGAGCCGGTGGGGAAGCTGCGGGCCCGACGGGACCCTCAGGTTCAACTGGAGGGTAATGATGCTCGAACCGCGTCTCATCGACTACGTGGTGGTGCACGAACTCGCCCACCTATCGGTCAGGAACCACTCCCCCGACTTCTGGAACCTCGTGAACAAGATGATTCCCGACGCCAAGGAACGGCGTCGGGGACTGAGGGAGATGGCTCGTGGCTTCCGTCTGTAACCCGGTGCCGGTTGCGGCAACGTGTTGCGGGAACTCGACCGCAGTCGATGCCGCCGGAGCGGGCGTCTACCCCGGGACCAGCACCCGGTTCGACGGGTAGGCAGCCATGAACTCCTCGGCTGTCTCGGGTGACCAGGCCTCGCCGAGGGGCAAGGTGAGTTCGAAGGGGGTTGTCTGCTCGCAGGGACGGCCCCGGATGACCAGAAGTGTGGTCCGGCCTGCCGCCTGGCGGAGCACGTAGCTGTACACGGTGGTGTAGGCGGCGTGGTTGCAGACGCCGGAGTCCCCCTGGTCATGGCTCCGTAGCAGGGCGAATACGTCTTCCAGCGTTCCGGCTCTGTCCAGCCGGCGCTGAGCGGACTCCATGCGGGCCTCGGTAGTCCCGGTGTCATCGTTATCCGGGTGGACGCCCAGCTTCGTATGGTGGTTGGCCCTGGCTGTCGCCCGGGTCGGCCGGAGAACCGCCGTCCGCCGGCTTCTGACTTCCACTGCCGCCTGGGTCTCACCGTCGATGAGCACGAGGTTCCCCCACAGGTACGGTCGGGTGGCCACGGTCCTCTCGACCGCGGCTACTCCCGACTCCACGTCGGTCCCCTCCCGCAGAGCGATCTCAACCAGGTCGTCGTAGTTGGCATGGTCCGGCAGGGTGCGCACGTTGGAGTCACAGGCCAGGAGACCGGAGGAGTTTGCGCCGATGGAGAAGCCTGAGAACCGATCGAGGGTGGGATCGGTGCCCAGCCAGGTAGTGATGCCTTCCACACCGAAGACGTCCGGTTCGAGAACGAGGCGGTCGTCGAAGCTGGTGCGACCGAAGTCCTTGTTCTTGAACAGCAGGTAGTCGTCCGGTCCGAGCCTCAGGAATCCGGTGGTGCACATGGCCGTCCCCTCCCTTCGGGTCCGCACCGGCAATTGTAGGAAGCCCTACGGCGGTTGGGTAAGGTTCGCCCATGGCATCCTGCTTTAGGAACCGCGCCGACCGCAGACGCGTCGAGCGCCTCCTTCTCCGCTACGTTGGTACCCGGTCCGTCAATCCCGCCATCGACGGGGGCGGCGGCGAATCCGCACTTGCCGATGTCCTGTTCGCAGATCTGGCGGTGGATGGGTTCGAGCCGGTCCGCGAGGTTGTTCACGCCGGAAGTCGGGACAACATCGTGGCGATCCTGCCCGGTCTCGAAGGCGCGCCGGTGGTCATGTTCCATGCCCACCTCGACACTGTGGGCCTCTCCGGGAAGGCGACGGCTGACCCCGTCTCGTCGGGCGGCAACGTCTACGGGCGGGGTGCGTGCGACACCAAGGGATCCCTGGTATCCATGGTCGAATCGTTACGGCTTCTCCAGGCCATGGATCCGGACAAGCGGGCCACCGTCATGCTGGTCGGGGGCATAGACGAGGAAGTGGCCGGTACGGGCGCCGAGGCCCTGGTGGAGGCACATCCGGAGATCGACATGGCGGTGGTTGGAGAGCCGACCGGTCTCGAGATCGCCACCGCCCACAAGGGAGTGATCCGCTTCGAGATCGCGGCAATCGGCGTTCCCGCCCATTCCTCCAAGCCTCACCTGGGACGCAACGCCATCCACGCCATGTCGCGGGTACTGGACGCTCTCGAGAGGGAGTACATTCCCTCGCTGGATCCGTACGGCCACCGCTTGGTCGGACCCGCCACACTGACCGTCACATCCATCCGGGGAGGGTCCGGCATGAACGTTGTCCCAGCCGAATGCGTGATCGGTCTGGACCGGCGCGTGATACCCGGGGAGGACAATGACGAACTGCTGGCCGAGTTCGACGAGTTGCTGGATCGTACGGTCGGCCTGCATGTGGAACGCCGTGAACCGTTCCTCATGACGGCGGCCTTGGACACGCCTATCGACAGCCCGGTAGTAGAGGCGTTAACCGATGCGCGCGAATCAGTTCTTGGGGATCGTGCCGAGCCCATCGGCGTCACCTACGGCACGGACGCCTCCTGTTTCGGCCCCGCGGGCATCAGTTGCGTGGTCTTCGGGCCCGGAAGCATCGACCAAGCTCATTCCGACGAGGAGTGGGTCGGCATCGAGGAAACTGCCCGCGCTGCGGAAGTCCTTGCTCAGACGGCAGTGAACCTGGCGAGGGCCTGACTGCCCATCCCTCCCCGAGTGCGGGCTGCCCTCGTAGGAGGGTGTGAGCAATCCACCAGCGGCCTGCCAACCGCCGGCATTATTCCTGGGTCGGCGGGCGGCAGGCCCGAGCAATCGTCATTGTTCGGCACCCTCCTAGCCCCGATTCTTGGTGCGGGGCTTTGTGCCGGGGCGGACGCCGTGTCGGATATCTGCTTCTGACCAGGTATAACGGCCCCCTCGATGTACCGCATCGGCCCGACGCGACCTGCACCCTTAGGTGAAGCCCGGCCCGCCCCCCGGCACCGGGGGGCCACCACATCATCGCAGCACCCCCCCCACAAACAGGGCACCTTCAGTATGAGTGAATCAGGGCTAGCTCTCAGGCACGTCGTAGGTCTGGGCTGTCAATGCTCCGTCGACTATGAGGTTGATCCCGCTCACGTACTTCGCCGCATCCGAGGCCAGATACAGGAAGGCCTCGGCTATGTCGATGTCGTCCGCCAGCCGGTTGGCGGGAACCGCCGGGAACCCCTGCTCGCGCCACTTGTCCATTAGTTGCTCGCCGACCAGATCGACTGACTGCTGGGTGTCGGCCGGACCCGGACTGACACAGTTGGCCCTGATCCCGTATGGAGCGCACTCAACCGCGATCGCCCTGGCCAGGGAAACGAGTGCCGCTTTCGACACGCAATATGCAGTGAAGCCCCGGCCGTGACCCAGGGCCACGATCGACGAAGTGAACAGGATCACTCCCCCGCCGGTCTTCTTCATGGCGTTGGCGGCCTCGCGGGCGAGCACGAAGTAGGCATCGAGGTTCACCGACATGATCCGCCGCCAATCCGAGGTCTTCAAGTTGATGAACTGCTCATCCATCCATGCTCCGGCATTGGCTACCAGCACGTCCAGTTTGGGGTCCATTGCGAGGGCCCGCCCCATGGCTTCCTCGCAGTTGTCCATGTTGCCCATGTCCAAGCAGATCTTGTGGGGTGTGGCTCCGCGTGCCTCGATCGACGGGGCTGTCTCATCCAGCCGCTGCTGGTTGTAGTCCACCAGGTAGACGTGGTGAGCGCCTTCCTCTGCGAAACGTTGCGCGGTCCGTCTCCCGAATCCGCTGCCCGCTCCGGTCACGAATACGTTCTTGCCTTCGAACCGTCCCATCCTCAGTCCTTCCATGAAGCGTCCATACCCGGGCCACGGTCTGGTGGGGGAACTATGACGTGTTCCTTCACCACCCAGAACGTTCCGGTCGTCTTGGCGTACCGACCTACATCCTCCCACGCAAGCGCTGCCCGATCGGTGGCTGCGGCCCGATCCCAGGCTTCCTCGTCGTCGTACCACTGTTCGACGAAGGCATCTGTCTCCAGTTCCCCGCCCAGTTTGCGGACGACCTCGGAGACCACATACCCGCGGAGCCCGGGAAGCTTGGCCGATATGGGAGCGTGAACGTCGAACCAGTAGTCGAAGAACTCCTCAGTAGTGAAGTCGTCCCTCTTGTATGCCGTCCCGATGAGCTTGATCACTGTGACCTCCTGTTGGCTCCGTTCAGAATCTATCAACGTATACGCGATTGGGGGGATACGACGCGTCGTTGATCGACCGGCAGGAGATTCCGGGACGGAGACGACTGTGGAGGAGAGTCTGCGATGACTCCGGGGCGGGACTGCTTGCCGGGCCGGTTCCCCATGTGGATCCGGATTGGCGCGGATGGACGGCTTGGCCGGGATATGATGATCCTATGTTCATGGACAGGTCTGCGGTCAACTCCTCGATCCGTCGCCAGGTACCGGTGTTCTTGAACGGTTGGCCACGTTCGGCGAAGAGTCGTCGAGTAAAGGAGTGCAACGCGGTATGGCATCCGGACACGAGCTTGAGAGCGCGCCGGCGGCAGGACAAGACCTCTCGTGAATAATCGCCGCCGCAGCGGTCCGATTGGGAACCGCTTCGCGCATATATTGTTCGCGGTGCTGGCAGCGGCGGTGCTCGTATTCGTCCTGACGCGCGAAGACTCTCCGGAACCCGCTCCGGGTGTCACGACCGTTCCAACCATGGCGGATACAAGTCCCCCGGCCGAACCGGCGGATACGACGAGTTCCCTGGCCGGTGTTGCGACGTCCGCTGAGGTGGTGGAGAACGGTACGAGCACCACTACGTTGGTTGCAGAGCAGTTCGAGGTGCTGAGCCCCGAGGCAGCGGCCTACACCGAGGGCCTGGCCGGCTTCAAGTCCACGCTGCAGACGATGGTCGTGGAGATCAGCGCCGCCAGTTCGGACTGGGACAACCGAGAGCAGACGGATGCCGGCTACGGATCGATCGAAGCGACCCTTGTCGATGTGGTACGAAGGGTTGAGGCGCTCCAGCAGGTGCTTCAGGATCAGGAGGTCCCCGTGCCGGTCCAGGACCGGCATCTGGGACCGGACGGACCTGTCGAGCAGGTGGGTTTGCTGGTCGATCTGGCTGAGGCCGTGCTCGAGGGACTACGCCTCCCCCCGCCCGATGACGGTTCCGCGAGACGAGCGGCTCTGGCTGACTTCATCGACGCCGTCGATGTGTTCAACCGGAGTGTGGACGACCTGATCAGCCATGTGGAGGAGAGCGCATCGGGCCTTGGCCTGACGGTCAAGGTCTCGGCTACAACGACCTCGACACAACCCCGCGAGGAGATCCCGGAAGAGACCACTCCGACCACCCAGCCCCCCAGGCAGTTGTCTTCAGAGGCTTCCTCCTACGTTGTGGGTCTGGTCGGGTTCAAGGGGGTGCTCTCCGATCTCGTGGAGTCCAGCAACACCGCCAACCAAGCCTGGGACAATGCCGAGGAGACCGGCGCCACCTACCGGGGGACCGAGTCAGCTCTCGTTGAGGTGCTGGAACGCATCATGGACTTCCGCAGCGCAGTAGAGGCCCACCGGATTCCCGATTCGCTGGCCACGCGAGGCCGGAGGGTGGTCGAGTTGGCCTCCGCCCTTGTGACACCCGCCGATGCAGTGCTGGACGGGCTCCGCATACCCGCCCCGGAGGACGGCTCGGTACGCCGGGCGGCGCTCGCTGATTTCAACTCGGCGGCAACTGATTTCACCGCGGCTGTGGACGATCTGGTCAGCGACATCGAGGAGAACGCCGAGTCTCTGGGTCTCTTGGAGAACGTCTAGGCCTTCCCTTCTCAACGCACCTCGGTCGTGGCGCAGAACCACGGTGGTAGGGACCGGACACCGGGCCTCTGAACCGGGCGGACTACTACGCGCGGAGGAGGAATACCGTAGCGGGGAGGAAAGGGGCAGACATGGTTGAACGACTCGTGGTCATAGGTGGTGATGCAGCCGGAATGTCGGCGGCGAGCCAGGCGCGCAGGCGTCGGTCACCCGACGAACTGGAGATAGTCGCCCTCGAACGGTCCAGGTGGGTCAGCTACTCGGCGTGCGGCGAGCCCTACTACGTGGCCGGCTACGTCGAGCCCTTGGAACGGTTGCTGGCCCGCACTCCGGAAGACTTTGGACGGATGGGAATCCAGGTAAGGATCCGCCACGAGGCGACGGCCATCAACCTCGGTCGGCGAACCGTTACGGTATCCGATCTCGGGAGTGGAGAACGTAAGGAACTCGGGTTCGACACGCTCATGATCGGCACCGGTGGCCGACCTCTTCGACCACCGATCAACGGGAGCCGCCTGCCCGGTGTCCACGGACTCCACACCCTGGATGACGCGATAGCCCTACGAGCAACAGCCGAGGACGGACCCGGCAACGCGGTCGTGGTGGGCGGAGGCTACGTGGGCTTGGAGGCTGCCGAAGCCTTCCATAGCCGGGGCTGGAGAGTGACCGTGCTCACCTCCGGTCCGGCCGTGCTCGACCGGACCCTGGATCCGGATCTCGGGGCCCAGGTAGTGGCCGCCATGGAGAACATGGGCATTCGGGTGGTCACCGGCACCCGGGTTGAGTGCATCAACGGGACAGAGCAGGTAGTAAGTGTCGGATGCGACGACGAGACCCACCCGGCCGACGTGGTGGTGCTCGGGTTAGGGTTCCGGCCCGAGTCGACGCTGGCCCGCGAAGCAGGCATCGGAATCGGTCCGACCGGTGCCATCTCCGTCGACGACCGGCAACGAACCGACACCGAGGGAGTCTGGGCTGGTGGCGACTGCGCCGAAGCCTCCCATCGCCTCACCGGCCAGCCGGTCAACTTCCACTTGGGCACCGTCGCCAACAAGGCCGGCCGGGTAGCGGGCATCAACATAGGCGGAGGCGACGCCCGGTTTCCCGGTGTTCTAGGGACCGCCATCACCAAGGTGTGCGACCTGGAGATCTCCTCCACGGGACTCCGGCCGTCCGACGCCGCGGCCGCCGGGTACGACGCGGTGGCAGGCGACGCCCAGGGGTCTACCACCGCCGGATACTGGCCCACAGCCTCCGCCATGACGATCAGGGTGGTGGCTGAACGGGCAGGCGGTCGCATACTGGGCGCCCAGATCGTGGGAGGTCCGGGGGCGGGCAAGCGGATAGACGTGTTCGCTACAGCCATCTGGAACGGGATGACGGCCGAGGAACTCGCCTGGGCCGACCTCGCCTATGCCCCACCGTTCTCTGGTGTCTGGGATCTGATCCACATCGCTGCCCGGCGTGCTGCCATCCAGACCTGCTGAGAGTACGTTGGTAGGAATGCGCGACACCGCTTGATCCAACCGGCAACAACAGCCTCAGGAGCACCAGTTTGCCGGTGCACCTGCGCAGGGCCGTTCCAGCAGCAGCCCTGGCCGGTTCCGGCGATACCGCACCATCCTAAGCGACCCCTTCCCCGAACCTGGAGTTGTCCGGTCCTTGGGTTTCTCCATCCGAGGTTGCAGGACGTGGATGTGATTTGGGCGATGCAGGATTGCTCGTCGGGGAACGCTTCTAGGAGGTCGTATCGTAGCATTCGGGTCTCCGGTGGGCTGGATGGGGCTGAGAGTCTCGTACGACTGTGCCGCAGCATGTCACGTTCTCTCTGTCAAATCTCACGGTTTGCCAACCACCACGGCCTCCGCAGAGACCTCTCCACACTCGCAAGAAACTCAGCCCATTCCTCCAACCCCTGCGGATCGAACTGCCGATCAGTAGCCGGAGGATCATACCCAAACCGCACCAGTCGGGGCCGCAACGCCCCGACCTCATCGGAAGCCTCGTCCATCAGATTCCCATACTCAAAGAGGGTTGTTGCCGAAGCCGGATCATGCAGCTTCGCCAGTGTCTGACAGGCTCGGGCTACGCCGACACTGAACAGCCGCCGACGCAAGTACCGGAACAGGGCGATCACAACGCCCAACCCGGCAAGCAGGGCGGAAACAGTCTCCCCCATGTGGCTAGTGGGGACCGGTTGGCATGGCTCATCATCCTACACTTCCTCCATTTCCGGCACCCTGGAAGGTGGGTGCGTCAACTACCAGGTCTCCGATGTGATCGGTGTGGGTCGCTCAGGCGAGACCGAGAGACCTGGCGATGAACGTTGCCATCTGGGCTCGGCTGACCGGCTGGGCGGGACAGTAGGACAGCGGGTTCGACCGGCAGCCGTCGGTCAGCCCGGCTGCGGCTAGGGCGTCTATGGCCACCTCGTGGGGGTTACCGGCGGTATCGGTGAATCCCGCCGACGGCGCCGGGTCGAGGTCGAGGAGACGGACCAGAAAGGACGCCATCTGCGCCCGGGTAACCGGGTCGTCGGGACAGTATCGCAATGGCCGGTCCGTGCATCCTATGGTCACTCGCAGGCTCGCGAGCCGTTCGACATACGGCGCCCACCACGCGTCCGCGTCCACATCCGCGAACCTCGTAGCCTCCACGCCGGACGGTGTCCATCTGTCGTTTGCCCTCACCAGCCACACCGCCATAGTCCACCGTTCGATCGGTTCGTCCGGACAAACGTGGTCAGGCGCACACTCCGTACCCGCCAGGATCCCCCTCGTTTCCAAGGTATCCAGCGCCGCCTCGTGAGTGTTGCCGGGCGTATCGATGAACTTGCGGCAGCGTTCCACACCTGTTCCAGCCTCGTTGGAATAGAGGAACGGGAGGTTCTGCAACGATCCGGGAATGCACAGGCCGGTGCCTCGGAGTTGAAGCATCGAGAGCTTCGTCAGACCGGAGATCTGTTCAGGAATGCGGCCCCTCAAGTCGTTACCGGATAGATCGAGGTGGACGAGTTCCGTCAGACTCCCGATCTCCTCCGGGATCGATCCCGTGAGGCCGTTTCCGAACGGACCGCTGAGATCGATGCCGGTGACCCGCCCTGCGGAGTCGGTGGTCACACCGTGCCACTGGCCGAGCGGGGCGCCGGTCGACCAGCGCCAGGTATTGAACCAGGCGTCGCCACCCGTGCTTTCGAACAGCGCCACCAGCGCCGCCCGGTCTCCCGCATGGTCAGGAATGCCGGATGGCGGGGGCCAGTAGGTGTAGTTGGCGGCGGCATCGAGGAGGGTCCTTCGAAGGCGGTTGCAGTGGCCGAGAAGGATGATGGCGGGGGCATTGGCGATCATCGTGAACGTCAGGACTTCGCCGTTGGCCGCCACCGTTGTGCCGGCCAGCGCGGTCACATCGTTGAGCGTACCCGTCTTGGCTCTCACTGTGTTGAGCGGGTCATCGTTGGCGGAGGATCGGACCGGGCCACAGCTCTTCAGTGTGCCCGTCTCGCCTGCAATTGCGAGGCCGTCCACCAGCGGTGAGCCCGGACCCGACTCCCTGAGCAACTCCGTGACCGCGGCACAGGTGAGGCGATTCGAATAGGACAATCCAGAACCATCGACAACCACCAGTCCCTCCGCCAGCGCTCCCAACCGGTTGTTCAGGATCTCGTGAACGGCGGCCGTGGCAGACGCGCGGTCCGAGCCGAGAGTCCGGCGGCCGATCTCCTTGAGAAGCATCTCCGCGATCGTGTTGTCGGACCGGCTCAGCATGCGAGCCAGGATCTCGGAGACGGGTGGCGACTCGATGGTCCCCAGACTGGACCGTTCGCCCGGCGCAGGCGATACTCCGGACCGGGGTCTCTGCGTTATCACCATTCCCCGCGCCTCGAGGAGGTCATCGAACACCGAGGCCGCATACTGCGACGGGTCCTCCGCCCGAACATACCGGCGCCGGCCGGCGCTCGACAACGCCTCCGAGTACGAGGAAAACCCGCCGTTGAGAAGCAGGGCCGAGAGTGGACCGGCATCGTTGGACGTCACGTAGGAGGTCTTCCAAACCGGGTCGCCGCTTAGCGGATGTCGATCGCCGGTGTAGTCCCGCTCCTTGTCCGGGAACCAGGTTTCGTCTCCCACGAGGCCACCCTCGATACGGGTCACGCCAAGGGCGGCGAGCGATGCGTACACCCGGTCGGCTAACTCGGTTATGTCGGTGTGGGCTACCGGATCATCGTACCGGCCGGCGTAGCGGGGGGTGGACAGTACGGGATCGCCCCGCCCGATCAGGTATATGTCGCCCTTCAGGACACCGCCGGCAATCGATCCGATGGCGTCGCGACCCGCAACTACTTCTGTGGAAAAGACCTCATCGGGGCGGATCACTTCGAGCGCGGCGGCGGCTGTGACCACTTTGGCCAAGGAGGCGGGAACCAGGCTCTCGCGGAAACGCTCCTCGATGAGCGAGTGGTCGTCAAGGGTCGCCGAGACACATGTCGAAGCGGGCGTTTGCCTCAAGGAGAGCACGGCGGAGAGGTCAGCGGCGAGACGGTCGCTCGCTTGGTGGGCGGCCGATGTCAGCCCGTCGTCCGGCGCGCCGTGAACCGCCGAAGGCGGGATAAGCAGTACCAGGACGACCGCCAGTGTCACGGCGGCGCTGCTCCCGACAGGACGGTCGCGCCCGGTCACCCGCGCAGATCCTCTGTCCGCGGTGCGGAGCGCCGACGCGAGTCTCCTCAGCACCTTTCCGGCCCACGCCGCAGTGTGCGGTATAGAAGAGACTCCAGGTCCACCATGCCCGAGGTCGGGGACCGGGGGCCGTACGATCCGCTCAACTTCTGTTGCGGAGTACGGGGAGTGTGACACGCGTCGGGTATGAACGGTTGTGGAGGACCGTCTGGGTTGCGGGCGTCGAGTCCAGTGGGCCGTCGGTGAGAGGTCTGGCGCCCGTGTTCAGGTTGCGGTCCCACTGGGGGAAGTCGGAACTGGCGATGTCGAGGCGGAGGCGGGAGCCGGCCCCGATCCTGGCTCCTACCGGCCCTAGCTCGATCTTGAGTTCGTACACCCTTCCTGGGGTGAGTAGCTTGGGGTCGGCCAGGGACTCCCGGTAGCGGGCCCGCAGGATCCCCTCCTGGAGGTTCACCGACTTTCGCGATTCGTCCACCACGCACAGCCGGGCCGTGAAGTCGGTGTCGACCGCGGTGGTGGCCGCGTAGAGGGTGACCTCGACATCCCCGACCAGTTCGATTCCCTCCTCCAATGGTTCGGACGTGTAAACGAGGATCATCCGGGACACCTCAGCGGTGTGCTGGTCAGCCGGACCCATCGGTGTGATGGTGTCGAAGCAGCAGGAATGGCCGCCCATGGACGGAACCGGAACGCCCGGTTCGTGGATGTAGAGGTCGGGAGGTTCGTCTCCGGGAGGTGTCCGGTCGAGCGTGCCGTCCCCGAACTTGGAGTTGGCCGATCCCTGGGAGTGGATGAACCAGTCCTCCAGGACGGCTTCCCGGGGTGGCCACGAATCGAAGTCCTTCCATCCACCGTCGAGAGTGAAGGCCGTGACCTTGCTGTCGAACACTCCCCTGTCCGTACCTTTCAAGGTCTGGTCGAACCACCGCACGAGCCAGGAGTCGATCTCCATCGTCGACGGACCAACGGAACCCAAGCGGCTGACCGGTGTCCAGGGCATGTGTGCCCAAGGCCCGACCACCAGTTTCTGGCTCTCGCGGGTCCGTCCGTCCTGGCCCGAGTCCGTGATCCCGACGAAGTTCTTCACCGTCCCGCTCAGGAACACGTCGTACCAACCGGCAACATGAAGAGCGGGAACGCGGATGCGGCTGTAGTCCTCGTCGATGCTCCAACGTTTCCAGTAGTCGTCGTAGGTGCAGTGATCGACCCAGTCCTTGAAGTAGGGCGCGTGGGGTACCTGGAGAGGCGGATAGGCCGACACCGGCAGCGACCAGTACCAGGATGGAGCGTCGGCAAGGCCGGCTCCCAGCTGGATGTAGGCGTCCAGGTCACCCTCTCGCTGGGCTGTTTCCATCGCCAGCAACGTGGCCCAGTAACCGATGAAGGCCAGCGCGAAAGCGCCGCCGTTGTAGGTCCATCCGTCGTAGTACTGGGAGGCGGTGAAAGCCGGTGTTATCGAAGCCAGTGACGGCGGACCGCTCACCGCGGCCAGCAGCTGAGTGGCGCCCACGTAGGAGAATCCCATCATGCCTACCCGGCCGTCCGAGCCGGGTAGGCGGGCCGCCCACTCGACCGAGTCGTACCCGTCGTCCATCTCGTGCAGGTACGGGTAGAAGTCTCCCCCGGATGCGTAGCGACCCCGGCAATCCTGGGAGACGACCACGTAGCCCTGGGCAGCGAACCAGGCCGGATGGGCGCTCCCGAAGGTCGGGGTGCCGGAGCGCTTGTCGTAGATGGACCGGATGAGCAGCACCGGGAGGTCAGCGCCGGTGCGGGGCCGGTAGACGTCGGATCGGAGGACGGTCCCATCCCGCATGGTGGCTTCCACATCGCGTTCCACGGTCACATCGAGGCCGGGCATTTCCTCGACTCTCGCTGTGTGGGTCTCACCTTCCGGCATGGCACTCCTCGACAATCGACCGCCGCACCCGGGCGGCTACGGTTTCGGTAGCATTCTGGCGGGATCGGAGCGGACCGCCAACCGCTCGACCCCGACCGGTCTACCCCACCGACTCCCGGCCCGGGGAGGGAGGCACGTTATGAGCGAGTTCAGACAGGACACCTACTACGAGGAGGGTTCCGACGCCGGCGGCATGCCGGGGGCCCATGTCGCGGAGTTTCTCGCAAGCCCGGACAGTACCTGGCTGCTGAAGCTCGCTTTCACCAAGGAAGACGGCTGGCCGATGGTGGTGCCCCTCTGGTACCAGTGGGACGGTGAAGCCTTCTACGTGGTGGGCCGCAAGCGCTCCGCATGGGTGCAAGACCTGATACGCAACCCCCGGTGCGCGATCTGCATCGAGGAACTCGCCCATCCCCGCATCCGGAAGGTACTGGCCCAATGCACCGCCGAGGTGGTGGAGGGACCGGCCAAGGGGGAGGGTTCGCAATGGGTCCCGATAGCCGACGAGATGGCTACCCGTTACACCGGGCCCTCAGGACCCGAGCAACTCAAGGCATCGTGGGACTGGGACCGTTACCTGGTCAGGCTGGTTCCCCGTGATGGCAAGCTGATCACCTGGCAGGGTGCCGACTGGTCCCTACGCTACTTCGATCCCGGCCAGCGTCCCGACCTCGAATCCAAGGCGCGGAGGCGGCAGGCAGCCGGATCGTGAGAGGCTGGTCGGCCCGGGCATCGGAGTTTCCCCGTTCCGAGATCCGGGTGCTGTTCGACCGGGCCGCCGCCCGTCCTGATGCCATCCGGTTGGAAGTGGGCGAGCCCAGCTTCACGACCCCCGAGCACATAGTCGCCGCCGCATTCGAGGCGGCCCGGGCTGGCCACACCGGCTACGGCCCGAACGGGGGCTTGGTCACCCTGCGGGAAATGCTCTCCCAGAAGGTGCAGGACATTGACAGATTCTCTACCCATCCGGACAACATCGTTGTGACGCCGGGCGGCATGAACGCTCTCTTCTCGTGCTACCTGGCGCTGCTCAACCCGGGGGACGAGGTACTGCTTCCCACCCCCGGTTTCCCCAATATGGATGCCATGGTGCGGATGCTCGGAGGTACGCCGGTGTTCTATCCGCTGCTGGCCTCGGACGGTTACCTGCCAGACCCGGAACGGTTGGCAGGGCTCATCGGTGACCGCACCTCGATCCTGTTCATCAATACTCCGTCCAATCCCACCGGGGCTGTGTTCCCGGCTGCACTGATGCGGGATCTGGTGACCCTCTGCAACCGGCATGATCTGTGGCTGCTCTCGGACGAGGTGTACGACGAACTCATTCTCGATGAACAAGCGTTCCATACGTCGCCTGCCCGCTACGACACCTCGGATCGGGTGATAACCGTCTACAGCTTCTCGAAGGTGTACGCCATGACCGGCTGGCGGGTCGGTTACGCGGTGGCGCCCCTACCGGTGGCCGACATGCTGAGAAAGCTGCAGGAACCGCAGGTATCTTGTCCCAGCACCATATCCCAGAAAGCGGCCGAGGCGGCCCTCAGCGGACCGAGAGAACCGATACGCGCCATGCGCGACGCCTACCGTCGGCGGTTCCGGATTGCTACCGCCACCGCGGATGAAGCCGGCCTGTCGTTCGTCGCGCCGGCCGGCGCCATGTACATGCTGGTCGGTGTCGAGACCGGCGACCGCTCCATGCTGCAGTTCGCCCTGGATCTGCTCGACGATCACGGGGTGAGTGTCGCACCCGGCTCGGTGTTCGGCCCCGGAGGGGCAGGCTACGTTCGGATCTCCCTCGCAGCCGGAAGCGAAGCCATCGTCGAGGGTCTCCGACGGCTGGCGGTTGCCTCCAGGATGCCGACCCTGGTGAGAGCATGACCTCTCCGGCCGCCGAAGACCGCATCCTCGCCTACCTGGCCGATCGCAAAGGCGAGATACTCGAGTTCGCAAGGGAACTGATCCGGACGCCCTCGCCCAACCCACCCGGAGACGAGCGAGCCGTGGCGGACCTGGTCACCGAACGCCTGAGGGAGCTGGGCGTGTCCGACATCGAGCGGGTGGGTGCCCGACCCGACCGGCCCAACCTGATCGTGCGCGTGACCGGCGGACTGGCAGGCCCGAAGTTGATGCTGTCGGGGCACCTCGACACCAAGCCGGCAGGGGACCTCGGAGCTTGGGACACTGATCCGTGGGAGCCGGTGTTGCGGGACGGGTGTCTGGTCGGTCTCGGTTCGGGGGACATGAAAGCCGCGGTAGCCGCCATGGGCTACGCAGCCGCAGCTGTCAGGCATGCCGGGTCGTTCGCCGGTGATCTCGTGGTCGTCTTCACGGCCGACGAGGAAGCGGGCTCCGCTCTGGGATCCAAATGGCTGGCTGATAACGGTCTTCTGGATGCTGACGTCGCGGTGATCGGGGAGCCGAGCGGAATCGAAGAGGAGTGGGAGTCGCTCCACCTCGTGTCCCGCGGGGCAGCACTCTTCAAGGTCAAGGTCACCGGAACCCAGATGCACTCGTCGATCTCCGATCGAATCAAGGGCATCAATGCCACGGTCAAGATGGCCCGTCTCATTGATCGTATGGACCGTGACTTGCTCGCCTACCTCACGTTCGATCCTCATCCTCTGTGTCCCACCGGCCCCACCGTGAATGTGGGGGTCATGGCCGAAGCCGGTGTGTTCTACGGTGTCTACCCCGGCAATGCCGAGTTCGCCTGTGACGTCCGGACCCTTCCGGGGATGGAAGAGCGCCAGATGATCGACGACGTGAACAGGTTTCTCACCACGGCGATGGCCGAGGATCCCGACCTGAGAACCGAACTCGTGTGGGAGTTGATGGTGCCGGCAACCGAGATCACCGCCGACGAGCCGATCGTCTCGATCCTGCAGTCCGCCGCCGGTGAGGTCCTCGGTCGCAGGCCGCGCATGGATGCCTTCCCGGGCGCCACCGACGCTCCTCACTTCCAGTTGACCGGCGGCATCCCCTGTGTGGCCGCTTTCGGACCCGGAATGCTCCCTCGCGCCCACTCCCCCAACGAGTTCATGGCTGCGGAGAGCGTTTCGCAGGCCGCCGACATCTACGCTCTTGCCACTATCCGCTACCTAGGAGTGCCGGAATGAGCATCCCGACCGCCGAGCTGTGCGCCCGCTACCGGCGCCTGTACGTGCCCGCAGTGTGCGACGCCCTGTACTGGATGGGTCTCCCGGAACAGGTACTACCCAGCTATCTCCGACCTCTGTTCGCCGACAAACGCATCGCGGGCGTTGCCTACACCATCCGGGGGGAGCCGATCCATCCCCAGATCGGGCGGGACCCGGGTATCGATCGCATCACCTCGTACCTAGAGATGTTCAAGGAACTGGAGCCGGACAACGTTCTGATCTCGGTGAACCGCGATAGCCATGTGGGGCACCTCGGGGAGTTGACCGGCAACTCGGCACAGCGCCACGGCTGCGTGGGGGTGATCCTCGACGGGAACCTGCGAGACATCGAAGGGCTCAGGGATATCGGCCTGCAGGTCTTCTACCGCGATCTCTCACCTCTCAATGCGATCGGCCGCTGGGAGATGGTCGCCTCCCAGGTGCCAGTGACCATTGGCGACGTGACGATCAATCCAGGCGATGTCGTGCTGGCCGAGTTCGACGGCATCCTCGTCATCCCCGCGGCTGACGCCGAGCGCGTGCTCATCCACGCTGAGGAAATCGTCGGTGCCGAGGTGTTGGTTCGGGAGGAGATGCAGGCCGGTGAGTCTCCCCTA
Source organism: bacterium (assembly GCA_026710435.1). GTDB lineage: Bacteria > Actinomycetota > Acidimicrobiia > Spongiisociales > Spongiisociaceae > JAPPFW01. Next base: position 5,888 of record JAPOQZ010000179.1, on the reverse strand, counting down.
TCAAGTCTCAACCGGCACGGGTATATCTAATGGTCCTTGCAACACGTAACCAGCGACCAGCGATCAGCGACCTCTTCTGCTTCTCGTCCTTGACGTTGGTGTGACTGTGCTTCCTGATTGCTGGACGGGGTGATGTCGTGACTCACACCCCTTCTCAGGAGAGTGCTCTCGGACCGCTCGAGGCTGGAGTTCGCAATACTCACCTGGACCTCATCCGTGGAGTGGCGGTACTGGGCATCCTGGTGATGAACGTTGTCTCCTACGGTCTCGGTCCTGGCCCCTATTTCAACCTCTCAGCCGGGGGTTCCAGGACCTGGTCGGACTGGGTCATCGGGAGCTTCGGAGAGGTATTCGTGGATCAGAAGTTCATGGGGCTGTTCTCGCTGCTCTTCGGCGCCGGAATCGCGCTCTTCTGTGACCGCGCCTCCGCCAAGACACGCCGACCAAGACTGTTGAGCCTGTGGCGCAACGGTTTGCTCCTAGGGATCGGCTTGCTGCACATGCTGATCTGGGATGGGGACATTCTCGTGGGTTATGCGCTGCTGTCCCCGGTCGTCATCCTCTTGCACAACCGCCGCCCCCGGACCTTGCTTGTCCTGGGCGGGGCTGTGCTGCTGGTCTCCCCCATGGCTGCAGTCCTCTTACAGTCCCGGATACCGGGAGATGGGAGCGGGCTCGGAGGATTCTGGACGGCAGGGGTCGAGTTGGGCCTCGCCGCCGGAGAGTTCATCCTGGTGGACTTCCTGTCACGCGCCGCCGGGATGATGTTGATCGGCGTTGCCCTGTACCGGACCGGGATCGTAACCGGTGATCGCTCGAACGCTTTCTACCGCCGCATGTCGATCATCGGACTCGGGGCCGGCCTACCGCTCGCAGCTGCCGGACTCCTATGGGTGGCAACCGCCGACTTCTCCCCGGGTCTTGCGTTCATCGGGACGATTCCGAACACGTTCGGCACCGTGCCCGCGGTGCTCGGCTACGTCGGCCTGATGGTCCTCTGGAACCGCCGACCCGAGACCCCGATGCGCAGGCGGCTGAGGTCCGTCGGGCGGATGGCGCTCACGAACTACCTGATCCAGACCGTGCTAGGCATTGCAGTGTTGCGGATCCTGCTGCCCCACCTTGATCTCACCCGTACGATGCTGCTGGGATTCGTGGCCGTGGTCTGGGCCTTGCAGCTGTGGTGGTCGAAGTCCTGGCTGGACCGCTTCCGGTACGGGCCTGCCGAGTGGTTGTGGAGGATCGCCACGTACCGCCGTCTGCAAAGACTACGCAGCTGACTCCGGATCCATCGGGGTTCGGGATACGCCGCATCGCGCCACCGGCTACCCGAATTCATCAAGTCGAGCGCTTATCGTCTCCGTGAGCGCCGGGTCTTTCGGCCGATGAGGATCGCCGAACACGGGTGCCGAACACGGGTGATCGACAAGAGGGTTCTCAGTTGCAGCCGGTGTGATCCTGTTGGTGGACTCTCACATCCGGTCGGCGGTGCGGAGTGCTTGTACCAGGTCAGGAGCGGTGGCCACCCCTCTCGGGAACCGGCTTCCGCCTGTGGAGGTGGCAGGGACGCCCAAGAATCCGCATCCCGCACCGGCGGCTGCTTCGGCGTCCCACGTCGAGTCCCCGATCATCACGCTACCGGACGGAGGAACCCCGAGCAGCCGGCATGCCTCGACTATCTGATCCGGAGCCGGCTTGGGACGGAGGTCGGTGCGCCGGGGAACCAGCACGGGGACGTTCACCCGATGGCGCTGCAGAACGGCGCGAGCCGGGCCGTCCGCCAGCAGGGTCACCACCGCTCTCGGCAGGTGGTCCGATTCTGACAGCGCATCCGAGAGACGTGGCATCCGGTAGGATCTCGGTACCGCGCTGCTCTCGTGGATGGCGATCAGGTCCGACACCTGCTGCCAACGGGGATCGCCGCTCAGTGCCACGAGGATGTCCATACATCTCCGCGTAGGCGTGTCCCAGTCTGTTGCGGGGGTAGGTGGATCCTCCCACTTGCCGATGAGACTCTCCACATCCCGCAGGGCAGCCCCGTAATCGGTGTGAGACTGGAGGTCGACGAGGGTACGGTCGAGATCGAACAGGACAGCTCTCACGCGCTCGCCCCGCCCGGCTCGCCCGTGTACTCGCGCTTCACCGGCGAGCCGGGGCTAGGCGAGCACTGAACAATGACGATTGCTCGAGCCTGCCGCCGCCGACCCAAGAAGCATGCCCGGCGTGGCAGGCCGCTGGTGGATTGCTCAGCACCCTCCTACGCCGGAGGGAAACTGAAGATCCTCTTGGGTTTGATCTTCAGGATCACCCGCTCAGAAGTAATCGGGTTCGGGTACTTGTCCACCCCCATGTACTTGTGGGCCAGTTCGTCGATGTGGGAACGGGCTACAGGGCCGGTCACGGTTTCCGCCACCTCGCCTCTCACCTCTACGTACTCGTAAGGGTTGTCGGGATTCATGATCAGTACGGTGGCGGCGGGATTGGCCATCATGTTCCTGTACTTCGGCCGGTGTACCTCGGTGTTGATGAGAATGTGCTCGTCGTCGGCATCCACCCACATCACATGAACCTGGGGGGTGCCGTCGGGCATGAGGGTTGCCAACGATGCGAAGTTCGCGCCCCTCGCCAGTCCGAGTGTTTTCTTGTCGAGCATCGTTACCTCCACCGAATGGTCTGAATGAGCCTGCCGCCCGCCGTCTTGATGCATGGCGGACCGGTCCGGCAAGCCCCGATCCTGATCCGAAACAACCTTGGTAGCAAAACGGGCCGTAGGGGGACACGTTGGCGAGTGTTAGGAGGGTGCTGAACAGTGACGATTGCTCAGGCCTGCCAGCCGCCGACCCAGGAGTTTGCACGGATTGGCAGGCGGCAGGTGGATTGCCGAACACCCTCCCCGACCGCGGAGAACCGGCTGTGGTCGGCCTGCCCTCGGCTGCCACCGCCACAGTCATGCCAGGATTCAACCCTAAGAGGACGGGGTTGCCCGAGACCTTCCTATGCGATCCGTCAGTCGGCAGGCTTGGCAACCGGGGTCTATCACAAGACTCGCTTCTGCCGACGGTCGACAACCGGTGGATGGGCGAGCCACGTAGGTCTCGTTCTTGAGTACCCTTCCGGGCCATGGACTTCGAGAGCGCCAGGGACTTCATCGCAACCAACCACCGCAGCATCCTGCTCACATATCGCTCCGACGGGAGTCCGCAGATGTCGCCAATCGTCGCCGGAGTCGATGACGACGGGCACGTAGTCGTGTCGAGCCGTGAGACGGCCTACAAGGTGAAGAACCTGGTCCGCGACCCTCGGGCTTCTCTGTGCATGTTCACCGATGGATTCTTCGGCGGATGGGTCCAGATCGACGGCACTGCCGAGATCGTCGGACTTCCCGAAGCCATGGAGATTCTGGTCGACTACTACCGCCGGCTCTCTGGGGAGCATCCGGACTGGGACGAATACCGAGCCGCGATGCGGAATGAGCGCCGCGTGGCGATCATGATCTCGATCGAGCGAGCCGGTCCCACCAAGTTCGGATAGGTAGGCACCGGGGAGGAGTTGATCGGGGCCTGTGCGCTCTCGAGGACCCACCCCTCGCGCCGCCGCGAGGATAGAACCGGCGATTGGCAGGCCGTTGTTGGATTGCTCCGCACCCTCCTACGCTGACATGTCCCGGACCAGGTTGTAGATGGCAGTCCAGTCCAAGCGTCCCATTCCCCGGTCGCTTGCTGATTCGTAGAACGGGAGAGCCGATGTCCCCATGGATCGGGAAGATCCTGAGTCTGCACCCAACTGCAGGGCCAGGTGCAGGTCCTTGAGGGCCAGATCGACCATGAAGCCCGGCTCGAGATCGCCGGCCAGGACCTTGGCAGGGTAGGTGGTGGCGAGATGGCCGCGTCCGGCCGTGGTGCCCATCAGCACCTCGATGGCTTTGTCCCGGTCGAGTCCGGCACCTTCGGCGATGGAGAGCGCCTCGGCAACCACAATGTTCGACACGATGGACAGGTAGTTGTTCACCAGCTTGGTCCTAATCCCGGTTCCGCGGGGGCCGCAGTGGATGATCGTGTCCCCCATGCACTCCAGGAGCGGACGGGCCCTGCCGACGTCCGCTGCTTCACCACCGACCATGATCAGGAGTGTCCCGTTCTCGGCCTCCTTGGAGGTGCGGCCGACAGGAGCGTCCATCAGGGTCTTGCCAAGGTCTTCGAGTCGCCGGGCGGTGGCGTCGAAGCGGGCGGGGAGCCCGGTACTCATGTCGATGAGCAACGAATCGGGATCCAGGGAAGCGGCCACACCCTCGGGTCCGAAGACCGCCTCGGCCACGTGCTCACCGGTTGGCAGCATCGTTACCACGAAGGCGGCACCCTCGGCGGCCTGCCCGGCGGAGTCAACCGTCGAAGCGCCGTGACACCTCATCACATCCAGCGCGGCAGGGCTCACATCGAATGCCCGGACCTCGTAGCCCCCTCTTATGACGTTGAGGGCCATGGGCATGCCCATGACGCCTACTCCGATGAATCCGACCGTAGCCATCCCGCTCCCTCCGTCCTGAGTGTCGAATGCCGGCTGCCTGCGCCGGTTGGCACGCCGGTGCCGGTCGGGTGTAGTTTCATCGTTCGATGACATCGCCGCCAGATACGGATCAGATCGCGATAGCCGGTGGCGAGTTCCTGATGGGATCCGACCACCATTACCCGGAGGAATACCCGACCCGCAGGGTGCAGATCGCCTCGTTCCGCATCGACGCCTACCCGGTCACCAACCGCAGGTTCGCAGAGTTCGTGGATGCCACCGGGTACATGACCATCGCAGAGCGGCCTCTCGATCCCCGCCTATTCGCCGGTGCTAGGCCTGAAGACCTCGTACCGGGCTCACTGGTGTTCCTGATGACGGAAGGGCCGGTGGATCTGGGTGAGTTCCGCAACTGGTGGAAGTGGGTGCCGGGAGCCACCTGGCGCCGACCGTTGGGACCGGGCTCCTCGCTAGCCGGTATGGATGACCATCCCGTGGTCCATGTCGCCTACCCGGACGCGGTTGCCTTCGCTCGTTGGGCCGGCATGCGCCTTCCGTCGGAGTCAGAATGGGAATACGCCGCCCGGGGCGGTCTCGACGGCGCCGTGTTCGAGTGGGGCGACGAGGACTACCAGGAGAAGGCGCCTCGCATCAACACCTGGCAGGGACGCTTCCCGTACGAGAACACGGAACTCGACGGCTGGACCCGCACCAGCCCGGTCGGCTATTACGAACCGAACGGGTACGGGCTCCACGACATGACCGGCAACGTGTGGGAGTGGACCTCCACCCGCTACTACGAGCCTTCTGCCCGGGGAGCCGCGCAGCGGTGCTGTGGCCCTCCCAAGGGGGAGACCCTTGCCCGCGCCCGGGAAAGTGGCCCCTTCCCGTCCCGGACCATCCGGGGTGGATCGCACCTGTGCACCGTCCAGTACTGCTTCCGATACCGGCCGGCGGCTCGCCAACCGCAGACGATCGATACCTCAGCCAGCCATCTCGGCTTCCGCTGCGTGGCGCGAGACCGATCTTGACCAGTGGGGAAGGAACCGGCAAAGAACCCCTGCGACCGGGCCAGATCCGGCTGGAAATGGTCTATCGCGACGGACGCCAACGGTATTCCGGTTGGTTGGGCCACCGACGGCGCCAACCGGGATGACAGCATCCTGTTCGAACCCACCCTCGAAGCTGTCATCGACCGTGGTCTCCTGTTCGACGTCGAGACCCTCCTAGACCGGGGCTATGACCCGAGTTTGGCGGGTTGTGGGGGTTTGGTGATGGGGAAAGGCCGCTGACCTGGGGTTTCTTGGTGTAGGACACCGTTCAGGCGCGAAAGTGTAGGGGCGACATAATGGTTGGTTGCCCTGTTATGCGGTGGTATCATGCTG
>JAPOQZ010000119.1 GCA_026710435.1 bacterium | reverse complement strand
CGGCGGTTCGTTTCCGACGTCGAGCGGACCGTGGCAGGGTTCATACTGTCCGGAACCGGCCCGCACAGGGGATAGAAGGTCGCGTCCGTGACCCTCGGAGGTGGCGGCGGGGGTGGGATCCCAAGGAAAGAGGCACCTTCCCGCGGTTTTTCGCGTTCTCGGGGTTCGGTGGGGTGGAGGTGTAGCCCGCTCTTCTGTGACGAACTTCCGGCTCGGGACACTAGGAGGGTGGCCCGAAACGGTGGGGGGGGAACGGCCCGTCTTCCTATGACCGGGCACTACGTCATCGAGCGACGGCCCACAAGGTGCTTCACAGCACCCCTCCGAGGAGGTGCTGAACGATGACGGTTGCTGGGCCCTGCCGCCTGCTGGCCAGGGATTATGCCGGCGGTTGGCATGCCGCTGGTGGATTGCTCAGTACCCTCCTAGAGGGTTTCACGCACCTTGGCCGCGCCGTGGAACAGGATCTCGCGCACCGCATCGGATGCCTTACTGTGGAAGGCGACGGTAGCCGGGTCGAAATCCCTCGTCGGTCGGGGGGTGTGCGTGAAGTGACCGTGGGTGTCCTCCCCGCGAACGAGCGCCGCGCTGTCCCAGTCCCCGACGATCTGGCGCGTCCGGGTCGGCATGTAGTGGAAGGAGATCCCGATACGGCGATCGGCGGACTTGTTGGGTGAGGAAGCGTGCGCGAGGCGCCCGTTGTGCAGGGACACCTGGCCCGGCCGAAGGGGCATGGCGACGGTCTTGGTTTCATCGACCTCCACGGATATCTCCTGGCCACGGGTCAGCATGTTGTCGTCGCGGTAGAGGTCCTCGTGGGGCATGAAGTCGCCCCTGTGGCTTCCGGGGAGAACGCTCATACAGCCACTCTCGACCGTGGCCGGCGACAGCGCCAGCCACACCGTGATCAGATCGTCGGTGTCCAATCCCCAATAGTTGAGATCCTGGTGCCAGGAGACGTACGTCTTGGTACGCGGTTCCTTGATCCAGAACAGCGTGTTCCAGCAGAGGAGGTTCTCGCCGATGAGATCCTCGACGGTGTCGAGGATCCGGTCGTTGCGCATCATCTCATCCACCCAGAGAAACAGGAGGTGGGACTTGTTTCGCAGCGCGCCCGACACGGGGCCACCCTGTTCGGCCTCGAACCGTTCCAGGTGGGCGCGGTAGTCCGCTGCCCGGGCTTGCTCCATCACACGGATCGGGAACACGTACCCCTGTTGCCGGTACTGGTCTATCTGCGCGTCCGTCAGGATCTTGGGCATGACATCCTCTCTCCGAGGTGCAACCAAAGATAGTGGCATGCAGGGGCGCGGGCACGGCGAAGTTCCGATGCTTCCCCAGTTTTCTCGGAGTCCATGTAAAGGGCCGGGGTTTGTGCGGCGTCGGGCCGGGATGCCTGTCGCCGTAGCATGTAGATGCGCCCGTTAGGGGTGGGGAGTCGTTAGCCTGTTGCCAACGGGATCGCGAAGCATGCAAAACGGGGGATGAATGAGGTTCGGGCGAATAGTGGCCCTGCTGGTCATCGTGTCGCTCCTGTTTGTCGGCTGCAACCGGGAAGAGGATGAAGCGTCGCAGACGACACAGCCCCCTGCCACCGGAGCGGTCGCGACGACGCGATCCACCATCGAAACCGAGGACATCCCAAGCGCGACCGGTTCCGCTGATACGACCACCAGCACCGCCATTGCATCGGCCGGGGCGGATGATTCGACCACCGTCCCGACCACGACGGTCGTCTCCGGACTCCCCACCTACGAGGTGGTCCATCGGTTGATCGAGGGCGACCGCGAGACTCTGGTCATAGTCGTCGAGCCGGGTGCCTATTCCGGCGTGGAGTTGGAGAACCTCGTATTTGACGTGGTCGAAAGGTTTTCCCCGAGCGTTGCCATCGTGGTTGACGATCGGGCCGCCGCTGACCTCGCCATCCTCGACGAACGGACCGAGGACGAGCAGAGGCAACTCGACTCCCATACCTTCCTCCGTATCGAGAACGGTGTGGAGGTCACCTTCTACGGACCCTACGCCGACATTCCGGGGCTGACGGTCGGCTCCTAGGACGGTGCTGAACAATGACGATTGCTCGGGCCTGCCGCCCGCCGGCCCAGGCATTTTGCCGGCGGTTGGCAGGCCGCTGGTGGATTGCTCAACACCCTCCTAGTGTCCTGTATCTCTGTTTCGCTTGCGTTCTCGGCTTGACGAGCCGAACCCGAACCGGCCACCGAATTACCAGAGGGTTGTATCTGTCACAGGCTCGTTGCACACTGGTAGATAGCCGTATACACCGGCGGT
>JAPOQZ010000103.1 GCA_026710435.1 bacterium | reverse complement strand
GGAGCGCGTAGACATCCTCCACTCCGAGCATCCCCTTCCTCCCGCCCTCGTGCAGCTCCCGCCGTCACAAGGGTGGGCCATGCTCTGGAGTGGCCGACTTTTAGACCGATCACTGGTCGGGTTCTAGAGCGATCGGAACAGAGGCGGAGGGATTCAGGTTCGACACGACCGAGCGCGGAAACGGGAACCAGGGGCACCTGTACGGCACCGACCTTGGGGACGAGGAGATCGATGCTCTCCTCGAGTACCTGAAGACGCAGTAGCTGTGGAGTTCCTCTGTTCCGGTGAACAGCCTGAAGCGGGAGGTGGTGGTGTGACCCAGGCCGCCGGCAGCTATCCGTCGACCGGTTTCGGCGACCTTCTGCGGCTCGCCGGCGGGTGCGGCGCCGCCCTCGTCCGAGCACCCGGTTCCTTTGATCTCAACCTGGCCCTGCAGGACTGGATTGAGGGGCTGGTCCGGCGCAGCGGGAGCAAGACCGTCGTCCTCGATCTCTACCGCACGAAGCTTCTCATCGTCACCGGAGGCGAGTTGTCAGAGCACATCCTGGCGCAGCCCCCCGATGTCCGGAGCTACGTGGAGGGACCGACCAAGGCACGGGCGATGTCGTTTCTCGCTCCGAATGCGCTGACCATCACCCATGGGGAGCAGTGGCGACGGCTCCGGCGGTTCAACGAAGAGACGCTCTCCGCCGGGGATGCGGAGGAGCGACTGCAGTTCATTCTTGACGGCGTGCGCAGGGCGTTCGCGGGGCCGGTGTCCGACATCGACGATGTCAGGAGCTGCATGGCGGAGGTCATGCGGACCGTCGTCTTCGGGTCCGACAGGGCGCCCGCACACCTCGCTGATGACGTACAGACGCTGATCCAACATGTTCAGAATCCCGGCAGAAGGATGCTGTTCGGGTGGAGGGAGAGAGGTCGCCGGAAACGGTTCTACGACACCCTTCGCCGACTCTGGGGAGAGAGCCCGGTCTCGGGTTCTCACAGCCTCATGGCCACTGCCAGGCGCATGGTTCGCGATGGCGGACACCCCGAGGAGGAGATCCTGCAGCAGATACCCCACTGGATGTTCACGTTCACCGGGTCCGGCACCGACCTGCTGGCGCGGACGCTCGGCATCGTCGCGTCGAGATCTGATGTCTATGGCAGGGTCCAGGCCGAAGCAGCGGGGCGGAACACGGAGCACCTCGCGTCTGCAGTTAACAACATGGAATACTTGGAGTCCTGTCTGCTGGAGGCCTGCCGACTCTTTCCGCCGGTGAAGCGCACCTTCCACGTCGCACCTCAAGGGGACTCTTTCGATGGATTCCACATCCCCGCCGGCATGGAGATTCTGCATTGTTTCACGGCGGGTCAGCGGGATCTTTCGGTGGACCCGACGGCCGACGACTTCCGGCCCGAGCGGTGGATGGAACCTGGGAGCGTCGCGGCCGCCGTGTATCCCGGCCTGTTTCTCGGAGGAGCGAGGGAATGCCCGGGCAAGAATCTTATTCTGTTCGTATGCAAGGCGGCGATAGCGACGCTGATGAACGTCGGCCGCATGCGCTCGGTATGCCCCGCCCTCTCAGAAGATCCCATGCCTCCTTCATTCCCTGCGGGCGGGCTTCGGTACGGGATGGATACCGGCTAACTGATCGGATTGGATACACGCGGAGCCTTGTCCGGAGGGATGATCATGAGTGAGCGAGACGAATCGGAGAGTCGTGCCGAAGCCGCGCGATTGATAGAGGAGCAACGGTACGAGGAGGCTCTCGCCACGCTGAGAACGACCACGCCGGAAGACTCCGACGGCGAGACGCACGCTTTGATCGGGGTCGCTCACTACCATCTTCAAGCGTATCACGAGGCTGCGGCAAGCTACGAGCTCGCGCTGCAGCGGGATCCGCTCAACCGGACGTGGCAGGATATGTTGAAGCAGTCCCGCGCGAACGCCCTCGCGCAAGTCAACGTGTACGTGCCGGACATCGCCTTCTTCGACCGCGAGGGCCTGCTGGCGAAGCCGGTTGTGCGCGAGGGCGCTCTGCCTGCCACGCCGCAGGATGCACCGGGCCGCGGACTGTTCGGCTCGCTGCGCATCCCGATCGGGAACGTAGCCGGCTCGATTGTGTCCCTGGCCATGAATGGCCTCACGCAGGCCCTCGGCCGGCTGGCCGGCTATCGAGATGAAATCTGGACGAACTGGTACCGCAGGCCGTTCATGATCGGCGTTCTCACCCTGGCCTACATGCGCGAACAACTCAACAAGAACAACCTCAGAAGCACCTACCCTGCGGGCTCGCTGACGGGCTTTCAGCCGGAAGGTCAGTCTCCGCCTCCAGGGGTCAGGCACTTCCGCACCGCGGATGGAAGCTGGAACAATCTGACCGATCCGAAGGAGGGTGCGGCGGGCACTCGCTTCCCGCGCAATGTCGCCAACGCCGCCATTCGGCCGGAGACGGGCGAGACGCTGATGACTCCCAATCCGAGGGAGCTCAGCCGCACGTTCCTGGCGAGGGGGGAGGAGATGAAGGAGGTGCCCTTCCTCAACCTTCTGGCCGCCTCGTGGATCAACTTCCAGAACCATGACTGGGTGCATCACGGAGAGCCACTGCTCCGTGACGTACACGACATCCCGCTTGCAGAGGACGATCCGGCGCGGAAGAAATACAGGCAGACGAAGATGTTCGTCGGCAAGACCCAGGCCGACCCGACGCGCATGCCCGACAGGGATCAGGTCCCGATCACCTTCATCAACGAGGTGACCCACTGGTGGGACGGCTCCCAGATCTACGGGAGCGATCAGGAAACGCTGGACAGGCTCCGCACCGGGACAGGCGGCAGGCTGCGGCTTGATGACGCCGGTCATCTCCCGCTCGACGACAAGGGGATCGAAGAGACCGGCTTCACCAGGAACTGGTGGATCGGCCTCACCATGCTTCACACCCTGTTCGCACGAGAGCACAACGCGATCTGCGGCCGGCTACAGGAAGCCTATCCCGATTGGGACGACGCGCGGCTCTTCAACGTGGCGCGCCTCATCAATGCGGCGGTCATGGCCAAGATCCATACCGTCGAGTGGACGCCGGCCATTCTCCCCAATCGCGGTGCCGATTCGGGGCTGAACGCCAACTGGTACGGTCTTTTTACCAATCTGCTCAGGACCGGGAAGAACAGGAAGACGGTCGCGGACATCAACGTGCGAAACCCCGAGATGGGAGGAGTCGTCGGCAACCCCATCAATAAGCACGGCCAACCCTATGGCCTCACGGAGGAGTTCGTGGAGGTCTATCGCCTCCACTCGCTGCTGCCCGAGACGATCACGGTCAGGAGCATGAGCGACGCGGACGCCATCGAAGAGGTGCCGTTCGTAGAGACTCGCCAGGCGGGATCCGGCAGGCTGACCGCCAGGACCTCCATGGCCGACCTCTTCTACTCGTTCGGCGTTCAGCACCCCGGTCAGCTGGTGCTGAACAACTACCCTGACTTCATGCGAGAGTTGAGCATACCGGGCAACCCGCTCTTCGACATGGGGGCCGTCGATATTCTGAGGGCGCGCGAAAGAGGCATACCCAGGTACAACGAGTTCAGACGCCAGCTCGGTCTCAATCCCATCCGCACGTTCGATGACCTCACCGACGACCGGGAGCAGGTAGAGAAGCTTAAGGCTGTATACGGCGACCAGCCCGATGACGTAGAGAAGCTGGATCTGCTCATCGGCACGCTCGGCGAAGGACACCGCCCAGCAGGGTTCGGGTTCGGGGAAACGCTCTTCCAGATCTTCATCCTGAATGCGACTCGGAGGCTCCAGGCGGATCGCTTCTACACCGTTGACTACAACGAACAGACGTACACGAAGGACGGCCTTGCGTGGATCGATGACTCCGACCTGAAGACCGTACTCCTCCGCCACTTCCCGGAGCTCGCCCACACGGGACTTGGGAACGTCACGAACGCGTTCGAACCATGGGATACCGGAGAGAGGCTCGACCCCGAACGGCACCCGCTTCGTGCGTTTGACAAGGAGCTCAAGCCTGACCCGTGGTTGGGTGATGCCTGGAGAAGCGAACTGTAGTGGTAGAAGCGGCGCTACGGAAGGGGCTGGCCGTGCGTGGGCCGGTGCTCGGCGTCGCCACTCCGCGACATGAGCGACAAGTCCGATATGCTGTGGCTGGAACCCTTGGGCTGGTGGACCTCTGGGAGGATGTCGAGCTGGGCCACGGGCCGATATGATCGCGCCTTCGTGCTTGCCACGGACAAGCCCCAGGCCTCAGCATTGAGGGTGATGACCATGAAGACGTTGGACAGGATCACTATTGACCCTGAGGTCATGGGCGGTAAGGCTTGCATACGCGGGCTGCGGGTAACCGTCGGGACCTTGGTCGGGCTGCTCGCGGCTGGTCGCTCGGCTGGGGACATCCTCGGTGCCTATCCCTACCTTGAACGGGAGGACATCGACCAGGCCTTGGCCTACGCGGCCTGGAGGCTGGAGGAACACGAGGTCCCCCTCTCGACGCTGTGAGGCCGACGCTTCTCCTCGACATGAACCTGTCGCCCGAGTGGGTGCCCATGCTGCGAGCGCAGGGGTGGGAGGCAGTGCACTGGTCCACTGTCGGCAGCCCACGAGCCACCGACAGGGAGATGATGGACTGGGCGGCCGCCCACCAATACGTCGTGTTCACCCACGACCTCGACTTCGGCACCATGCTCGCGCTCTCGCATGAAGCCGGCCCGAGCGTACTTCAGGTTCGAGCCGAGAACGTCTTGCCAGACCATTTGGGCGCCGCGGTCGTAGCCGCGTTGGGTCAGCATGAGGCGGACCTGTCGTCTGGAGCCCTCGTCGTGGTCGACGAAGGCCGGAGCAGGGTCCGAGTTCTGCCGATATGAGGGCGCGGGCTCTCGCGCTAGGGTGTCTCGCGCGGCTCCCTGAGCGCGGGGAGCACCGACCGTACCTGCAGGGGGAGCTCCGTGAACGGGCCGACCTGCAGGAGTGGGTGCGCAAGAACCCCGAGATCCTGTGCGGCGGCATCCGCATCGTGACCTTCGAGTTCGGCGCCTGGCAGGCGCGTGATGGGCACGCCTCCGATCGGCTCGACCTGCTGGGACTGGACGATGACGGGCACCTCGTGGTCGTCGAGCTCAAGCGCGGCCCGGCTCCCGACACGGTGGAGATGCAGGCGATCAAGTACGCGGCCTTCGCGAGTCGCTTCACCGCGCAGGTTCTGGCCCAGCGCCACGCCCAATACCTCTCCCGAGTCGACGGCGTCCCCGTGTCGGAGGATGAATCCCGCGACCAGCTCGAAGCCCACGCCGGTGGAGAGCTCGACCCCGACATCCTCCATCGGGCCGCGGATCATCCTGATGGCGGCGAGCTTTTGCCCGCAGGTGACGGCGAGCGCGGTCTGGCTGCACGAGATGGGCATCCCCGCTTCGCTCATAGAGTTCAGCGCCCGCCGCACCGACCATGACATCGTGCTGACGGTCTCGGAGACCTGGCCGATACCCGACGTGGCGGACTCACGTGGTCGAGACCGTGGGCGATCGCAACACGGGCCAATGGTGAGCGCGGCCCGCGCTTCGCCCTGTTGCTCGCCGTCGACGATGCGACCGCGCAGCGGTGCACGCGCTGTTCCGTCCCGCCGAGGAGGCCCGTGGCTACTACGCCAACCCAGCCTAGTTGCCCGCGCTCGCTGGGAGTGGATCCCCTCCGCTCCGCCCCGCACGCAACAGAACTGCCCTCCGACCACCGTCGCCAGCAACCCATGGCGAGTCCCTCGAACGCCAGCTTGTCGCCGCCGTTCGTCCACCCCGGTGCGTCACCGAGGTCGATATGGGCGTCCGCCAGTCACGCAGGCCGAACTGGTCGGCGAGCGTGAGAGGAACAAAAGGCCCCGCGTGGTCTGCATGGCCACCACGACTTCCCGGGGACGACACGACGACACCACTCGTATCGGTACCGACAACCACAACAGGGCTGCGGATGGGAGACGCGATCGGTAGACGGCGCAGAAGACCGCCACGTCGGCCTTGCGGATCAGACGACCCTCATGGATGTCGCTCTGATCCCGGTCGCGATCATTGGGCCGCCGGATCCTCGTCGCCTTGCGAGGACACCGCGGCGCCCGATCTCGCGCCGCCGTGCCGGACGGTGAAGCGGCGCCTCCGTACCAACCACAGCCGCGCACGGCGTCTCGTCGGCAGCTCCGGCTCGGGCGCTGGCGGTGTGGGCGCGCCGTGGTCGCCCCCAAACAGCCACTGCGCGATCCCCATCAGGAGTCGCAGCGCGAACTCCAGCGCGATGAGAAACGCCAGGTAGTAGAGGATGCTCTCGCTGTAGTCCCCGACCTCTTCCAGTGCCTCGACGGACTGCCTCACGTCAAAGACGGATGCATCGATGATGAAGATGGCGAGCACCGAGAAGGGGAGGATCTTGGCGAGGTCTGCCGACAGGTCCTCGCTGACGTACGAGGTCACTCGGATCGTGCCGACGGTGACCAGCGCCATCAGCAGCACATCCGCGAAGGGCTTTTCCTTCGAAAGGAAGGTCAGTATCAGCGTGAGCACCGCGAACCAGAAGAACGCGAGGAAGGGGAACAGCACGATGTACTTGGCGACGTACATCACGAGGTGAAGGAACGCTCGCACCGGACGGAATCGCGACTCCTCGTACCTCGACAGGTCCAGCTCGAACATGTCGCGCGCAGCCACGAACCGGTGGAACCGGAAGGCGAAGAGCGCGTAAGCGGCCATGCCCAGGACGTAGACCGCGACCGGTTCCAGCTGGTCGAGGGCGTCGCCGAGACCCAGCCCTCTGGGAAAGATGTCGTCGACGAGGAACTCGCGACTGCCCACGGTCAGCGCTCCCTGCGGCCGCGCGCACTCGCCTCCGTCTAGCGGGCGAGGTCGAACGACTGGGTCGTCACATCGACCAGCTCGCCGCCCTCGAAGCGGCTGACGGTGTAGATGGCGATGGTCGGGTCCCCGCCCGCGTCGAGCGCCAGCGCGCCGACCTTGCCGACGTAGGCGATGTCCTCTCCGGCGTCGATGCCGGCGGCGCACTCGGCGTAGGTGGTGCACTCGGTCCCGCCGCCCGTGACCTCGCCGACGGCGGCGATGATGGCGTCGCCGTCGGTGCTGCCCGCGGCCCTGCCGGCGAGCGCGAGGATGACGGTGCAGTCGTAGGACTGCGGGGCGAAGGCGAGGTTGCCCTCGGCGACGGCCTCGATGCGG
>JAPOQZ010000131.1 GCA_026710435.1 bacterium | reverse complement strand
GCAGCCTTGTTCGAGTATGTGCAGGATGGCGTTGAGGGCTTGGCGGTTGGAGATTTTGATGGTACCGCGCGGTTTCGGGAATGTGTCTGCTATGAGTTGGTATTGTTCTTGTGTTATTTCCATATGATAATGATATCACATTAGTGTAATTTAGGTGAACACGCCCTAGTGATCCTCGTTCCGCCCGAGGCGGATGCCATGAGCCGGATCGACGAGATATCAAACGAGTACGAACAGAGGTTCATGCAGGAGTCCGTTCTCCGAGTCGTGGATCGAGCCTGCGTTTCATTCTCCTGAACACCCGGTCCGGCGCCACCAAGCCGAGCCCGTGTACAGCCGGCGAGCGGAGTCTGGCAGCAGAATGATCGTGTACGTCGTCGGTCAGTGACGAAGAGTCCGGAAGAGACCGATCCCGAATGCTCGAGGTGAGGTTCCTAGCCCCGGTTGTGATGATGTGGTTGATGTGGATGTCGCCGTGGGTGTGTCTGGAAACATGAAGAATCAAGGCTAGAGCGCGAAAATCCACCAATCGAGGCAGATACGGTAATACGCTGCGAATCATGCTCACCTCGAAAGAGCGCCGGGTGCTCGATTTCGAACGGTTCTGGTGGACGTTGCCGGGACCAAAGGACCGCGACATAAGCGAAGTGTTAGGGCTTGATTCTGGTGATTACTACCGTGTATTGCGAGAGATGCTCAACAAACCCGCCGCCCTTGCATACGATCCCCTCACCGTTAGAAGGCTCCGAAAGGTCTTGGAGCGGGCCCGCAACTCACTACCGCGGCCGGCGGGCGTTTCGCGTTCCGTAGAGTAGGCTCGCTAGCCTTGAGAGGGCTTTTTTGCGGCCCGAAACACAGGAGTAACCGATGCCAGGACGGCACGCTTCCCCGGATCCGAGCCGATTCCGCCGCGACCTGACCCGTCTGGTGGTTCTCGCCCTAGTGACGGTAGTCGTAGGCGCATCGGTGCTCCTGGTCATCCGCCTGTTAGCGGGGGGAGGAGAGGAGCCGGATGCGGTCCCGAGCGCCGCCGAGTCCTCCGACGTGTCAGGACCCACCTCCACGGCGGCGACGGTCGCCTCAACCACCCCGTCGACGACCACTGGCACTACGACGACCATGCCGACGACGACCCTTCCCCCCGTAAGGGATCCCGGTGACGTAATCGTTGTGGTTCTCAACTCGACGCGGGTCGCCGGCCTGGCCGGGCGTGTCACCGAACGGTTGTCCGACCTCGGGTACCTGACCCTCGAACCGGACAATCATCCGACTTCCTTGGAAACCTCGGTGATCTGGTACGTGGAGGAGTTCGAGCGTGAAGCAGAAGCGCTGGCCGAGGAGATAGCCGATGCCAACGTCGAGCCATTCCCGGGTGACGATCCCGAAGCCGCGTTGACCGTGGTCCTCGGAGCCTCCTACCGCCGGTGATTCTCCGGCGCAACCGCGGCGTCTTCGGCTCCCGCAGGCGGAGCCGTCCGGGTGCTCCGGTGCCTGTCCTGGGTGCTCGACATGCCTGGAGTGTCCTTGCCGTGTCGTTGGTGCTCCTGGTATTCGCGGTGCAGACCGGGTTGCTGATGCGTGCGCTGATTCTCGATGTGATCTCGCTCTGGCCGTTAGCCCTTGTAGCCATCGCTGCGACGGTGGTCCGCGACCGGATGGCGAGGCGCCAGAGCCGAGTTGTCCGGACCGGCTCGGGCGTCGCCGCTCCCTTGCTGCTCTTCACATGGGTTGCGATCGGGTTGGTTCTTCACCTCGCGGCCTGGGAGCAGCTCCCGTCCTCGACGGTTGGTCTGCAGGGGCCCACGGCTCCGGATCGACTCGTCACGGCCCAACTAGACATCCAGAGTGGGGGAGAGATCGTCCTCGACGGGGACAGCGACTACCTGTACGAAGTGACTCCTATGAGGGGCGGAGGCAGGACAGCGCCTGCCCGAGGCTCGGAGTTGATCGGTGTAAGAGAGGCAACGATTAGCCTCACGGAGAGATCGGATGCGGGATGGTTCGGATCGCAAGGCTGGACGGTTTCTGTATCCATGTCCCCATCCTGGGGATTGACGGTTCACGCTCCAAGATTGGAGGCTGACCTGACTTCGGTTCGGTTGCAGTCGCTCCGCGTTCATGCCGACGGCAGGATCCGGCTCGGGTCTCCTTCCGGGGATGTACCGGTCCGTCTGGAAGGCGGGATGGTCCTGGAAGTTCCCTCCGACGCCTCGGTCGAGGTCGAGGGTTCTGCCGAGGTCGGTCCGGGTTGGGAGGTGACCGCCACCGGAACGCGCTACGAGGGAACGGGGATCTCGAAGTTTCTCGTACTGGTTGAGCCTGGTTCGGCTCTCGTCGTGGAACAATGGTAGGGGAGGGAGGTCGATGGGCGGCGCTGTCGTGCGGTGCCCCGCCGGGAGAGGAACCAGTCATACAGCGTTACGGGATAAGGTCCGGTCGCGAGGGTCCAGTGAATGGGAACGGTATTAGGAGGGTGATGAACAATGACGATTGCTCGGGCCTGCCGCCCGCCGACCCAGGAATTATGCCGGCGGTTGGCAGGCCGCTGGTGGATTGCTCAGCACCCTCCCAGCGTCCCGAGTCGGGAGTTCGTCACAGAAGAGGGGCTACCCCTCCACCCCACCGAACCCCGAGAACGCGAAAACCGCCCGAACGTGCCTCTTCCCTTGGGATCCCACCCCCGCCGCCACCTCCGAGGGTCACGGACGCGACCTTCTATCCCCTGTGCGG
>JAPOQZ010000155.1 GCA_026710435.1 bacterium | reverse complement strand
GGCCCGCTCGTTGGCCCGCACCGCCAGCATCTGCTCTCCGAGACGCGACCGCCGCAACCTCATCACCGAGATGCAGCAGAGCGCGCCCACGGCCAGCAGGAACAGCCCGTACCCGCCGGTGGGGATCTTGCCGTCCCCGAGGAAGAAGTCACTGTTGGGTCCGAACTCGATGCCGAACAGCGTCGGCGGGTCGGATGTCTTGACCCCTCGGTCCAGGCCGAACCAACCGGGGCGAGAGAAGAAGATCTCGCCCATGGCCAGCCCGCTGGCCAGGGTGACAATGGCCAGGCTGGCGCCCCGGGTGCGCAGCGACGGGATGGCCGCGATCAGGCCGAACCCGACCCCGGCAGCCACAGCCAGCGGCAAAGAGATCGGCAGCGGCATCTGTGCCTGGGTGCCGAAGGAGGCCACCGAGAACGCGCCGATGCCGGCCAGGGCCATCTGCATCAGCGAGATCTGGCCGACATAGCCGGTCACCACCACCAGCGAAAGCGCCAGGATCACACCGATCATGGAGTTCTGCATGCCGGCCCGGTACTGGAACGGCGCGAACACGGTCAGCCAGAACGCCACCACGATGAGAGCCCCGTAGGCGACCATGCGGCCCCGGGTGATGCGGGGCGCGTACGCCTCGGGCAGCCGCTCCACCGTGAGCGCACCCCGAGACGGCAGGGATTCTCCCCGCACCACCATGGCCAGCGCGATGACAACGAAGGGAAGGGCGCGGCGGATCCCGATGTCCGGTATCCAGCCCCACTCCAGCTCCAAGCGGAACAGCTCCTGATCGATCACGCCGAGCATCAGACCCGCTGCCGCGGCGATCACGAACGACGACATCCGCCCCAGCAGTGCCGCCCCCAGCGAGGAGATGAGCAGCACGGTGAAGAAGTTCGGCGTCACTCCGGTGATGGGCGCCACCAGGATTCCCACGAGACCAGCCAGCACCGAGGCCATCACCCAACTGACGCCGGCCTGGAAGTCGGCGTTGAAGCCGAGCAGCGTCGTGAATCGCTCATTCTCGGCCCCGGCCCGGGTAGCGATCCCGAAGCGGGTGTAGCGGAACAACACCCACAACGCCGCGGTGATCACGATGACGGTTCCCAGCACCCACAGACGGTCCTGGCCCACTCGCGCCCCCAGGATGTCGACCGGATCGTTGGGGAAGATGGGCTCGGTGGCCTTGGCCCTCGCGCCGAATCGCAGAACCACGGCGGCCTGAAGGAACAGCATCATGCCCACCGAGGCGATGACCTTGGCCAGCACCGGCGCGTAGCGCAGGGGCCGGAAGATGGCGAAATGGGCCACGAGCCCAAGGGCTGCGGCCGTAGTCAACGCGATCAGCAGGGCCAGAAACTTCCCCATCGAGTCGCCCAGATCAATGAAGGTCGGGAAGTCGACGATCTCGATCGCGGCAATGCCCTCGATCGGCGCCAGTGGGTTGGGAATCGGCGGCACCGGGTATTGACCGGTGCCGACCAGCGAGACGTACACGTACGTCACGTAGGTGGCGATCGCGCCGTGACCGAAGTTGATGACCCCCGAGGCTCGGAAGGCCACCACCAGACCAATGGCCAGCGCGGCGATTATGGCGCCCGAACCGAGCCCGAACAGTACGGGGTCGAAGAACAGCTCCCGGCGGAGCACCGCTCCGGCGATCCAGGCGAGCGCGAGGGCGCCGGCAGCTACGGCACCGGCCCGTTCGATTGGACGCAGTCTGGCTAGCACGGAATCACTCCGACCGAAGCCGGGCCGGACCCCACGAGGGTCCGGCCTGCTCCGACCGTAGCCGATCAGCCCTGCGAGGGCGTCAGCCCAGCAGGAAGTTCAGTTCCGAGAAGTCCAGGAACGTGAACCCGTCGGGAGCGGTCATCTGCCCGTCTACGACTGTGACCATCAGGGGCGAAGTGTTGCAAGCGCCGGCCCACGGATCGGGGCCTGGGCAACTCACGTCGGGATAGGCCGGAATATCGCTGCTGGAGTAGGTGCTGAGCGCTGCGAGTACCGACTCGTCGGTGGCGTCGGCCCCGCCGCCCTCAATGAGAATGTCCCGGGCAATGTAGGCTTGGGCCAACGCCCAGCCAGCCAGACCCGCGGTCTGTACCCCTGCGCCACCGTAGGTGTCGAGGACTCGGTTTATCTCATCGACCTCGGCACCGCCATCGATCGTGGGAGCGCTGGACACGATCGGGCCCGCCCAGCCGTCCACCGCGCCCGACTCGACCAGGTCCTGGCTCAGGCACAGGTCATTGCCGAAGATGTGGCCCCCGTAACCGACCGTCACCGCTCCCGTCGCAGCCGCAGTGCACTGGGCACCGTCGGCCAGCACGAACAGCCAGCCGTCGTTGGCAGTCTCGGCCGCGGAGACCGGCCCGGTCAGGTCAGGCTCGAACCCCAGATAGATGGTCTCGGTGATCGCGATCCCGTTGCTCTCGGCGATGGCATACAGGGCCGGCTCGAACGGTGCGATGGCCGGATCATCGGCGAGGAACAGCGACATGGTGGAAACGTCTCGCTGTGCCTTGGCGAACACGAAGAAGACCTGGGCGAGACCAGGTAGCCCGGGATCGAAGTTATAGAGGTTCGGGGTCAGGTAGTCGATGAAGTCGTTGCCCAGGCCCAGATTGGCCACTCCTGCCTCGGCCAGGATGGTGCCCGACACGATGCTGTTGGACAGGAAGCCGCCGTTGATGACCACATGGACGTCGTCGGCGTTGACAAACTCGTTCGCACAGGCGATGTGGGACTCGACGGCGTCACCGGCGCCGCACACCACGAGCTCCAGCGGGTTCCCGTTGGCGCCGCCGTGCTCGGTGTTGAAGTAGTCGACGTAGGCCTGGATCACCGCAGGCACCTCGGGGAACGCCATGAGCTCCTCGACCTGGGCGATCAGCCCGATCTTCACCGGATCCATCGACTCGTCGGCCATCATGGAGTCGGTCTCGTCCATGGGCTCCTCGGCCGGCTCGTCCATGGACTCCTCAGCGGGCTCCTCCATGGGCTCTTCAGGCTCGTCCATCGGCTCCTCAGCCGGCTCTTCAGGCTCCTCCATCGGCTCCTCGGCCGCTTCCTCCGCGGGAGCCGCCGGTGCGGGCGCCTCCGCGGCGGGAGCGTCATCCTCGTCGTCGCCGCAGGCTGCCGCCACCAGGGCGAATGCGAGCAGGACCGCCGTCAACAACCTCCAGGGTGACTTCGGGCTCATGGTGTCTTCCTCCTCCACGCGAGCGCGTGTGTGTTCACGAGGTTCTTACTAGCTGAATTGTACATATGTTGGCAACTCAGCGATTGAGGCAATAGTTCTATGCGCGCAGTTATGAGTTGGCCATGGATTATGCGCCGAACGGGGCTGACAGCCTGCGCTTCCTGGATCAAGGACGCGGCGGTCAGGAGCCGGATGTGACCAACGCCTACGATTACGCCACCATGGTGGAGTTGGACGACCTCGATCGTGCCCTGATCGACAGCCTGGTGCTCGACGGTCGGGCCAGCTACGCGTCCCTGGCCCGGAGCATCGGCATGTCGCAGGCCGCGGTCAAGGCACGGGTTATCCGGCTGCTCGACAACGATGCCATCCACATCGTCGGCCGCCTCGACCCCCGAGCCCTCGGCTACGGCGAGTTCGCCTACTGCCTGGTCGACGTGCAGGGACCGGTGACATCTGTGGCCGAGCGGCTGGCCGAGATGGAGGAGACCGCCTTCGTCCTTGTCGTGGCCGGAGCCCGCGGGCTGTTCGTCGAGTTCAGAGCACGCGACGCCCAGCAACTGGACGCTGCCATCGAGAAGGCCCGGTCCGACCCCCAGGTACGGGGTATCGACGCTTCCTCGCTGGTGGCCTTCATCAAGCAGGACTGGTCGCAGTCGGGCCGCAGCGCTGCGGGCTCCGACCATCGGCTCGGCGCCCGTCGACGCAGCGTCGACGCCACCGACATCAGGCTCCTCGAGTGCCTGGCTGCCAATGGACGGGCCACTTTCGCGGAGATGTCGGAGGCCGCGGGCATGTCCCACGCCGCCACCCGGGACCGGGTGCTGGCACTCATGGCCGCCGGGGTGGTGACCGTGCAGACGATCGTCAGTCCCGGAGTGCTGGGTGTGAAGGGCTATGCCGGTCTCATGATCGAGGTTGACGGCCCGGCCGAACCCGTCTCCGATCAGGTCGCGGCCATGGCCGACATAACACTGGTGGCCAGGGTGCTCGGACGCTTCGATGTGATCGCCGAGGCCAGCTACCGCGACGAAGCCCACCTCGCCGAACTGCTGGACAGCGTCCACGCCATCGAGGGCGTCGGACAGGTCGAGGCGTTCGTGTACCTGGTGGTGGTCAAGGAGTCGATGACCGCCGGCCTCACCTGACCAACCCTCGAGCGACGGCCTGGGCTGGTTGATTGTGGTTCGCCACGGATGGCCGGGGCTGACAGGGTCGAAGCGGACCTTCTGCACCTCGAGGGCTTCAAGGCCCTCGTGGCCGGTGGTCTTGAGCCAGCTCTCCCGGCCGTGCCACATAGGCTCCAGGATGCTCGTGAGTTCATGAGTGAGACGGCTGCCAGCAGCGATCCGAACGGTTTCGCGGGGCAGTCTGAGCAGGGGCGGGGTGTGGATGTGTCGCAGGGCGCGGGTGAAGACGTGGGCACAGGGCCAGTCAGCGGGGAGGCGCAGGAGGCCCTCGTCATCCAGGTGGCAGTCTCCTGCCAGCGATTTGGCAGAAGTCTGCCACAGTCTCCGCAAGTTGGCAGTCATTGGCAGACTTCGAGACCTCAATCCGCAGTAAGACTGGGGCCGATCACGCGGCTCGGCACGCATGGCATCAACACGGAAAGGCAGTGCAATGGATAAGACTCAAAGAACATCACACTATCGAGAGCGACACTTCTCGACCAACGATCCACTCAAGCAACCGAATACACCGATAAGGTATTCACCTGCGATTCGGCATTTGACCGCCATGGGGCTATTGGTTGTCCTTCTTCTGGCTGGAACCCTGTCTTCGTCCGTCGGGGCTGAGACTCCTCTAGACACTGGAAGCTCAATTCGTACTCACTTCAGTCAAGTTGTCGAGCTTGATCATAATCTGGGAGTCGTGACTGACCAAGAGATCCGACAAGCGCGAATCGCCGCAAGCGCCGGACAGACAACCCTAGATCAAGCACCGCAGAGAATTCAGGACATTGTCATGACGGCTGTTATCGAGGAAACACTAGTAGAATCTGTACGACACAGTAACCCGACAAGCGCATACGCCTCTATGGATAGCGAATCCCATAACGCAGGTGGACCGGGATGCTACACGTCACGAGTAACGAAGCAAGCAAGGAGCTATCTTGGCTTTGTTCTCAGGTTTGCAGAGACCAAGATTCGCAACTGGTGCTACAATAGCAACCACGAATTTACTAGCACACCATGGGTGACTCGCGCATCTAACGGATCATACGGCTGGGTAGCATGCGGATGGAGCGGTACTGGCGAAGGACTCTTGGGCAGCAACGCGTACAATGCCACAGGATGGGCTCGATTCCTTCCAGCTTCTTGCGCGAACGGCATGTTCGATGTGTATCACTTGAACGACATCACGGTGAATTCCAACGGTGATGTCAGCTGGCAGACCAGTTAGGACGCCATGATATGGAAGGTGTCTCAGTTGCGGAACTTATTGTTCTGTGCATGACTGTCGTCGCAGCGGTACTAGTCATAGTCTTGGTGACTTCATTGGTACGAAAATCACGAAGGCGTCATCACGATGAACGGTGACCTCGACGGGTTCACGGCCCGGTTTGTCGGAATGCGACAGCACTATCCCGAGCTGAACTTGGCGCGCGCCTCGACCCGCCGGCCGCAACGGACGCAGAGCAGGTCGGGCAGGCGCAAGCGCTTGACTTTCGTCTGCCACACCTTGTTGGCCATGGCGTAGCGCTCCAGTTCGATCATCCTGTGGCCGTGCTGGGTGCCGAGGTGTCGGGCAACGGCGGCTGCTCCCACCGCACCCATCGACACGAACCGG
>JAPOQZ010000152.1 GCA_026710435.1 bacterium | reverse complement strand
CTCGTCCATGGTGGAGGCGTGGCGGCCGCCCTCGCCGCGGTTGGAGGGGAGGAATTCGTCAGGGATTCCAACCGGTGGGTTTCGGAGCACGGTCCGGTCCGGCCCGGGCAGGCCGCGGTCACCACCGGCGGGGGACTGCCGGCCAGGTGGGTGGTCCATGTGGTGGGACCCCGCTTCCGGGAGGGACAGGACAACGAAACGCTGCTCCGCCAGGCCGTGCGGGCTGCCCTGGATGCTGCGGCCGGGCTCGGCGCCACGACCGTGGCCATGCCGGCCATTTCGACCGGCGTGTTCGGCTATCCATTAGAGCCGGCCGCGCAGGTCATCGTGTCCGAATGCCTTTGCTGGATCGACCAACATCCCCACCGCCTCAGCGAGATACAGCTGGTTGCCTACGATCCTCAGACCGCCACCGCCCTCCGGCGTCCGCTGGATGAGGACTAGGCCGAGCAAAGTCGCGAGAGGAGGTTCGGTGTTGCGCCCTAGCGCTTGCGAGCATCCTCGATCCCGGTGGAGAACGGAACACGACCGCGATGAATAGACCCTCGTTCTGAGCGAACTCCGGTAGGAGTTCCGCGAGGCCCCCATCTGAAACTGCCGTCCGGCCTCGACTTGTAGACTCTCTTGCCGTGTCTTGCCTCCTTCGATATTCCCATAGTTGATGCTGGGCCCCTTCGAGATCGCTCCTGAGAATGTCGCCCGATTGGGCACCGGGTTCACTGATGCTATCAATCGGCTCCTGCAAGCCGAGGCAGCTGCCACCAGGATGGCTGGTAGTTCATTGGTTCTGAACCGGGTGGAAACGATTCCCGATGGAGGGGTGGATGCGGAAATCACGGATGCCCCGGCCGGTGGTGAGTGGATCCCCGAGGGTGACTCTGTGTGGCAGTTCAAACGTTCGAACCTGTACCCGAAAGAGTGCGCAGAGGAGTTCGGTAGGGCAGGTTGGGCGCAGCAGAAGGTACGGGCAGGTAGCTCCTACGTGATGGCGCTCGGCGTTTCGCTTTCGCCCAAGTTACTGGCGAAGCGGCGAGTTGCCATCCTCCAAAAGGCCGAGGACCTCGGCCTCAACATTGGCGGAGACTGGCTGCGCGTATACGACGCCAACGCACTGGCTCGCTGGATAACTGGGTACCCGTCGCTGGCGGTTTCAAGAGTCATGGGCGGCCCCGGCTCGTCTGCGACTGACTTCGCAACGTGGGCAGACTCTCGCTTTGGCCGGATGGAGTGGGTACCGGACGAAGTACGACAGGCGGCTATTGAGACCATTCGGTCAGCACTGTCCCGACCCACAAGCGTCGATCTCCGCGTCGAAGGCACCCCCGGAGTGGGCAAGTCGCGCCTAGTGCTGGAAGCGCTGCGGGATGAACAGTTTGCACCGGTTGTCGCGTGCATAGCTGACGAGGCCGAGATGACCGGCGAGATGTTCCATCACCTTGTTAGCAGCAGGCGCTGTGTCGTCCTGGTCGTCGACCGCTGCCCTGCGGATCGGCATGGGAGCTTTGCCGAGCGCCTCCCTGACAATCCGGGAGCCAAGCTCGTAACGATCGGACCCAGTGGCTATGCGGTCACTCGAAGCCCCGTAGTAGTCGTGGAGCCGTTGTCGAGCGAAACCATAGACGAGGTTCTCCGTCGTAACTTCTCCGGACTCTCGAACGAGGCGCGTCGGTTTGTGGTGGACAACTCGGATGGTTACCCGCAGTTGGCGGAGATGTTCGCACGGCGGGTTCTCGACTCCGCGACTCAGTTACAAGCAGCGGATCTGGTCACCGAGCCTGATGTCCGTCAGTTCATTACGGACCCACAGCCAGGCAGCGTCGCGTTACGGGTCGCGGAAGGCATCGCTCTATTCGAGAAGCTGGGCTGGGAAAACGAAGTGTCTAAGGAGAGCGAGCAACTGGGTAGGTTTCTCCGGATATCGGCTTCTGCCCTGCAATCGGCAGGTTGGGAGCTCGAGCAAGCGGGTTGGTTGGCTGTTCGGGGTCGCTATCGGGCGATGGCTTCGCGCCGACTTGCGGTCTTCCTTGCTTCTCGCAAGTGGGCTGAGGATGGCGACCGGATCGTTAGCGAACTGCTGGATCAGTTGGAGGAGCCGATGGCCTATGCGCTCTTCCGCCGTCTTGGAGACCTGGGCAGGTACGAACCGGCCCAAAACGCTGTGGCGCCTGTCCTAGCCCCTGACGGACCGTTCGGATCCCTAGAAGAACTGCGCCAATCCGGGAGGGCATCGCGGCTCACCCAGCTCGCAATCGTGCTACCTAACGAGGTCGCTCTCCATCTTCACGAACTCCTAGAAGAGACCCCCGAAGGGGAGCTACGGAAGCAGCCAACGGTATGTCGTGACTTGGTGTGGGCACTGGAGAGGCTCGCCTGGCACACTGACACCTTCGACTTGGCCGCACGGTCGCTTCTCCGGATGGCGGTGGCCGAACCAACAACCAGGAACGGAGCGGATTACGTATCAGCTCGGTTGAAAACCGGGGCAACCGAGAAGTGGATGAGTCTATTCGGGACGATGCTTCCTGCGACCGCGGCAGACCTGAACACTCGCATGACGTACCTAACTGGCGCTGCACAGTCGCAAGATGCCCGGGAACGGACCCTTGTGGTAGAGGCGCTCGAAGGGGCCATCGCTGTTCGAGAATGGGTGATGGTGTCGGGAGAGTTACAGGGCGGTGCTTCTGTCGAGGCGAGGGGAACCCCGCAAACTTGGGGCGAGGCATGGGACTACCAGATCGCAGCGATCAACGAACTCGGGCGTCTGGTCGGCGATCCGAACCCGCAGGTTCGATCCGCCGCCGAGGACTGCCTCATTGGTGCCATTGGCCCTCTGGCCGGAGCCGGTAGACCATGGGGAGCTCTCGAGAATGTCCTGGCTCGGACCCAGGACTTGCACGGTAGGGTCCGATACACGCTACAGAGTTATGACTCTCTTTATAGCAGGGCCGACCTTATCGATGACTCCGATGAGAGGGCACAGAGACGACAGTTCCGCATGGAAGCCCTGGATTCGCTCAAGGGGCGATTGCCAGACGAGGACAGCCGCGATACTTTAGAGCTCGCGCTGAACCTACCTCGATGGGATCACCTCGATCGGATAGAGAGTGTGGTTGTTGACGCGATGGCTGGCTTCCTCAGTAACCACAAGGAGTCAGATCTGTTCGAGTTCCTTGCAACAGACCGGCCGAATGCAGGGGAGTTTGGCGTTGGCCTGGTTTCGCTCCGAGTGGAGCAAGACGCCGCCATCGCGACACTTGTGAATGCGTACGAGGTAAACCCGGAAGCCCTGATCGGCTACTTCGACCGTAAAACGGAGACCGATCCACGGGCTGTCGAGACCTTTCTGGACAGCTGCCTGGGGAGAAGCATGCCCAGTATTGCCCGACTGGAGATCGCCAGGATTGGGGAGCCGACGCAACAGGCTCGCGAAATCATCGATGAACTCGTCGACCGACTACCCGTGGCCGACAGTGCAGTACGTGTTCGAGTCACCATCGACGACCTTCCGGAGATGCTTGATCGTTGGATGGCACGATTGGACACACAGCAGGACTATAACATGGTTGTCAATCGAGTCAGTTACGAGTTGAGGTCTAATGACTCTGTTCTCGGGGAGCTCGATCGTCGTATCTTGGAACTCGTGCTCCGCCGTCGGGAGTTTCCGAGAACAGGAAACGAGTCGTCATGGAACTGGTGCCACCTTGCAAAGGCTGTGTTGTCGGGAAATGAGGAAGCAATGGCCGAACTGCTCCTGGACATGACCGACAACCCTGACCGCGTTATCAATTTTGGCAACACTGAGGTATCTGAACTGCTCAGATTGGCATTGCGGCGGAGCACAGAGAAGGTCTGGAGCCGAATCGGGGAGCGTCTGGAAACTGGGTCATCGCGTCTCATGCACATTGCAGAGTACTGGTGCCTGGTAGAAGGAGTCGAGCCCGGTCCCCTCCGGGAATGGATCGGTACCGATGCCAACCGAGCCCGTCTCGTGGCCGGACTCGCTCAGCTTGGAGGAGACGAACTAACACCCATGGCCCGCTACCTTATGGCAACTTTCAGCGATGACGAGCAGATAACAAGGATCTTCGACCTCAAACTTGACGGCGAACTTCAGGAAGGAAACAGGTCTGCCCACATCCAACGTCAAATCGATCGGCTCGACTCGTGGAGACAAGACCCGGAAGAACCAGCCGAAGTCCGGCGCTGGGCCAGCAAGGCTATTGCCCGACTTACTGTGTCCAGGAGCAAAGCCCTCGAAGAAGAAGCCGAAAGAGGATGGTAGACCCGTGTTGGGCGGGGAACGTAAAGCCAATTAGATTTGCCGGTCTCTATTCGCCCCGTTAATGGGGCGGCGCACCGAGCCGGAATTAAGAATCAGAGGATCTGGCCCTTCGGCCTTACCGATGAACACCCTGTCACGAAGATGAGCACGGCGAGAGCACTCGTGTCCAAACGCGGCTGTGCCCCGAGAAGTTCCATCGAGCGTCTGAGCGTCAGGACGTCGGGAGAGGTCGCAGGTGTCTGTTGTCGATGAGGGCTTGGAAGTGGTTGGCGACGCTAGAGGCCAGGATCCGGTGGCGGATCAGGACGCCTAGTTCGATGTTGCGGTCGAAAGCCGCTTCTGTGAGGTTGGCGGATGTCACGAACACGGCCTCGTCGTCGACTACCACCGCTTTGGCGTGGAGGACGCCGGACGGACCGGAGGGGTCTAGCGAGCGGGGGTCGTAGTAGACGGCAGGTTTGGATGAGCCCGGCCAGTCTTTCCCCCAGAACTGATCGGTGAAGCGACGGACTAGTTGGTCTTCGGCGGTGGTGTCGCCCCGGGCGCGCTGGATGTTCAGCAGGATCGTGACACGCAGACCGGGGATGTCGTCGAGGCGCTGGGCCAGATGGGCGAAGGCTTGGGGGCCGTCGAAGTAGGCGTAGGTGCTCACCCATACGGACCGCTCGGCATGGTCGAACAACTCCTCGTAGACCCGGCGGGTGTCGCGGGCGTGCAGGCCCGGCACTTCGGGACCCGACCACACCAGGTCGGGCGACGGAACCTTGGCGGATGCCTGCTCCACGGCGCGGATCCATGCTGCCACCGCTCGTCCTGAGATGCCGAGACGTGCGAGTTGGTTGATGTCGCTGATCAGATCCTCAGCGCCGCCCCGGATCCCGACTTCGGACTTGAGGGACTCGGGGGTTGGGTGATCAGGAAGGAGGCCTCCGTCGAAGGCATCGGCCAGCTTCCGTAACAGATGTGGGGGAAGCGCCTGGATGTGGTGGCCCGCGAACATCAGGGCATGGGGAAGAAGGCGGCGTCTTCGCGGCCGAGGACGGGCACGACGAGCGCCCTGTCGAGGTAGTCGTTGCGCATCTCGCAGGAGGTCTCGGCGATCAGGGTACATCCGTGGCAGGCGGCGCCGTGTAGCCATCGCTCCTCAAAACCCTGATGGGCGGTGTGCTGGGCACAGATCGGGTCGTTGGAGCACAGCAATCCCGTATCGAGCGCGTGGCCCAGGTGTTGCTCGAAGTGGCGGGCCTGCTGGACGAGGCCGCCGAGTGTTCCCTCCGCGTCGGGACTCCCCGTGTATAGGAGGATGCCGTAGTTACCGGACTCTACGTAGACCCGCTCACGGATGGAACTGGCAGGGTAGCCGCAGCGCATTGCCATTGACTGGATCAGGAGATGGGCCAGAGTGTGGAGCAGGATGTACGGGCCGTCGGGGAAGCCGCCTGCCCCCTTCCCTCGGCTGCGTCGCCATGCTTTGTGGCCAGCCAGCAACTCGTTGATGCGCTCCTTGACCGATGTGCGCTGCATCCAGGCATGGACGGCCGACGGGCGTAGATGGGCGAATACGCCCTCGCCGCGGTTCTCGATGGCGGGGAACCAGCTGGGTTCGATGGCGATGTCGGCCCGCTCCACGTCGGTTTCGTACTCGCCATGGATGTCTCGGACCGCCGCCTCGAAGCGGGTGAAGCCGATCAGTGCCAGCACCTCGCGCAGCCGGTGGAGCTGGATCACCGACTGGATTCCGCTGCTGATCCCCGAGCCCGGGTCCCGCCAGACCGTGTCCGGTAGCCGCCGGGCGTGGAAGTCAGGATCAACCGGCACGTCGTCACCGAATCCCTCAGGCGCGCTGAGTATGGCCTCGATCTCGGCTTCCTTGACGGTGCGGTCGGATGCGACCCCGCCGCGCCGCTGTTCGATCGCCCGCATAACCTCGGCGTCGGCGAAAGGGTTCAACTGCTCGGCAACCTTGGGTTTCCCCTTAATGAAGCCGAGATGGGCAAGTTCCTGCACGATCTGGAGGTCGTCCCAGAGTTCGT
>JAPOQZ010000220.1 GCA_026710435.1 bacterium | reverse complement strand
GTGGACAACATGAACCAAATCACGGTCCGGTCGGTACCGAAAGCGGACCGTTGGCGCTTTGCGGTTACCTACAAGCATGCAACAGGCCTGTGACACAACCAACCCGTCGCATGACTGCACGTCTTCCACACACAACCGAACCAAAAACTCGGGACACTAGGAGGCTACCGAGCAATCCACCAGCGGCCTGCCAATCGCCGACATGCTTCCTGGGTCGGCGGGCGGCAGGCCCGAGCAATCGTCATTGTTCAGTACCGTCCTAGTACAAACCCCCGCATGAAAATCAGGGCTAGTACTTGTAGCTCTCTCGCTTGTACGGCCCATCGACGGGAACCCCGATGTAGTCGGACTGATCCTTTGTGAGCTCGGTCAGTTCCGCCCCGAGATGGTCCAGATGGAGGCGGGCCACCTCCTCGTCCAGGTACTTCGGGAGCCGCATCACCTCGTTCTCGTAGTCATCGGCGTTCTCGTGGAGATCCAGCTGTGCCAGGACCTGGTTGGTGAAGGAGGTGGACATCACGAAGCTGGGATGCCCGGTTGCGCACCCTAAGTTCAACAGCCTGCCCTCGGCGAGGATCAGGACCCCGTGACCATCGGGGAAGACGAACTCGTCGTACTGCGGCTTGATGTTCCTCCTGACAAGGCCCTCGACCCGTTGCAACCCGGCCATGTCGATCTCGTTGTCGAAGTGGCCGATGTTGCCGACAATGGCCTTGTCCTTCATGCGCGCCATATGCTCGACCGTGATCACGTCGCGGTTGCCGGTAGCGGTTACGAATATGTCGGTGGTCTCGACCACGTTGTCGATCGTGTTCACCTCGTAGCCGTCCATCGCCGCCTGCAGGGCACAGATCGGGTCGATCTCCGAGATCACCACCCTGCATCCCTGACCGCGTAGGGCCTGGGCGCATCCCTTGCCCACCTCGCCGTAGCCGGCCACCAGCGCCACCTTGCCGCCCAGCATGACATCGGTAGCCCGGTTGAGCCCGTCCACCAGGCTGTGCCGGCACCCGTAGACATTGTCGAACTTGGACTTGGTCACCGAGTCGTTCACGTTCATGGCGGGAAAGAGGAGCTCGCCCATCTGCTCCATCTCGTAGAGCCGGTGCACGCCGGTGGTGGTTTCCTCGCTCACCCCGCGGACGGAGCCGGCCATCCTGCGGTAGTACCCCGCATCGGAGGCGTGACGACCGCGCAGGAGGTCGAGTATCACCCCCCACTCCTCGGGCTCGCTATCCGGATCGAAGGACGGAACCGCGCCCAGGAGACCGTACTCGGCGCCCTTGTGAACCAGCAGGGTTGCGTCGCCGCCGTCATCGACTAGCAGAGTGGGTCCGTCAAACCCATCCCAGGCCATCATCCGGTCGGTGCACCACCAGTACTCCTCGAGTGTCTCACCCTTCCAGGCAAAGACTGGAATACCGCGCGGATCCTCGGGCGTACCACCCCGCTCGGGACGGCCCACCACGACGGCGGCCGCGGCCGGGTCCTGAGTGGAGAAGATGTTGCAGGAGGCCCAGCGCACCTCGGCACCCAGTTCCGCCAGCGTCTCGATGAGCACTGCGGTCTGGACAGTCATGTGCAACGATCCTGATATGCGAGCCCCGGACAGTGGCTTCCGCGGCCCGTGCTTCTCCCGCAACGCCATCAGGCCGGGCATCTCGTGCTCGGCAAGCTCGATCTCGCGCCGGCCTTGGGCGGCGAGACCGAGATCATGGACCTTGTACTCGAGCGTCGCTCCCGGCTTGTTCTGCATCATTTCTCACTCCTTGGGTTTGGACGGTGTGCGAGTAGTCGACCTTCGACCGCCCTGTGGATGACTTGTACGGCTTCCATTCGGAATGGCCTGTTCATACGCCTTGTGCCAATTGTCCGACATCCCGGCTGACTCCCGGTTGAACACGTATCCGCGCACGCTCATCGGCAATTGAGCGCCGACCCGACGCCACGAACAGGCGTGGGCCGTTGGCGGTCCTATCGATCGGCAACGACCGCACCACCACCCGGTCGAATCCGGCGACATGGAGGAACTTCTCCATCTGCGAGGCTTCGAACCCCAGCCAGACATGGCCCATCCGCGCTGCCATGTCCTCGTCGTCATGCGGCTCCATGTCGACGATCATCAGCCGGGCACCCGGCTTCATGACCCTGGCAGTCTCGGCGAGCACCCGTCCGGGGAGAGCCGCGTGGTGCAGCACGAGGACGAGGGTCGCTGCGTCGAGAGCGGCGTCGCCCATGGGCAGATCCTCCAGGTCTCCCCCGCGGACCTCGACGTTCTCCAGACCCGAGACCGTCCTCCGGGCAGCATCGAGCATGACAGGCGAACCGTCAACTGCGATGACCCTCGCGACGAAAGGCGCCAGCATCGCCGATACACTTCCTGCCCCGCACCCCAAGTCGCCTACCGTCCAGTCCGGATCGAGCAACCCGAGGAGCGCCGCGAGGTCGAATCGGTCACCGAACACCTCGGCGCGTATCCGTAGCCAAGCCTCCCCGGTCCTCTCGAAGTAAGCCTCGGAAGCCGCTCGTCGTGCGGCCAACACCAGGGATAGGCGATCCCGGTCGCGCTGTACAGAGGGCAAATCGGCAGTGCCGGCGCGGACCAGTTCCCACACTCGCCGTCCGGTCTCGTCCGGCCACCTCCGTGCAACGTTGTAGAAGTGCCGGGTCCCTTCCCGGCGTCTTGCCAACCAACCGTGGTCCAGGAGAACCTTCAGGTGCCGGCTGGCAGTCGACTGAGGCACCTCCAGCACCTCGCAAAGATCGCCGACCGTCAACTCATGATCTTCGAGGAGGCCGAGCAGCCGGACCCTGGTCGGGTCGGCAAGAACCGATAGGTAGTCGAGGATCGAGGCGGTCATAGCCATCGGTGATGGACGGCCCTTTCGAAGCTTATCCGTTTATCCGGTTAGAGGGATCATAGTGGTTTGCGGAGCGCCGGCCGCAACAGGTCGGTCCTGGGTGGATCAAGGACGGTTGGTCCGTCCCTGGCGGAGATCCCGCCAGGCGGCCCCTATATCCTGATTCTTGTTACTAGCTGGGGTTTTGTAAGCTTTGTGGCTTACGCAGCCGAGAGGCCCCATCTATGCGTGGTTTCCGGCCCCCGTTCAGGGAAACCCTGGGTGGGGCGGGAAGAGATCGGGCCTGTCCGCTGCGCGGAGGGCCGACCCCCGTCGACCCGTATGCCGTTCAAGTCAAGGAGTAGGCATGACTAGAAAGCTCATTAGGATCTTTGCGCTCATGGCGGCGCTGGCTCTGGTGGCCGCCGCGTGCGGCGACACCGAAGAGGCTCCACCGCCACCGCCGGAGACCGTGGTCGTTACATCGATCGTCACCGAAACCGAGACCATCACCGAAACGGTCACTGAGGTCGTTACATCGGTCGTCACAGAGACCGAGACAGTCACCGAGACGGTGGAGGTGGAGGTCCCGGTCGAAGTGGAGATGGAGAATCCGCTCGCGGGCACCACGGTGACGGTGTTCGGCCCGGAGAGCTCGGACGCCGAGGCGGGATCGCACCAGGCGGCGCTGGATATCTTCGCCGCGCAAAACGGCATGACGATCCAGTACACCGGCGAGCGCAGCTTCTCGGATTTGATCAACGCCCAAGCGGCAGGCGGAAACCCACCCGACATCGCGGTGTTCCCGCAGCCGGGCAAGATCGCCGACTTCGCACGGGAAGGATGGCTGCTGCCAATCCCCGACGACGTACTCGCGACCATGGACGAGAACATCGGCGCGGCTTGGAACTCGTTCGGCAACGTCGACGGCGTCCAGTACGCCATTCCCACCAAGGCCGATCTGAAGTCGCTGGTCTGGTATCGACCGGCCGACTTCGCCGCCAACGGGTACGACGTACCCACTACATGGGCCGATCTGAGGGCGCTGACCCAGCAGATGATCAACGACGGCAATGTTCCGTGGTGCGTAGGCATCGAGTCCGGTGGCGCCACCGGATGGGCCTTTACCGACTGGGTCGAGGACCTGACCCTCCGCTACCAGGGGGCTGAGTTCTACGACCAGTGGGTCGACCACAGCATCCCGTTCAACTCGCCGGAAATGAACGCCATCTGGACCGAGATTCTCGATCTTTGGAACACTCCGGGCGCCGTCTATGCAGAGGGCGGAACGATCTCTTCCACCTTCTTCGGCGACAACGGCCGGCCGCTGGTGGAAGGCGACTGCATGATGCACCGGCAGGCATCCTTCTTCTCGGCCTTCTTCCCGGACGGCACGGGCTTCGGGCCGGACGGAGTGGACGTGTTCTACTTCCCGTCGGTCAGCGGTGACCGCCCGGTTCTCGGGGCCGGCACCCTGGTGGCCGCGTTCCGGGATGCCCCCGAGGTGTGGGCCGTGATGGAGTACTATGCCACACCCCAATACGCCGACAACCGGCAGCGGTTCCAGAACCTGTCCAAGGGTGGTGGAGCGGTCCTGAGCGGCTTCCTGTCGCCCAACCTGAACGCCAACCTGGACCTGTACCAGCCGCTGGAACAGTCCTTCCTGGACATCCTGTTCACGGCAGAGGTGGTCCGCTTCGACGGATCCGACCTGATGCCCGCCGCAGTCGGCGCGGGAACCTTCTGGACGGAAGCGACCAGCGCGGTGAACGGAGACAAGACCGTGGAGGAGGCGACCCAGGCCATCGAGAACTCGTGGCCGTGATCCGGTTAACCTGAAGCAGACGTAGTCAACGGTGCTGGGGGCGCTTCGAAACTCGTAGCGCCCCCAGCGTCAGCCTTGAATGAGGGAGACCCGAGAATCGCAACGGCCCTTCCGAGAAGCAGATGAAGTCGCTAGTGCACAGAGCGCTTGAGGGAGCACTGCGGTGCTAGGCGTCGTCATCAACATCCTGATGGGCGCCGTCATCGCGGTTGCTGCCGCTCTCTGGATCGATCGAGCAGGCCCGGCGTCCAAGACCCGTCGGGCGGTTGCGCTGGTCGTCGGCATCGCTCTCGGCGCCCTGTCACTCTGGGGGGTGTTCGCAGTCGAGAAACTGGAGACCACCGCCCGCGGGGTGGTTGTCTCGATCTTGGCTAGCGCCCTGATCTTCATCGCCGCCAACAAGCTCTTCGACCTGCCGCCCGACCGCTGGTCCGTTTTCACGACGCTTGTCGGAGCGGGAGGCGCCTTCGTGATCTTCGCCCTGCTCTGGGGCAACCGGGCCATCGATGACCCGGTCCTGCGCACGGTTGTCGGGACCCTGGTGGGGGCGGTGGCCGGCTACCTGCTGGGAACCGTTCAGGAGCGCTGGGCCCGGCTGGCCATCGGGATCGGAGCCGGCGGAGCGTTGGGAGCACTCGCCGCGTCCGGGATGCGGAAGGTGGTCCTCGTCTTCGAACTGGAACGGGGTACGTTCGAGTTGTGGCCGGTTCTGCCCCTAATCGACTACGGTGCCGTGGCGATCGCCACCCTGGTCGGCGCCGCCATCGGAATCCTGCTTTGGCAACTCCGGGGCCGGCGGACCCCTCCCGCTCGCCCTTTGATACTCGGCGCCACGCTCGGATTCTTCGTCGGTGGGTGGCTACTCCCCTCCCTCGGTAGCGGCACGAAGACGGATGCGCTCGTCGCAGCCATGGGCGTGGGGGTAGGCGTCGGAGCGTTGCTCGGCCTCAAACCTATTCCCGACGCAGCTCACCGGGGACGCATCGAAGGTTCCTCGCGGGCATACATCTTTCTTATACCTGCGCTGGGTTTCATCGCCGCCACTCTCATAATCCCGACGTTGCGAACTCTCTTCCTGTCGTTTCACGACCCCCGAGGGCAGGAGTTCGTGGGGTTCGTCAACTACCGGGACATATTCTCCAGTCCCAACATATTCAACCTCGAGGGCTGGGCCGGCATCTTCGGCAGCAAGCTCTTCGTCGTCGGCGCGGTGCTGCTCCTGATCGGCGTCGTGGTCTCCATCGTCGTCGGCAGGCGGAGCGGCTACTCCATCAGTTTCTCTCCCGGGTCCGGAGGGGTCACCGCCGTTGGTGTGGTCCTGGTGGCTTTCGCCATCTTCGCCGCGCTGAGGGGCACCGTGTTCAACAACCTATGGTGGGTGTTCACCGTCACGGTCCTTTCCGCCTCCGCGGGGTTGGCCATCGCGGTTCTGGCCGACCGCGCCCGCTGGGAGTCGGTGGCGAAGTCCTTGATCTTCATGCCGATGGCCATCTCGTTCGTGGGCGCCGGCGTCATCTGGCGCTTCATGTATCTGGCGCGCGACGTGTCCAAACCCCAGACCGGAGTGCTCAACACGGTGTGGGTCGGCATCGGAGAACTGAGCCTCTCGCGTGGACCGGGATTCTTCCTGGCGGTAATCGTGTCGCTGGGCCTTGCCGCCCTGCTCGCAATCCTGGCATTCCGCGCCTGGAAAGCCGGGGAACGCACGGTTGGACTGGGAGCTGCGGTTACCTCGCTTCCGCTCATCTGGTTCGCCTACGCGCTCTGGCGGGGGGTCGGAGGATTCGAGGTCCGGGAAAACGGGGACATCGTCGCCTCGACCATCCAGTTCGTGCAGAAAGCCCCCTACAACAACGTCTGGCTGATGCTGGTGCTGATCTGGATACAGACAGGGTTCACCATGGTCATCTTCTCGGCGGCTATCAAGGCGGTCCCGTCCGACCTTCTCGAGGCGGCCCGGGTGGACGGGGCGTCCGAATCCCAGACCTTCTGGCGGGTGATCATCCCCCAGA
This sequence comes from bacterium, assembly GCA_026710435.1. GTDB lineage: Bacteria > Actinomycetota > Acidimicrobiia > Spongiisociales > Spongiisociaceae > JAPPFW01. The sequence goes on along the minus strand of JAPOQZ010000220.1, from coordinate 17,351 downwards.
TCTACCCGACCATCGGGGTGGTGGTCACAACCCTGATAGTCCTCGTCATGAAGGTGTTCGACATCGTAAAGGTCATGACCAACGGAAACTTCGGCACGCAGGTCATCGCCAACGAGATGTGGCAGCGCGCCTTCACCGAACTGAACTTCGGTCTCGGGTCGGCCCTGGCGGTGGTCCTGTTCATCGCCGTGCTACCCATCCTCTTCATCAACATACGGCGAATGCAGAGGGCGGCAGCATGACGGTGCTCGGCAGTTCAGGCGGGCCGGGGCTCGGCAAGCGAACGTACGCCTTCCTCAGAGCGATACCGACCTGGGTGCTCTGGCTGCTGGTGGTCTTGTGGACCATCCCCAGCCTCGGCCTGTTCGTCAACTCGTTCCGGACCAGAAACGCGCAGCGGGCCAGCGGTTGGTGGTACGTGCTGGTCGAGGACTTCTCCGAGAACCTCACCCTCGACAACTACATCGACATACTCGCCAGCGGCGCGCAGGGCGGCCTGTGGCGAGCGCTGCTCAACTCCCTGGCCATCGCTCTGCCCGCCACGGTGATCCCCATCGCCTTCGCCGCCTTCGCCGCTTACGCCTTCGCCTGGATCGACTTCAAGGGCCGGGAATGGCTGTTCATCGTCACCGTCTCGCTCCTGGCAATCCCCGCCCAGATGTCGCTCATCCCGCTTCTCCAGCTGTACAGCGGCGGGGGCCATCTGACGCTTCCCTTCCTGGAGAAGACCCTGACCCTGTTCCCCGATCTCGACCTTGCGGGGAGACACGTCGCCGTGTGGCTGACCCACACCGGCTTCGCTCTCCCGTTCGCCATATTCCTGCTGCACAACTACATCAGCGGGCTGCCGAAGGACATCTTCGAGTCCGCTGTCATCGACGGCGCCGACCACTTCAAGATCTTCTGGCGGCTGGTGGTCCCCCTGTCGGTCCCCGTTCTGGCGGCATTCGCCATCTTCCAGTTCCTGTGGACCTACAACGACTACCTGATCGCTGTCACCATGCTCGGTGGCGCCGGCCAGAACTTCCCGGCCACCGCCCGCATAGCGGCTCTGTCCGGGGAATTCGGCCAAGCAGAACATCTACTGACGGCCGGCGCTTTCCTATCGACCCTCTTACCGATCATCGTGTTCTTCGCGCTGCAGCGCTTCTTCGTCAAAGGAATCCTGGCCGGGTCCGTCAAGGGCTAGCCTACACTAGTTTTGGTTATGGACAAGCCCACATAGGAACCCTTGAATACCGCAATGCGACGCTGTCCGAACTGTAGAGACCCTCTCGCCTCCCACAGTGGATTTGACATTGGAGTTTGTGCGATCAACCTCGAGAGCGAAGGCTCCGAGTCTGGCCTCGATCAACTCTTAGCCGCAGCCGATCTCGACTCCATCCTGGGCGAGCACATACAGAAGGACTTAGCTACTCCATCACCGCGCAGCCGAACACACAAAGCACCCAAGCTGCCAGACTCACAAACGATCGGCTCGCGGCTCTCATCTACGTCGCCCCCCTCAGAGCGAAGGACAGAGCGTACGACGAAAGCCGACTCACCACCGACAAGACCACGAATGAAGCCATCCGCGTGTTCGGACTCGATTAGTCAGCGGATCGCCGAATGGCAGACGCGCCTCCTCCAATTGAATCGGCGGAACAACCTGCTCTACTTCAAACCCGGCCGCAGCGCTGTAGGCATCACAGGCATGACTCTCGACGCTCTCGGCAAGCGGCTCAGAAGGTCTAGGACTGGGCTTCGCTTTCCCTACGTAATGCGTCGCAAACGTAAACGTGGATTCTCAACCACAAACGACCCTAATGTGGATGAGGAGCCCCGTGTCATTCAAGGCGACCTTACAACGGACTGTGGACCTGCCGATCTACAGCGGCGGCTTCGCAATCTCCAGCGCAGAGATCGGGAGTGGGAAGAGGAACAGGGCCTCAACGTCCTCTTCTTAGCCCTAGGCTTTCTTAACTGGATCGACGAAGATGGTGACCGAGCGCGTTCGCCACTCGTACTGATTCCCTGTGATCTGGTGCGCAAATCACCGGGGGAACCGTTCCGGTTACAACGTGAAGATGACGATTCACTCATCAATCCGACTCTGTGTTACTACCTCTCACGGCTAGGTCTTGACCTTCCCGACTTCGCTGATGAGCACGATGAGCCAGAACCACCTATCGCGGCATACGTCGCCAAAGTCAACGTCCTAATCAGTGGACGTCAGGGTTGGTCGATCGATTCGGAAGTATTCCTCGGAACATTCTCCTACACGAAGCTGGCTATGTACGAGGATCTGACCAGGATGCTCGAAGAAGGTGTGCGAAGCGAGCTGACGCGCATGCTCGCCGGGGACGAAGCAACACAAACTGATTACGTTGCCGCCACTCCTTCAGCCACACCTCGCGACCGCGAGTTCGTCGGGGGGCAGTTGGACGACGTGTTAGAGATCAGGGACCAGTACACGGTGTTACCGACAGACTTCAGCCAGTTACGGGCCATCGACTCGGCTCGTAAGGGCTCACACCTAGTGATTCACGGCCCTCCGGGTACGGGTAAGAGCCAGACGATCACGAACCTCATTGCGACGCTCCTAGGCGAAGGTAAGCGTGTCCTCTTCGTGAGCGAAAAGACTGCTGCCCTTGACGTAGTTAAACGACGGCTTGAGGAGTGCGACCTCGGTGTCTTCTGTCTCGACTTGCACAGTGACCGCGGAAGGAAGAGCCAAGTCTACAAGCAACTGAAGAACTCCCTGTCGGATACACGTGAAACGCTCGCGCCCGATGTCTCCATGGATGATCTAGTCCTGCTGCGGAAGCACCTCAACGGGATCGTCCGGCTGCTCCATAGACGTCGTGAACCGCTGGGGAAGTCCGTTTATCAGGTACAGGGTCGATTTGCTCAACTGCGCGATCTGCCACGATTCGACGAACTAGAAGTTCCACACGTAAGTAGACTGACTAACGAATGGCTCTCCGAGGCGGCCGACACCGCCCGCCGCATTGAACTTCGACCCCGAGAGTTTGCCTGCCATACTTCGAGCCGCTGGAGGCCGCTCCGTGCACCACAGCAGACGCTCTCTCTACCCGACCTGATCCGCGACGATCTGAACACCGTGCTTTCTGCGATAGATCGACTGAAGGGTAGTGTAACCACCCACTCGCGGTGGCTCGGTTTACCGTCCGTTGAGTCTACTGACCAGGCTCGAAGAATAGTTCGGACTCTAAGGCTACTCGCAGACACCCCAGGTATCCCTACAACGTGGCTCCGGCCCAAGATCGTGGCTCAACTTCGCGTATTGGCCCGCGAACAATCGAAGCAACAGCGCGAGCGGCGAATGCTCACTGAGAAACTGTCGGATGCCTCCGTTGACGAGCCTCTCCGCCTCAACTACAGAACGATGAAGAAGGCCGCCGTCCTTATGCCCGACGAGTTAGAAGCCATCGACGCTGTTATAGGTGACAGTTGGCGAACTCGAATCGGCCAGGATCCCGTTGCGCTATCAGATGCGGCAGACTCCCTCTCAGCCGTGGTTGACGACTTGCTGACAGCAATCGGGGATATCGGCGAAGCGCTCGCGAAACCGCCGCTCCAGACCCTGGGCAATGTCAACGACACGTGTAACTTGGCAAGCCGGATTCTTGAACTCGATCCGGTCCCGGACCTTTGGTTCACCCACCCCTCGCCTAATCAACTGAAGCGTTCCTTGGAGGAGACGCATTCACTGCTCAACAACCTCGAACAAGCTGAGAGCCGACTTCATGCAGGCTTTTCGGACCAACTCGTAGACCTCGTAGACGAGGAGATGCTGATCCGCTATCGCACCGACCATCAAAGTGCTTGGAGACGCCTCGGAAAGCCTTACCGTCAAGACCAACGCATCATCCGGGGTCAGTTGATTGATCCACACAAACTCTCACTGAGCGAGTCACTCGAAGCCGTTCGGCAAGCTCACGAGATCAAGCAACAACGAGAGACGTGGTTAGAGCGCGAGCCTGACACAAGGGACATGCTAAGTGAACGGTTCCAAGGCCGGGGAACGGACTGGGAGGGTGTACTAGCCGACCTGGAGACCGTGCACAACCTGCAACAAGCGTGGCACTATGGATCAGCGGATGAGGCCCCTCTTCAAGAGTTGACTACTGCTGAAGCAGACGGAAAGCGGCGTTCGGCCCTCAAGTCTGCTCAGCGTCACATCCGCAAGTCCCTCGACCGCTACCACTCGGCCGCGGCTCGAATAGGTAACGAGTTGTTGACCGATCCGGATCTGCACATCGCGGGCACACGTGAGGCCGTCCGTCGCTCACTCAAGCCGCTTCGCCGTATCAGCGAGGCTACGATCCCCCTCTTTCGCTGTCTCGCCAAACCGCCTGCTGACTTGGACGCGCTTACAGAGATCATCAGCGTCGGCGTCGGGCTGATGGCGATCGCGGACGAAGACAAGAGACTAGCTCCCGCTCTCGCCACGGATTTCGGCCACTTCTTCGAGGGTGCCAGCACCTCGTGGGAGGGCATCCTGGAGGCTCTTGACTGGACGGAGAAATTCCTCAACGCCGCCAACGGAAGCACTAGCGGAGAACTCGAGTGCCATGCGCGCAACCCTCAACCACGTTATAAATACACGAACCGAGCTAACTCTGTTGACAGCACGATCGAAAAATACAGGCAGGAATTGGGCGTGTTAGACCAGAGGTTCGACCTCACGTCGATGAACTGGGACTCATGGGACCAGCCGAGCTTCACCAACCTCAGACAGTGGGCCGTTGACCTCCGCAATCATTCGAACGACGCGCCTGCTTGGATCGAATATCAGGACGCGGTGAACTCGTTCGACGAATTCCTGGGGGCAGGGTCGGCTACCAAAGTCCGCTGTCTGACGGAGCGGGCTGAGGATGTACCGGGAATCGTCAAACGTCGAATATACGATGCTTGGCTGGAAGCGGTGTACTCCGCCGAGCCTGAGCTGGGTAGATTCAATAGGGTAGATCATGAGGATATCCGGGAGCGCTTTAGTAACCTCGACGAACTCTTCCCTATCGCTGCCCGCAGGAGAGTACGAGAACGCGTGTTCCTGAAGTACCCAGAGCAGAACGTGACGCCGCTCCAAGCAGGACAGGTTGGCACTCTCAACGGGGAACTCTCCAAGAAGACTCGCCATCTGCCTGTCCGTCGGCTCATCCGCCGAATTCCTGACCTGCTCCAAACGCTCAAGCCGTGCTTCCTGATGAGCCCCCTCGCAGTGAGCCAGTATCTCCCTGCGGGGCCGCTGGAGAGCAACCGCATCGAGTTCGACGCGGTGATCTTCGACGAAGCCTCACAGGTTCTCCCTGAGGATGCACTACCAGCCATCGAACGAGGACGACAGGTCATCGTTGTAGGTGATCGACTCCAACTCCCACCCACCACCTTCTTCCAACGCAGCCTCGCCGACGACGTAGACCACGATAGCGATGAGGACGAGACCAGTGATAGTTTCAAGGGTCGTGAAAGCATTCTTGACGTCATGGTCGGACAGGTGGGCAACGGTATCGAAGAGCGGTACTTGAGTGTTCACTATCGGAGCCGTAGCGAGAGTTTGATCAGATTCTCGAATCACGCCTTTTATGAAGACCGCCTTCTGACCTTCCCCGATCCGGATCCTTCGATAGTAGCCGTCAAAGACGTCTTCCTCCCAGGGGCCACATACGACGCAGGGGGCAGCCGTACCAACCGCGAAGAGGCCGAGCGTGTGACCGACATCGTCTTTGATCTGATGAAAAAGCGGCCTCGGGAGGAGAGCATCGGTGTAGTGGCGCTCTCGCGTTCGCAGGCCAACCTCATCGAGACCTTGATCGAAGAACGCCGGTTGCTCAATCGCCATCTCGATGATCGATTCAGCGGTGACCTTGTTGAACGCTTCTTCGTCAAGAACCTGGAGAACGTCCAAGGGGACGAACGAGATCACATGATCCTGTCTGTCGGTTATGGGCCAACTGCCGCGGGCGCGGTTCCTAACCGGTTCGGACCGATCAACCAAGAAGGCGGCGAGCGCCGGTTGAACGTGGCTGTCACAAGGGCGCGCCAGTCGATGACCGTGGTGCATTCGCTGCGCGCCGAGGACATCAGATCAACGTCCGCGGGAGCTCGCCAACTGCGCCGCTATCTCGAGTACGTGCGAAACCCGGAGAAAGCTCTTGAAGCAGCCGTTTCCGGCGTCGGTGAGCCCGAGAGTCCTTTCGAAGAGGCAGTGCTCGCAACGTTGCGGGAACGCGGCCATCAGGTCGAGGCGCAAGTGGGTGTCTCGGGTTATCGCATTGACCTCGCTATCAAGTCCGAGGACGGAGAACGGTTCGATCTCGGCATCGAATGTGACGGAGCGACATACCACCGGTCGCCGGCTGCCCGCGACCGTGATTGGCTTCGACAGCAAGTACTCGAAGGTCTCGGGTGGCATATTCACCGCGTGTGGTCCACCGCATGGATCCGCGATTGCGAGACCGAGATCAGGGCGATTGAGGACGCCCTTGAACAGGCACGGCTCAAGGAGCCGTTCGAGCTTGCGCGGCCGGTCGGCGAAGGTCCATCTGAAACGCAACCGCCCACTGGGCCCAGCGATATCGATAATGCTCTTCCCGCGCCGCAGCCTTCCCGACCCGCGCAGCTATTCGATCAATACCGTCACTATGAGGGGATGCGTCGTTGGGGTAAAGTACTCGACGCGTCTTTAGCCCACCTCGCGAAGCTGGTGACGGAGATCGTGGCGGTTGAGCAGCCAGTCCATGTCGACATAGTTGTCAACCAAGTGGTGAGTCTCTACGGTACGAAGGCTGGTAAGAATATTCGTCAACATATCGTAGGAGCGGTAAAGCAGGCCAAACTTCAAGGGACTGTGACCCCCGAGGTGGGCGACGGACTCTTCCTACACCTAGCAGGCGATCCCGGGCCACCACGCCCAAGGCGCCGTGGGGGGCGAAAAATAGGACTCATTGCCGGAACCGAACTTGACGCAGGCCTACTAATGATCGCCCGCAAGACCTTCGGCGCTTCGAAAGACGACCTCGTGAGGGAGACGGCCCGCAAGTTCGGCTTCCAAAGAGTGGGCCAGAAGATCAAGGCCAGGCTGGACCTGCGGATCGAAGAGTTGATCAAGTATGGGGGGCTGTCGCCGCGAGGCGATATGTTGATCGCCTCCGATGACGACGTGACCGCCTGATCATGCACTTGAGCACCATGGGGCCAGCACCTCGGACATATCGACCGGGCGCCGTTCCACTATCGAACGTTGGGCGGCGACGCCCATGGCTACCGCCATGAGGCCGTCGTAGGCGGTCACCTGGGGTGGGGTTCCGTTGCGGATAGCGGTGAGAAACTCCAGGTGTTCTATGTAGGAAGCGCCGTGGTGAGCACCGGTGTGGACGATGCGGTCATCGGAGGCGGTCTCTATCTGGGGGGAGAACCACTCCCCGTCGCGCTTCCCGGTCAGGACATGGCCGGAGGGAAGGCGGGCCTCGACCTTGCCGAGGTCGCCGACCGCCACCAGTTCCTCCTGGTTCTCGCCGCCCTCGGCGAACATGCACAGGTCGAGCATCGCGCGCTGCCCGCCCGGGTAGTCGACGATCACGTAGGCGTTGTCGAGGATGTCGGGGCGCCGTCCCCCGTAGCACTCCTCGAGATGGTTCACCGCCTGGCTGCCGGACGCGTAGACCCGGGTCGGGAGCTCACCGATGATGTGGTTCATCAGGTCGAAGTGGTGGCAACATTTCTCGACGAGAGTCCCGCCCGAGTTGGCGTTGAAGCGGTTCCAGTCGTCCACCTTCTCGAGGAACGGGAAGCGGTGCTCCCGGATGGCCAGCATCTTCAGGTCGCCCACGGCGCCCCTCCTCACCTGGGCGATCAACCGGGCAGTGGCCGGCATGTAGCGGTACTCCATCCCCACCCACAGAACCGCTTCCCGGCTTCGCTGGGCTTCCACCACCCAACGGCAGTCCTCGACCCGGGTACAGAGCGGTTTCTCTACCAGGATGTGCAAGGGGGTATCCAGGAGGTCTCGCAGGAGGTCGATGTGGGTCATGTTGGGGGTCGCCACCACTATCGCGTCGCACAACCCGGAAGCGATGAGATCCCGGTGGTCCTCGAAGGCCCCGAAGTCCTGACCCTTCAGTGCTTCACGAGCGGCTTGGCGCGAAGGAGGGTAAGGATCCGAGATGGCGGTCACGGCCGCTCCGGGGATGGCCAGGATGTTCCCGATGTGCTCGATTCCCATCATCCCGGTACCGATCACACCGTACCGGATGGGCAGGTTCATCGCCGGATTCCCATGGGGCACACACCAGTCCCGGACCGCCCGGATCCGGACACCGCTGCCGCCGTTCTCGCATGGAGGGGGACCATAGGAGCGTGGAGTATACGACCCGGCCCCCGAGAGACGGTGATGCCTCCGCCCTGCAACCACTGGCCCGCGGCTCGAGCGTCACCGGTTCTTTTCGAGTGAATTGAAGACACGTTCACAGGACGGCAAGATTCCGTTAGCTCGCTGCGACAATAATGGTTCTCGGGGTCCCTAGAACTTTGCCGACGCCTAGCCTCGATTCAACACGGAGTAGGGAGGAATCATGACCGCAATCCGACCCAGGCGAACCTACACGGTTCTCGCCGTCCTAGCGCTACTGGCGGGGATCCTGGTGTCAACACCGGCCACCGCGAATGCACAGGATGGCGAGGGCTCCGACGGATTCACGCTTACGATCCTGCACAACAACGACGGGGAGTCGAAGCTCTTACCCGACGAGGGTTCGGACCCGGGGGTCGCCCGCTTCGTCGCCCTCATGAAGCAGTTGCAGGCCGACGCGGCCGGTGACGGCGTCGTAACCCTCACGTCGGGCGACAACTTCCTGGCGTCCCAGGAGTTCGGAGTGTCCCTGGCGCGCGAGGGCGCCCTCTACGACTCGGTCGCACTCAGCGGAGTGTACGACGCGATGGCCCTCGGCAACCACGACTTCGACATGGGTCCGGAGGTGACGGCACGGTTCATCACCGGATTCGATCCCGCGATAACGTTCCTGTCCGCCAACCTCGACTTCTCGGGGGAACCGGAGTTGCAGAAACTGGTGGATGACGGTCTCATAGCCAGAAGCACGGTGGTCGTGACGGGCGGCGAGAAGATCGGAATCATCGGTGCGGTTACGCCGCTGCTGCCCAACATCTCGAGTCCCAGAAACGTGTCGGTATCGCCGGTGCTGCCGGCAGTCCAAGCCGAAGTGGCAGACCTACACGGTCTTGGCTACGACAAGATCATCCTGGTCAGCCATCTGCAGGACGTTGCGGAAGAGATCGAGCTCGTCGCGAGTCTCGAAGGAGTGGATGTGGTCATCGCCGGCGGAGGCGACGACCTCCTGAAGAACGAGGGCGACACCTGCCTTCCCGACGAGGAGGCTGTCAACCCGTACCCCATCATGGTGGAGGACGCGTCGGGGGCGATGGTGCCGGTCATCACCGGTCCGGGCGGGTACCGGTGCATCGGTGAACTCAACGTGACCTTCGACGCCGACGGCAACGTGACCGCGGCGGAAGGGCGCTCGGTCGGTGTCGGATTCGATGTCGAGCCCGATCCCGAGGTTCAGGCCAACGTGGTAGAGCCCCTGTCGGCCGCAGTCAGCGCGGTCGACGCCGAGGTCATAGGGACCAGCGAAGTTGCGCTCGACGGCCGCAGACCGGAGATCCGTGTCATGGCGACCAACGAGGGGAACCTGATGGCCGACGCCCTCCGAGCCGCCGCCACCAACCTGGCGGACGAGTTCGGCAGCCCCGTCCCTGATGTGGCGATCCAGAACGGCGGCGGTATCCGCAACGCATCGCTGATCCCTCCGGGTGAGCTCACCGTGGGAACCACCTGGGACATCGCTCCGTTCAGGAACTTCGTCGTGGTCGGCGAGGTCCCGCGCGATACCTTCCATATCCTGCTCGAGCAAGCCGTGGACCGCATACCGGGCGCCGGAGGCCAGTGGGCCCAGGTGTCGGGATTCACGCTTACCTACGACCCGGCCGCCCCTGCCAGGGAGATCGCCCGGGACGGTGACTGCTCCTTGGTCGGCAATCCCGGCGAGCGGATCCGGGAAGTGGTCCTCGACGACGGCACGGTCATCGTGGCGGACGGCCAGGTGGTGCCGGGCGACCCGGTCGTATTGGCAACCATCGACTTCCTGGTCGGCGGAGGGGACTGCTACCCGCTCACGGACATCAGCTTCACCAAGCTGGGCGTGAGCTACCAGCAGGCCCTGGCCAACTACATCTCGATGGACCTGGGCGGGAGGATCACCGCCGAGGACTACCCGGTCGACGGCGGGGGTCGGATCGTCGCCCTGCACCCCGAGCCGGAGATCCGGACGGTGACGGTACAGGCCGGCGACTACTTGAGGAAGATCGCCCGCACCCATCTCGGGGACGAGAACCGGTGGCGGGAGATCTACGAACTCAACAGGGGAGTGACCCAGGCCGACGGTAGGGCGCTGACCAACGCCAACCTGATCAGGATCGGTTGGATCTTGCAGTTACCGGCCATGTAGCTCCCTGATCGAACCCAACACAAAGGTGTCCCGGCTTCCCGGCCGGGACACCCGCGTCAGGACCACGGGCACTGAACCCTCGTGTTCTGACGCTGCTAGGGCACCTTCACGCTACGGACTGTTGTTCCAGCACCCGCGGGTCCCGTGGTCGGTCTGTGTGGCGGTGGGATGTGGCGCCGCAAGCGGCGTCTATGGCAATGACTTGCCTACGACGGCGTACCCTCTGGGTACGCCGGGGAGGTAGGACGCAGCCAGGTGGTCCGGAGCACGCCGCCGGCAACACAGACCGAACACGATCAACGAGTAGGCTGCGGCTTCGAGGAGGATCCGATTTGATCCGTCGTTCCGTCAGTTTGCCGGTCTCTCTGGTGCTATTGCTCGCCGGGATCGTCTCGATAGGCTCCACGCCGGCTCAGGCCGCGCTGACAGTCCTGGCTAGTGAAATCCACCACCACGAAACGGGGGCCGTCACCGGCAGTCGACCCGGCATGAGCGAGCCGGCCGGAATAGTCCCCACCGGCATCAGCGTCGGATTCCCGAGCCAGACCCGCGAGGAGTATCCGGCAGCCGGACTCGCCGTGAAGGATCCGGATCGCAGAGACGTGTCACAGCTCGGTATCGATGCTACGTCCCCCGCCGTGCCCGCCTCCAGGGCCCGGGCGAGGAACACGCAGACCTCCCTCACTCTGTCGGCGGCCACCGCTGCTGGGCAGGTGAGCATCTCCGAGATACAGGGCAGCGGAGCGACGGTAGCGATAACCGGACCGGTGACGGTCGAGGCGATAGTCACTTCGCGGTTCGAGAACGACGACGTGCTGAGCGGCTTCTTCCTCCAGGAGGAGGACGCCGACAGCGACGGCGACCCGTCCACCTCCGAAGGCATCTACGTCTTCTGCTCGAGCGCATGCCCTGCCGGCGTGGCGGTGGGCGACGGGGTGACGGTGGCGGGAGCGGCGGGGGAGTTCGGCGGTGCGAGTCAGATCGACGCATCTGCCGGCAGCGTCACGATCCGCTCGTCGGGCAACGACCTTCCGACCGCGACGATGCTGTCGCTTCCGGCCGGGGGCAGCACCAACGTGGAGGGAACCTTCGAGAACGTCGAAGGCATGATCGTCACGTTCGCCGGCAACCTCGTGGTCAGCGAGTATTACCGGCTCGCCCGTTATGGCCAGCTGGTGCTCACCGACGGGTCCCGGCCATACCAGTTCACCCATCGACACACGCCGAGCGCTACGGGATACGCCGCCTTCCTGGCCGATCTGTCCACCAGGCGGATAGTCCTCGACGACGACAACAGCAACCAGAACGAGTCCATCAACCCTCCGCAAAGGGAGGACGAGGCCTACCCGTATCCCGGGGGCGGGATGAGCAACACCAACCGCTTCCGCGGCGGCGACTCAATAAGAGGGCTGACGGGGGTCATGCACTGGGCCTTCGACGGCTGGCGTATACACCCGATCCCCGAGAGGTTCGACTACACCTTCACCGCAGAGAATCCGAGGCCCACGGTTCCAGCCGAGGTGGGCGGCCGCCTCAGGGTGGCCGCGTTCAACGTTCTGAACTACTTCACCACGATCGACGACGGGGTGCCACAGTGCGGACCGAGCGGCGACCTCGGCTGCCGTGGCGCCGACTCGGCGGCGGAACTGGGCCGGCAGCGGGACAAGATCGTCGCCGCGATGGTCGCAATCGATGCCCATGTGTTCGGTGTGGTTGAGATCGAGAACAACCCCTCGGCTTCGCTTGTCGATCTTGTCGCCGGTCTGAACTCCTCTGCGGGCCCCGGCACCTATGCCTATGTCGACACCGGAAGCATCGGAATCGACGTGATCAAGGTGGGGCTGATCTACCAGCCTGCGTGGGTGACGCCCGTCGGGCCGCATGCCGTCATCGACTCGTCGGTCGATCCCTCCTTCGTCGACACCGAGAACCGCCCGGGGCTGATCCAGACGTTCGAGGAGACGGCAACCGGTGAGCGCTTCACTGTGGCCGTCAACCACTTGAAGTCGAAGGGATCGAGTTGCGATGAACTGGGCGATCCGGATCTCGGAGACGGCCAGGCCAACTGCAACGGTACCCGCACTTCCGCCGCCGCCGCCCTCGCCCGGTACCTCGCCACCGACCCCACCGCCGGCGGAGACCCCGACATCCTGATCATCGGCGATCTGAACGCCTATGCCCGGGAAGACCCGATCAGGGCGTTGGCGGAGGCCGGCTACACCGACCTGATCAGGCGGTTCTCGGGGGATGACGCCTACAGCTACGTGTTCGACGGCCAACTCGGATACCTCGACCACGCCCTGGCCGGCCCGTCGCTGCTGCGCCAGGTCACCGGAGTGGCCGGGTGGTACATCAACGCCGACGAACCACCACTGTTCGACTACAACGACGATGTCCGTGACCCGGGTGAGCGGGGGTACGAGCGGGAGTCGACGGCGCTGCCCATCTACGAGGCCAACGCCTTCCGATCGTCGGACCACGATCCGGTGATCGTCGGTCTGCAACTCGGGAAGGGTCCCACCGTGAACGGGCCGTCTCCGGCCGGCGAGGCTCCGGTGGTCGACACACCGTTCACCGACCTCGGGAACGCCTCTGCCGCCCACGGCGACAGTATCCGCCGCATCTACGGGCTCGGCATCACAGCAGGCACCTCCGAAACCACCTTCTCCCCGCGCATGCCCGCGTCACTGGAACAGGCGGCTTCCTTCCTCGCCCGGCTCTACGCAGCCGTGGAGGGCTCGGAACCTCCGGTGGTCGAGATCCCGTACACCGACCTCGAGAAGGCCTCGGCCGCCCACCGCGACAACGTCAGCCGCATCTACGGGCTCGGTATCATCGCGGGCACGCCGTTCACGACCTTCTCCCCCGATTCCTGCGTGTCCCGTGGCCGGATGGCCACCCTGCTGGCCAGGTTCTACACCTTGGTGACGAGCAGTCTCGCTCCGGTGGTCGCGACACCTTTCACGGACCTGGACGAGGGATCGACCTCGCCGCGAGACGACATCGGCCGCATCTACGGGCTCGGAATGACGGAAGGCACATCCCGGACGACCTTCTCCCCCGATGCGTGCACGACCCGCCAGCAGATGGCATCGTTCTTGGTAAACGCCTACCGGGCAGTAGCCACCACCGTGCGCTCCTCCCTCTCCACCGACACCGGGGTGTCGGGCGCTTCGGAGTAGTAGCGCAGGGAGGGCGAGTGACGCCAAGAGGGCGTCGAGTCAGATGGCGTTGCGGGCGATGACATCCCGGTACCAGTAGGCGGAGGCTTTGGGCGTGCGCTTCTGGGTGGCGTGATCAACGTGGACCAACCCGAAGCGGCGCGAGTAGCCGAAGCTCCACTCGAAGTTGTCCAACAGGGTCCAGGCGAAGTAGCCCGCCAAAGGCACACCTCCCGCGATCGCCCGCACGGCTTCCACGAGGTGCCGCTCCAGGTAGGAGCGGCGATCGTTGTCCTCGACGCGGTCACCATCCAAGACCGTGTCGGGAAAGGCGGCCCCGTTCTCGGTTATGTAGATCGCGCCGACCCCGTACCCGTGCAGCATCCGGAGCATCGTGCCGAGCCCTTCGGGTGTTACCGGCCAGCCCATCTCGGTTGCCTCGGCGGGTGGCTCGCGAAGGGGTGGCGGCCGGTCGCAGTCCCTCAGCCCCGGATGTCCGACCACCTCGGTGCGGTAGTAGTTGAGGCCGATCGAATCCGGAGGTTGGCCGATGATGTCCAAGTCGCCTCCGGCCACCGCCGACGCCGGCCAGCCCGCCACGGCCAGGAGGTCGTCCGGGTACCGCCCCAGGAACAGCGGGTCCAGGAACCAGCGGTTCATCAAGCCTTCCTCCAGGGCTGCCGCGTCCCGGTCCAGTGGATGATCCGAGCGGGGGATGCGCGGCTCGAGGTTGAGAGCGATGCCCACTTCGTTGCCGGCGTGCCCGGCCCGCAGCGCCTGGGACGCCAGCCCGTGTCCGAGCAACTGGTGATGCACGACGTCGAGTTCGGCGCCCGAGCCGACCAGGCCGGGGGCGTGCTGGCCGGTACGGTGGCCGAGGTGGGCCACCACCCACGGTTCGTTGAGGGTCAGCCAGTGCCTGACCCGATCTCCGAGCCGCGCCTCCACCATCGCTGCGTAGTCGGCGAACGCATGGGCCGTGTCTCGTACCCTCCAGCCGCCTCCGTCCTCGAGGCATTGCGGAAGATCCCAGTGGAACAGGGTCAGGAAGGGCTCCATGTCGGCTTCCAGCAGTCCGTCCACCAGGCGGTCGTAGAAGTCGAGGCCGGCCTGGTTGACGGGACCCCTACCCTGCGGTACGACCCGGGGCCACGCCACCGAGAAGCGGTAGGCCGTAAGTCCCAGGTTCTCCATGATCCGGATGTCGTCGCGCCATCGGTGGTAGTGGTCGCAGGCCACATCGCCGGTGTCGCCGTTCAGCACCCGTCCGGGAATCCGGCAGAAACGGTCCCATACGCTCTCCGACCTCCCGTCCTCGGCCACCGCTCCCTCGATCTGGTAGGAGGCCGTGGCTGCGCCCCACAGAAAGCCGTCGGGGAACCGCCCGGTCACAGACGCAGCACCGCTCCGTCGAGACCTTCCAGCGTCAGGACACCGTCGACAGGACCGCTCGTCCCCGAACGGGTGGCTACGAGCACCGTCCCCTCTGCCGGGACCCGGACCGGTTCGTCACCGAAGTTGAGGTAGACACACACGGTCTCCCCGCCGGCGCGGCGCCGGTAGGCGAAGACCGTCTCCGCCAGGCCGTCGATAGCCTCGTAGGAACCGACGCGTAGCGCCCGCGAACCCTTGCGGATGGTGAGAAGCCGGCTGGTGAGGTTGAGCATGGAATCGGGATCGGCCATCTGTGCCTGCACGTTCAGGACGCCGCCGGGATCGACGGTGCCGAGCCATGGACCACCGGTCGTGAAGCCCCCGGTCGGCCCGGCCGTCCACTGCATGGGAGTGCGGCATCCGTCCCGACCCAGACCCGGCTGGCGCCGGCCCCAGGGGTCCTGTTGCTCCTCGGCCGGGATGTCGGCCTGCACCATTCCCAGTTCGTCGCCGTAGTAGAGGGTGGGGGTTCCCCTCAGGGTGAGGAGCATCATGGTGGCCAGGCGGGCCCGCCGATCTCCGTACCTGGTGGCGATGCGTATCTCGTCGTGGTTGCCGAGCACGTAGTTGGGCCATGCCCCGGGCGGCAGGGCCCTCTCCTGGGACTCGACCACGCCCCGGGCCCACGCCGCCGTCCAGTCTCCGTGCAGCATCCCGAAGTGGTAGGGCATGTGGAGTTCGTCCCCGTCGCCGTAGTAGGAGGCCCACTCCTCGCCTTCCAGGTGTATCTCGCCGACCGAGAACCGGGCCCGGTCGGTGGAGAACTCGTCGAGAACCGTCCGAACCTCCCGGAACAGACCGTGAATGTCCGGATGCCCCCGGTCGTAGAGGTGGATCAGACGGTCGTACTCACCGAGGTCCTTGTAACCGTGTTCGGGACGTTCCAGCACAGGGTTGGACCGGTACTGAGGATCCTTCATCGCGAAGTGGCAGGCATCCAACCTGAACCCGTCGACGCCCCGGCGCAACCAGAAGCGGAGCGTGTCGAGCATGGCCTCGGCCAGAGCAGGGTTCCGCCAGTTCAGGTCGGGTTGGCTGGAGAGGAAGCTGTGCAGGTAGTACTGGCCCGTATGCTCGTCGAACGTCCAAGCGGGACCGCTGAACACCGAGATCCAGTTGTTGGGCTCCGAGCCGTCGGGGGCGGGGTCCTTCCATACATACCAGTCGCGCTTGGGATTGTCGCGGGACGATCGGGACTCCACGAACCAGGGATGCATGGAAGAGGAGTGGTTGGGCACCCAGTCGACTACCACGCGGAGGCCGAGGTCATGCGCCTGCGCCACCAGGGCATCGAAGTCATCGAGGGTGCCGAACATCGGATCCACATCCACATAGTCGGCCACGTCGTAGCCGAAGTCCTCCATGGGAGACCTGTAGAACGGCGAGATCCAGATGGCGTCGACGCCCAGCGTTCCGGCCAGGTAGTCGAGCTTGGAGGTGATACCGGCCAGATCACCGATCCCGTCCCCGTTCGAATCCATGAAGCTTCGGGGATAGATCTGGTAGATGACGGCTTCGTGCCACCACTCGTATTGCATGACTCTCCGCACGAAGGCGCAGGTTAGTACCACCGCAAGATCGCCGAGACCGCCCCGGATCTTGACGACCGACGACCAAGCCTCTCTGCCCTCCCCGCGTGGCCGTGAGCAAGGAGGCCGTCACGGGTGCCCAATTCCACTACTCCCCCCTCTCATCGACAACGGCGGGCCTCGCTCGATCGAGGAGACTCTCAGGCCGGGGCTCGTCGTCTGAATGCCACGACCAGCACGAACAGCCCGCTTGCTACCAGGGTCATGGCAGGACCGGCCGGCAGGTTGAAGTAGTAGGAGGAATAGAGGCCCGCGACCGCGGCCACGGTCCCCAACGCCGCGGCCGTCATCATGACCGGGACGAAACGCCTCGCCAACAGGTACGCCGTGGCGGCGGGTATTACCAGCATTGCCATGACGAGAACGATTCCCGCCGCCTGAATCCCTATCACGATGACGAGGGCAAGCATGACCAGAAATGCGTGGTCCGCCACCTTTGCGCGCATGCCAACGACCTGCGCTCCCAGGGGGTCGAAGCTGGCGAAAAGCAGCCAATGGTGGAAGCCGAATAGCCCCAGGATGACCATCACGGTTATCCCGAGGGACACATAGATGCCGGTGGGGGTTACTGCCAGGACCTGCCCCAGAAGCAGGTCTTCAATATCGACCGTGATCGTCCTTGAAGTCGCCAGCATCAC
>JAPOQZ010000170.1 GCA_026710435.1 bacterium | reverse complement strand
CGGTGCATGTCCCCCTAAGAGGTCACCGGCACCCAACCACGGCGGGTGGCAACACCCCCCAGGCCATCTCTCTGACAGGGGGACAGAGCCCTGCCCGCCGCGGCGAGCAACCAGCCCCGATAATCACACATCAGAGCTACCTAACAAGGTAAAGGGGACTCGCTCGCTAGCTCACAGGTTGAAGCCGGGGTTGAATGGTCACCGGCGACCCTGCACGGCTCGTGCTGCAGGCACCCTCCTATGCGCTGACCGGGACGATCGGTCTCCCTTCCGCTGCTGCAGCCTCGTGAATGACCAAGCCACGCCCTTCGCATGCCGGACAGGCCTCGGAGAAGGACTCGACAAGTCCGCTCGAAACATTCTTCCTCGTCATCTCCACCAGGCCCAGGCTCGAGACAGCATGGACCTGCGTAGTGGTCTTGTCGCGGGCCAGTGCGCTCCGGAAGCGGGTCAGAACCTTTTCACGGTTCTTCTTGACCTCCATGTCGATAAAGTCGATGACGATGATCCCCCCGATGTCCCGCAGCCGGACTTGTCGTGCTATCTCCTCGGCGGCTTCGAGGTTGTTGTGGAGCACCGTATCCTCGAGATTGGCCTTCCCCACAAACTTCCCGGTGTTCACATCGACAACCGTCAAAGCCTCGGTCCGGTCGATGACCAGATGCCCTCCCGATGGGAGCCAGACCTTGCGGTCCATGGCACGGCGCAGTTGATCATCCACCTGGAAACGGGAGAACAGCTCCTGGTCGTCATCTCCGGTCAGGTGCACCCGGGCCGCGAGAGCGGGCGCGACTTCCTGCAAGTACTCGAGTAGAGCCTCGTAGGAATCCCGGTCATCGACGAGGAGCCGTCTGAAGTCGGGTGTGAAGTGCTCCCGGATGGCACGGATGAGAATGCTCGGTTCCTGGTGGATCATACGCGGAACCGGACCACCCTTGCCGGCCGCCTCAATGTCTCGCCAGCGGGCCACAAGCCGCTTGATGTCGGCCGCGATGTCTTTGCTCGACGCTCCCAAGGCAGCGGTTCGCACGATCACGCCGAACCCCTGCGGCTTCTCCGCATCGATGATGTGCCGCAGCCTGGTCCGTTCCTTCTCGGGTAGCCGGCGCGAGATTCCCTTCATCCGGCTCGATGGCGACAGCACCAGCTGACGACCAGGAAGGGAAATCTGGCTGGTGAGGCGCGGTCCCTTGCTTCCCATCGGATCCTTGTCCACCTGCACGAGTAGGCGCTGGCCATGCTTGAGAAGGGTCTCGATGCGAGGACCACTGCCGTGGGTACGCCGGCCCGAATTCAGGTCCCCCGCGTAGATGACTCCGTTCTTGTCGGTGCCGATATCGACGAAAGCCGCCTCGAGTCCGGGCAGGACGCTGCGCACCTTTCCAACGTAGATGTTGCCGACCAGAGTCTGATGGTCGGAACGGTGAACGTAATGCTCGACAAGTAGGGGACCTTCCAGCACCACCACCTGTGTTTGGTGGGGGAGAACCCGCACCAACATCTGCTTGCGCCCGGGCAGGGGAAGCGGTTCGGCCCTGGCTGACCTTGTGGGAGCGGAACGGCCCTGTTTCTTCTTGGCGCTGCCAGGCGCCTTCTTCTTACGCTTCCTGGCCGGCGGGCGACTGCCCGGAGCCGGTCGGGAGGGTATCTCGCGTACCCGCCGGACCCTTACGGTCCTGTGTCCGATTTTCCTTGTGGTTCGTTCTTCGGTTGGTTCCTCGCCGACTCCGCGGCGTAGTACTTCGGCCGTTTTGCGCCGAAAGAAGGGCATTGGTGGCAACTCCTTGGACGAGTGTGGTTCGCGCGCCGGAACCCTTGCAGGACCGGATTGGGTGGCGGAGCGGAAGCGCCGGAGCGGTCCGATAGGCTCTTGCGTAGTCCTGTCCTGTCTCGGGAGACAGATCACGCAGCGCGATTATCTCTTCTTGTTCCCGGTTTCCGGATGGGAATCCGGCCGGTCCTTTGATGCACCGTCGAATCTGCTGTTTCCAGCCACGGAAAACCCACGCACGGATCCTCCACGACGCAAGTCGCGTCTGCGCGAACCTCCTTGGTTCGCCTAAAAGGTCACGGCCGCTCGGAGTCTTCACAGGTCCTCGGTTCGACAGCTACCCGGCGATGCCGAACTGTTCGGAGCAACCGGTGAAACGGAAAGGCCTCCAACGGCGGCTCGAGCGGGGCATCGAGGGCCAGGCTCATCTGGGACCGCTTGCGCGGTCGCGATGAGGATAGCAGTCCCTGGCGTCGAGCTGGCCGCACTCCTCCGGCGATGCAACGAGGAGTGTGTCAGGGTGACCTGTCGGGGAGCTCCGGAACATCGGAACCCCTCCGTCGGCTAGGCATGGACGGATTGCGGACCGTTGTGGGGAGCAGAGCCTCGTGCCTCTGCTGGACGTCACCTACCGGGTTCCTTGACCGCCAGACCGAGTTGACCACTCCCAACCCGCCGGCCATAGCGATCATCGCCGATCCGCCCGCGCTCATGAAAGGCAACGGGAGTCCGGTTACGGGCACCACGCCGATGGTCATCCCGATGTTGATGAACACATGGAACGACAGCAGCGACGCCACTCCGACCGCGATCAGGGCACCGAACCGGTTAGGCGCTCCGGCAGCCACAACCAGGATCCGCCAGACCAGCACCGAGTACACGATGAGCACTGCCGCACTGCCGACGAAACCGAACTGTTCCCCCACCGCCGTGAAGATGAAGTCGGAAGTCTGGGCGGGTATGTAGTTCAGGCGGGTCTGTGTACCGTTGAAGAGCCCTCGACCGAACAATTGGCCCGAGCCGATCGCAATCTGAGACTGGTAAAGGTTCCAGTTCACTCCCTGGATGTCCGCGGATTGGTTCCAGTAGCCCGCCAATCGTTCCACCTGGTACGTCCGGAGGATGTCAAGTCTGAATACGGCCAGCGCGCCTGCTGTACCCGTTACCAGCAGGACCACAATCTGCTTGATCCCGGTCCCGGCGGCAAAGAGTATCCCGATGGCGATGACCCCGATCACCAGCATGGTGCCAAGATCGGGCTGTCTGAAGATCAAGGCGCTCGGCGCCGCGGTGAGCAGCAAGGCCAGACCGAGCCGGCGCCACTCGAGTTTTCGCTCCGGTCGGCGGGCCAGGAACCCGGCCAGCACGACGACGAGGGCCACTTTTGCGAACTCAGAGGGCTGGAACTGGAAACTCCCGACCGGAATCCACCTCGATGCACCCTGATGAGGTGGGAAGAACAGAACAGCAACGAGCACTGCTATCGTAGAAGCGTAGACAGGGATCAATACACGACGATAGTTACGATAGTCTATCACAGAGCCGGCAACAAAGGCGCCCAGCGCCACACCACCGTAGACAAGTTGGCGCCTCATCGCCACCCCCGGATCTCCCAGTTCGGCTTGCAGCCGCACATGGGTCGCCGAGTAGACCATGACCGCTCCCAGTCCGATCAACGCCGCCATCAGGACGAACATGAGCACGTCCGGAGTCGGCTTGGGTCGGTCCCTGAAGAGGCCACCGACTCCCGTCAACGAACGCGCCGCTGCCACCATGCCTACCGCTCCGTGTCTTCCCCGGCCACTAACGGGGTGACCGGCTCGCCGAACAGATACTGGAAGATCGCTCGGGCGGCCGGGGCGGCCACCGCACCGCCCGAGCCGCCCTCGTCGACCATCACCACCACCACCCACCGGGGTGTGTCGATGGGAGCGACGCCCACGAACCAGGCCGTCGAGTCGTGGAAGATGCCCTCCTGGTCTGTGAATGCCTGAGCCGTTCCCGTCTTGCCCCCGATCAGTTCGCCTACGGGACCCATGTCCTCGAAGGCTCTGCGGGCGGTACCGGATCTGACGACGGACGCCAGGTCGGTCTTCAAGGACTCGATCGTGGCTCGATCAATGTCGAGGGTTCGCAGCACCCGGGGTTCCATCGTCCGGATGGACTCCCCGGTTGGGGACTCGATACTGCCGGCCACCCTCGGCTGGTAGACGTTGCCCCCGTTCAGGATCGACGCGTAGGCAACAGCCATCTGGAGGGGTGTGGTCAGGATCGGCCCCTGTCCCACCACCAGGTTCATCAGGTCACCACCCAGCCAACCCTCCGCTCGGACCCGCCAGGGTTGGTTCTCGCTCCACTCCTCGAACAGTTGCCGGTCCCCGACAATCCCCTCGTTCTCGAATGGCAGGTCGACCTGGGTCCGGCGTCCGAGGCTGAGACCGCGCGCCCAGTCCTGCACCACTCCTTCCTGCTCGGTCCGGGCGTACTCATCCCATATCGACAGGGCAATCTCCCAGAAGTAGATGTTGCACGAGCGTCGCAGCGCGTCGTGGAGGTTCTGTTGACCGTCCCCGTTAGGGTAGGTCCAGTTGCGCCACACCAGCTTCGATGCATCCGCAAGCACGAAGTCCGCCGACAGCTGGGGAGAGCACTCTATGGGCTCGTCGGGCGAGGAAACGCCGCTCGGGAAGATCCCTTCCTCCATCGCCGTCAGGTAGGTGATGACCTTGAAAGTGGAAGCCGGGGGCTTCAGACCCTGGATCACCAGGTTGTTGAACGCCTGCTGGTCGGATAGTTCGCCAAACGTATCGACGTCTATCCCGCCTACGAAAGCCTCGGGTTCGAAGCTCGGATGGGAGGCCATGGCCAGAATCGCGCCGGTCTCGACCTCCATCACCAGTGCCGCCGCACGCTCCGCCGGCCGCAGGTCCGTCTTCGAGCCGGTCACGCTGCGTTCTTCCTTGAGCGTGTTCGAGAGATCGATGGCCTCCACGAGTATCTCCTCGACCGCCTCCTGGACCGCCACGTCGAGGGTGAGCCGGACAGTCGCGCCCTCGACCGGCTCGCTGTAACCGATCTCCTCGAGTATGAAGCCTTCGGGAGTGACACGGTAGGCAACAGTCCCAGGCGTTCCCTGAAGGAAGTCGTCGTACTCTCGTTCCACACCTAGCTTCCCGACCGGCGTGTTAGCGTCCAACCGCGGGATCCGTTCGAGGTCGTCCGGCGACGGCAACCCTATATGCCCTAGAACGTGGCTCATCAGGTCCCCTCGCAGGTATCCCCGGACGGGCAAGGCTCTGACGGACACACCCGGCAGGCTCGGGCGCTCCTCGAGCACGAGATAGGCGGTCTCGGCATCGATCCGGAACTCGGTGAGGGCGGCGGTGTGCCCCGACCCGGCCCGTTCGACCTCCGCCCGTATCTCCACCGGCTGGACATCCAGGATTGCCGCGAGCCGTTGGATCACATCGTTCTCCACCTCGACAGGGAGAGCCGCCCGATCCACCTCGACCACGAGTTCGGGAATCGAATTCGCCAGCGGTATACCGTACCGGTCGACGATCCCGCCACGGGGGGCCGCTACCGACTCGACGCTTACGATGTTCTGGTCGGCCAGCCTCAACCATTCCGGTCCCAGCGCCAACTGGACGAACCAGAGCCTGACGAGGAGCAACGAGAAACAGCCGGTGAAGACCAGAGCGAGGATTCCGATCCTGAGTCCGGACCTCATGGACGGCTTCCCACGCCCGAATACCCGGCTGACGGGACCGCGGCGACCCGGTCGAAAAGGGGCAAGACCGCCACGCTGAGGACCATGTTGTACACCGGAACGAGAAGCAGCGTCTTCAGTATCCCCGGGGAGCCGAGCGTCCCCTCCCCGAACATCGTTCCGATGAGGGCTACCGTAGCCAACCCGATGAACGTGACCGCGCCGACGGAGGACAATGCGAACGCCAGACCGTAGTTGAAGCGGTCTCCTATCCTGACCGTCATGTAGGCCGCGAGGGTGAAGGCGAGGGCGTTCAGACCCAAGGGCGCTGTTCCGAACATGTCGAGAACCAGCCCGCCGGCAAAGCCCAGCAGTACACCGACTTCGGGTTTCGCCCATCTGGCGGCGCCGATGACCGCCAGTAGAACCACGTCAGGGCTGACACCGAAGGGACGCACGCTGTGAAAGACGGTCGTCTGCACCAGCACAGCCGCCAGAACCAGTAGAAGCGAAACGAGGACACGCGGGCCGTTCATGGACCGGTCCCCGTGGGTTGCCCATCGGCTGCGTCGGAGTTCTCCGCTGCATCGCTAGGGATGGTGCCCCTCCTGGCATCTTCAGCCAGTTGGTCCGGCGAAGGCGGCCAGGGGATGACGCCCACGTACTCGACCCGTTCGAGGTCGCCTACAGGTTCCACGTCCACGCGAATCACCCCCGACTGTGGCGAAGCCGACTCGATAGCCGTGCCCACGTAGAGTCCCTTCGGATACGCATCCGATTCTCCGAAAGGCCCGAATGTGGTCAGCAGTTCACCCTCGACGACGGGAGCGTCGGCATCCAGGATGGACAGTTGCAGGCCACCCGTTCCCAATCCCTCCACGATCCCCCGGCGATTATCAGCCAGTCGCACCGTCACCGCAGGCGAGCGACGAGACGTGATCGGAGTCACCACCGAAGACCTCTCGCCTGCCTCGGACACGACGCCGACCAGCGCACCTCGACCGTCAACAACCGGCTGGCCTTGGTGGACTCCGTCATCGGTGCCACGGTTGATGAATAGGGTCGAGTCAAGATTCCCCGCCCTTCCCGTCACTTCGGCGGCAATCGCCAACTCCTGCAGATCGCCCTCCAAGCGCATGCCCAGCAGCACGCTGAGTTCCTCCACCTGATCCTCCAGGTGTCCTACCAGGATCAACTCGCCTTCGAGTTCTGTGATCCGTTCCCGGAGCCGTTCGTTCTCCTGCCGCAGACCGGCCAGATTGGCGAGCCCATCGGCGAACCCGACCACCGGCGTCACCACAGCGTTGATGCCCGCTTGGAGGGGTGCAGCCACGAACTGGGCACCGTTGCGGAACGTCGCCCCGAGACCTTCGCTCGACGAACGGACATCGAAAGTCATCAACAGGAGCGAGACGACGAGGAGCACTATGGCCACGAGGGCCGACCTGTCGGTCCGTATTCTCGATCGCCCCCTGCTCGGACCGGGTCTCGTCGTGGGCGTGGAGGCCATTCCGCGGCGCTCGCTCCCGAGCCCGGTACTCATCCGAGCCTCTCCAAGTCCCGCTCTCTCCGATCGCAGCCCGCTCGATCGAGCGGGCACCGCGCAAGAGGTGTCCGGATAGCTGGGGCGTCATGGTCTTGGGCCGTCTCCCCCCTCCGGCCACCCCTCGCGAAGACCCCGGTCATCGCTGTCGCTCCAAGTGATCCCGCATGCCATGTTTCGCCAGGTGAAGACCCATTATCGCACCACGGAGGAACCCCGAGGCGTCGGCTCCGACGCGGCGGACCGGATGGCGAACGCGGAACCCTTTGCATAGCTTCCTGTGAACTCGTGTTGGGAGGGTGCTCGAAGACAATCTAGGAGGGTACTGAGCAATCCGCCAGCGGCATGCCAACCGGCCGCAAAATGCCTGAGCCGGCGGGCGGCAGGCCCGAGCAATCGTCATTGTTCAGCACCCTCCTAGCGGCGTTCGCTGCCAGGCAAACCACCTCATACAAGCTCCGCGAGGTAGGGGGCGAACCCAATTGCACCGGGTCTTTGGCAGAAAGATCCGGTGCAGGGCCTATCTCCCCGCCGTCCCGGAGAGGTCGTGGTTGGCCCACGGTAGCCGACTACCGCGGATAGAGTCGCGTGATCCTCAGGGACGCCCGGAGGAGTCGAGCAGGTTGTGAAGCACCTCGTACTCTTCCAGGCACTTACCCGACCCTATGACAACCGACTGGAGGGGCCGATCGGCTACCCGGACCATCATCCCGGTCTCGAAGGCTATCCGATGGGTCATGGCCTTCAACAACGCTCCGCCACCGGTTATGACGATTCCGGTGTCCATCAGGTCGGCCGCCAATTCGGGTGGCGTGTTGTCGAGCGTGACACGAACCGAGTCGATTATCTGTGACACGGGCTCCTCGATGGCGGTCCTAATCTCGGCAGCCGATACGAGGATCGTCTTCGGGAGTCCTGACATGAGGTCCCTGCCTCGGATCTCGGCGTTCGGTTCGTCGTGGAAGGGATAGGCGGAACCGATGGTCATCTTGATCTGCTCGGCTGTCCGTAGCCCGAGCAGCAGGTTGTGTTCCTTCTTGACCCACTCGACGATCCGCTCGTCCATCTCATCGCCCCCAACCCGGATGCTCTTGGAGACGACGATTCCCCCCAGCGCGATGACCGCCACTTCCGTGGTGCCACCCCCCACGTCGACAACCATCGAGCCGATCGGCTCATTGACCGGAAGGGCACACCCGATAGCCGCAGCCATCGGCTCGTCGATGGTGAAGGCCCTGCGGGCGCCTGCATGGTAAGCCGCCTCCTCGACTGCGCGTCTCTCGACTCCGGTGATACCCGAAGGTACGCAGATGACGATCCGGGGCTTGGCCCACCGGCGCCTGTGAACCCTCTGGATGAAATATCGAAGCATCCGCTCGGTGATGTCGAAGTCAGCGATCACCCCGTCGCGTAGCGGACGGATCGCCTTGACGTAGGACGGGGTGCGGCCGATCATCCGCTTGGCGTCCATCCCCACCGCCAGCGCCTCGTTGGTGTGGGTGTTGATGGCGACCACCGACGGCTCGTTCAGGACCACCCCACGGTTGCGTACGTAGACGAGGGTGTTGGCGGTTCCCAGATCGACCGCCATGTCCTGGCCGGCGATTGTGAAAAGGTTGTCGGCCATAGCGGCGTCCCGATCTGGAGTCGGTAGGTCATTCTAGTGCGGGCCAAGGCTCCGGTGATCCGCGGAAGCAATGGCCGCCGGTCCGTTCACCCCTCTCCGAACCAGAGGCCCAACTCGCGTTCAGCACTCTCGGGACTGTCCGATCCGTGCACGATGTTCTCCTGCACGTCGAGCCCGAAGTCGCCCCGGATCGTGCCTGGCGCGGCCTGGACGGGGTTGGTACTCCCCATCATCGTCCGCGCCACAGCGATGGCCGACTCGCCTGACCACTGCATGGCAACGACTGGTCCGGATGTTATAAAAGCCAATAGAGAAGGATAGAACTCTCTCTGCCGATGCTCTGCATAGTGGTGAGCGGCAAGTGCCTCGTCCGGAATCCTCATCCGGAGTCGCTCCAAGGATAGCCCCTTCGCTTCGAATCGGGAGATGACGTCGCCGACCAGCCGGCGTCGCACACCGTCGGGCTTGACCATGACGAAGGTTCTCTGGTGGGGCATATCGGTTTCCCTTCTCATGCCGCGGCGGGCATGATCGGCTGAACAACATCACCGCAAGTCCCCTGTTGGGGAAGTCGAATACTAGGAGAGTGCGAAAAAAAACCTTCAAGACGGCACCACTTCATCCCGGGATGGTCGTCCCGCCGCCAAACGTTCCTCCGATCAGAACTGGGCAACGTTCACGCTATCCGCAGTCGTTTCGTACACCGGCACTCTCCTCCGACAAGATGATCGAACGGGCTTCACCCGCCACATAGAGCGAGCCGGCCACCACGATTGCCTCGTCGGGACCTGTCCACTCCCTTGCCAACTCGAGCGCCGCCGCAACGTCACCCGTCGAGGAGACCGGCACGCCGGGGAGCATCCTGTCGACAAGCCTCACGATATCGACGGGGTCCGCAGCTCTCGGGTGATCCACTCGCGTCGCTATGACCCTGGCGGTAAGGCCGGCAAAGGGACGCAACATCGAGGGGAGATCCTTATCCCGGAAGGCGCCGACCACCAACGTCCACGCCATCGGGCGAAACTCCTCCAGCATCGTCCGAACCAGGCCCTCGCAGCCCTCCGGATTGTGGGCGCCGTCGATCAACACCAGGGGGGAGTGGTCCATGACTTCGATCCGGGCAGGGACCGCCAAAGTGGCCAGGCCTTCCTGGACGGCTTCAACAGGGAGGGACCGGCTCAGGAGTTCTTCGACCGCTGCCACCGCAACCGCAGCGTTGGAAGCCTGGTGCCGACCGTGAAGCGGCACGTATAGGTCCTCGTAACGTCCGTAGATCCCGTCGACGTCCATCGCCCAACCTCCGACGGACATGCGTAGGTCCTCGATTCGAAAGTCCCGCCCCAACGTCCTGCGCAAGGTTGCGACACGTTCCACTCTCCTGTCAGCTACTGAAGCGACCTCGTCGGTGAGTTCCCCCGTAACGAGGACAGCCCCTGACTTGACGATGGCCAGTTTCTCCCCGGCGATATCGACCGGCGTGTGCCCGAGGTACTCGGCATGGTCGATCGAGACTCCGGTCAGGACCGCCACCTCGGCCTCGAGAACGTTGGTGGCGTCGAGGCGCCCGCCCATCCCCACTTCGACAACACCGACATCTGCCGCCTCGTTGGCGAAGTGCGCAAAGGCGGCGGCTGTCGTGAGCTCGAAGTAGGTGGCGCGCTCGCCGGTCTGGATCTCAAGCAAGTCGACAAAGGCCGCGACATCGTCCACGGCTTGCGCGAACTGCTCGGGCGTGGCGTCCTCGCCCGACACCGCAAACCGCTCCTCGACCCGATCCAGGTGTGGGGACGTGTAGGTTCCGGCCTTGAGTCCCAGGGCGTTGACGATCGAAGCGGCCGCCCGGGTCACGGTCGTCTTACCGTTGGTCCCTGCAACGTGGATCACCGGGTAGCGGCGCTGGGGCGACCCCATCAATTCGGTCAACCGCTCGATCCGCTCCAGCCCCGGCTTCCAACCCAGTTCGATGTGGCGGTCGAGATACGCGATCGCCTCGTCGTAGTTCATGGGTGCTGAACCGGCGCCATCAGTGGGTACTCCACACAGCCTGGCTCAGGTCCCCAAGGATTCGAGTTGCTCGGAGAGGGTACGGAGGAGCCGGCCGGACTCGGACGCCTTCGCCTCTTCCCGCGCGACGACCGCTGCCGGAGCTCGACGCCTGAACGCGGGATTGGCGAGCTTCCGTTCAGCCTGCTCGAGGGCGGAACGGACCTCCCCGATACGCCGACTGAGCCGCTTCCGCTCGCCATCGACATCGATCAGGCCTCTGAAGGGTATGAATGCCTCGAGTGTGCGGGCCGTCACCCGCAGGTATCCCGGACCTCGAGGGGGATCCGCGACAACTGCGGTGGCGCCGGCCAGGGCTGACATTTGCGGAGCCCACCAGTCCGCCCATACTCCATCCGGATCATGGAGGATGGGGCGCAGTTCCTGGCGAACGGGAAGACCGTGAGTCGACCGGAACCTCCTCAAACCGGAGATCAACTCCTGGAGGTCCTCGACACCTTCCGGCGGACTGTACCGGGGGATTTGTGGCCAGGGCGAGGTGATGAGCAGGACATCACCCGCCAGATGGCTGTACAGCTCCTCGGTCACGAACGGGATGGCCGGATGGAAGAACTTGAGGATGTCACGCAATACGACGCCAAGGGTCCGGCGGGCGACTTCAGCCTCCGGTCCCCCTTCCGAGAGTATGGGTTTCGACATCTCCAGGTACCAGTCGAACACCTCCGACCAGGCAAACGCGTAGAGGAGCGAGAAGGCGTCAGCCAGCCGGTGGCTGTCGAACAACGAATCCGCCCGGGCCCCCACCTCTCCCAAGCGGCCCAGAATCCATCGATCGACCGGACCCGGATCCTCCGGGTATCCGCCATCCGGAGGAACCGTTCCCGGTTCGATGTGAAGGAGGCCGAACCGGACGGCGTTCCACAGCTTGTTCCCGAAGCGCCGGGCGGCATCTACCCACTTGACATCGAAGGGAACGTCGTGCCCGGGTGACGCCGACTGGAGCAGGCTCAGGCGGAGGGCATCGGCACCGTACTGCTCGACCATCTCCATCGGATCGACGATGTTGTTGAGCGACTTCGACATCTTCCGGCCGTCCGACGCCCGGACGAGGCCGTGGATCACAATCTCCCGGAAGGGGACGTCCCCGACGAACTCGATTCCCATCTTCAGCATCCTGGCTATCCAGAAGAAGATGATGTCGTATCCGGTCACTAGGACATCGGTGGGATAGAAGCGGCGCAGGTCAGGGGTGTCCCGGGGCCATCCGAGAGTACTGAAGGGCCAGAGAGCGGAACTGAACCAGGTGTCCAGCACATCCTCCTCGGCGCGCAGTTCCCTTGCTCCGCACCGGTCGCACCCCTCGGGGCGTTCCCTTGCGACCATCACTGCTCCGTCGGTGTCGCAGTACCACGCGGGTATCCGGTGTCCCCACCAGAGTTGGCGACTTATGCACCAGTCGTGGAGGTTCTCCATCCAGTGGAAGTAGTTCTTCTCCCACCGCTTCGGGATGAACCGGGAGAGGTCGGAGCGAACAGCCTCGACAGCCGGACCGATGAGAGCATCCACCTTCACGAACCATTGGCGGGAGAGCAGGGGTTCTATCGCCACCCCGCTTCGGGAGCAGTGGCCGACGGTATGCACGTATTCGTCGATCCGCTCCAAGTACCCCCCCCGCCGCAGGGCTTCGATCACACCCTCCCTGGCCTCGAACCTGTCCAGACCGGCGAAGCGGCCGGCAGCTGCGGTCATGCGGCCATCCTCGCCGATCACCTGGACCGGATCGAGGCCGGCCCGGCCGGCTATCTCGAAGTCCAGAGGATCGTGGGCGGGGGTCACCTTCACCGCCCCCGTCCCGAACCCCGGATCGACCGCCTCGTCGGCGACGATCGGAATATCACGGTCCATGAGCGGTAGCCGGACCGTCCGCCCGATCAAGTGACGGTACCTCTCGTCCTCGGGATGGACGGCCACACCCGTGTCGCCCAGCATGGTCTCGGCCCTGGTGGTGGCGACCGTGATGCCTTCCCTGGCATCGGGACCGCCGCCGGAGAACGGGTAGGTGATCTGGACCATCTGGCCCGCAACCTCTTCGTATTCGACTTCGATGTCCGAGATCGCGGTCATGAGGCCGGGCGACCAGTTGATAATGCGATGGCCCCGGTAGATCAAGCCTCTCTCGTAGAGGCTCACGAACACTTCGCGGACCGCGGCCGACAGACCCTCGTCGAGGGTGAACCGCTCCCTACTCCAATCGCAGGAGTCACCCAGGGCCCGCATCTGCTGAGTGATCGCGCCCCCAGAACGCCTCTTCCATACCCAGACCTGTTCGACGAACCTGTCCCGGCCCAACTGATGACGGCTAAGGCCTTCCTCGGCCAGTTCTCGCTCGACGACCATCTGGGTGGCGATCCCCGCATGGTCGGTCCCAGGAAGCCAGAGGGCTGCGTATCCCTGCATCCGTTTCCGCCGGATGATCGCGTCCTGGATCGAGTGATCCAGAGCATGGCCGATGTGCAGCACTCCGGTCACGTTGGGGGGCGGAATCATGATGGCAAACGGCTCGCCGTCCGGGTTGGTCTCGGGCTTGAAAGCTCCGGACTCCTCCCAGACGGGGTACCAGTGCGCCTCGACAACCTTCGGGTCGTAGCTTCCTTGCAGGGAACCGGGGCGGCGGGTATTCATCTCAGGGGTCGAGTCAGATCCGATCCGGTCAACGGGACCGGCGACTAAGCGCTCCTCTCACGACGCTTCTCGATCTCTCGTAGGGGCAGCAGAACCGGGTTTACCTTTTCCTCCACCACGCGACGGTCGATCATCACCCTGCCTATATCAGGCCGTGAAGGAAGCTCGTACATCGTGTCGAGCAGGACTTCCTCCATGATCGCCCGTAATCCGCGAGCGCCGGTGCCCCGCAGCATCGCCTGGTCGGCGATTGCCTCGATGGCGTCGTCCTCGAAAACGAGTTCGACTCCGTCCATCTCCAGGATCCTTGCGTATTGCTTGACCAGAGCGTTCCGGGGCTCTTGCAGGATACGGATGAGCGCGGCCCGATCCAGGGAATCCACGGTCGCCACCATCGGGAGCCGGCCGATGAACTCGGGAATCAAGCCGTACTTGATCAGGTCGTCGGGCATGACCTCGGCAAGCAGATCGTCCTTGGGCCGATCCTGCCTGGATCTCAAGTCGGCGCCGAAACCGACGATGCGGTTGCCCACTCGCCGCCCGATCACCTGCTCGAGCCCGGCGAACGCCCCTCCGCAAATGAACAGAACATCGGTCGTGTCGATCTGGATGAACTCCTGGTGGGGATGCTTGCGCCCCCCCTGTGGCGGCACCGAAGCAACCGTTCCTTCGAGGATCTTGAGAAGCGCCTGCTGGACCCCTTCGCCCGAGACGTCGCGGGTGATGGACGGGTTCTCGGCCTTGCGGGCGATCTTGTCGATCTCATCGATGTAGATGATGCCCTGCTCGGCCCGTTTGACATCGTAGTCCGCGGCCTGGATCAGCTTGAGAAGGATGTTCTCCACATCCTCCCCCACATAACCCGCTTCGGTTAGGGCGGTGGCGTCCGCTATGGCGAAGGGAACGTTGAGCATCCGGGCCAACGTCTGCGCCAGCAGGGTCTTCCCGCAGCCCGTGGGGCCGATGAGCAGGATGTTGGACTTGGAGAGTTCGACGTCGTCCGTGCGAGGGGATGCGGACCGGATCCGCTTGTAGTGGTTGTAGACCGCCACCGACAGCGCCTTCTTCGCCCGGTCCTGGCCGATCACGTACCCGTCGAGAAAGTCGAAGACCTCGGCGGGCTTAGGCAGTTCGGTAGCCCGGTCCGCCTGATTGCCACCCAACTCGTCGTCGAGGATCTCGGTACACAGGAGTACGCATTCGTCACATATGTAGACGCCCGGACCTGCGATGAGCTTCTTGACCTGCTTCTGCGAATGGCCGCAGAAGCTGCACTTGAGGATCTCGCTTCCCTCGCCGTACTTGATGGCCATCTTCAGTACTCGTCAGACACCGCGGCGAGTTCACGGCGCGCGAGAACATCGTCGACTATGCCGTAGTCGACGGCTTGATCGGCCAGCATCCAGAAGTCGCGGTCGGTATCGCTGGCCACCTTCTCGTAGTCCTGACCGGTGTGGTGGGCGAGTATCTGGTTGAGTTGCTCGCGCATCTGAATGATGAGCCGGGCCTGTATCTCGATGTCCGCAGCCTGGCCCTGGGCGCCCCCATGCGGTTGGTGGAGCATCACCCGGGCGTGGGGAAGAGCGAACCGCTTGCCCTTGGCGCCGCCCGCCAGGATGACGGCTGCAGCCGAGGCGGCCATCCCCATGCAGACGGTGCTCACATCGGGCTTGATGTACTGGATGGTGTCGTAGATCGCGAACAGGCTGGTGATCTCGCCGCCCGGCGAGTTTATGTAGAGGTTCACGTCCCGGTCGGGATCCTCGGACTCCAGATGGAGGAGTTGAGCCATCACCAGGTTGGCAACTGCATCATCTATCGGCGTCCCCAGGAAGATGATCCGATCCTTGAGCAGGCGCGAATAGATATCGAAGGCGCGCTCACCCCGGCTGGTGGATTCCACCACGGTCGGCACCAGGTAGTTGGCAGGGGAGAAACCGCTACCGACCGCGGGCAAGGATGGTTGACTTCCGATCACTGGTCTCCTAGTTCGATCTCGGCTTCCACGATATCGTCCCCGGCGGGAGGATCAAACCGGAGGTCGAGCACGTTGCCGTGCCGATCCGCGGCCACCGCGCCCCTCATCAATGTGTCAAGGGCCTTCAATCTCAGGATATCACCCACCAGAGCCATTTCCTGGACACTGCCGGCCAGCCGCTTCGCGAGCTGCTGTCCGGTCCCCTCGAACTGCTCCGCCATGTCCTCGTAGGCTCGAGCGAGTTCGTGTTCCTCGACTTCCAGTTCGGCGCCGGCCGCCACCGAGTCGAGCAGCACGCGGGTTCGTATCTGCTGTGCGGCCTCTTCACGGAATCGGCCGAAAAGGGCTTCCCGGTCCTGGTCGACGGCTTCCAGGTACTCCTCGAAGTCGATACCACCTTCGTCCAGCCTCCGACAGAACTGATCGAACTGGCGGGCGGCATCCGCGTCGATGACCGCGGGCGGGATGTCCACTTGCATCTCCCCGACGAGGTCGGCGATGAGCTTGTTGCTGAACTCGCGCCTGAGGGTGGAGAGTCGGGAGGACTCCAACTCGCTGATGACCGCTTCGCGCAGTTCCTCGACCGTGTCGAACTCGGTGAAGTCATAAACCCACTCGTCGTTGAGTTCGGGGAGCCGCCGCTCCTTCACCTCCTTGACCAGCACCCGGACGTCGACCGGAGTTCCGGCCTCCAAGCCGCCCGCCTCGAAACGGAGCGCGCTCGCGAATCCGACGATGTCGCCCGCGGACCGACCCGCCAACTCCTCGCCGAGACCGTCCAGGAAACCTTCGGATCCCACCTCGTACATGTAGTCCGAGATGGAGACGGGTTCCACGGGTTGGCCGTTGCGCGAAACGTGGAGGTCGATCGCGACGTAGTCGCCCCCCATCGAGGCCCGTTCCACCGTCTCCAGTTCGGCGAACTGCTCACGGTTGTGGTTCATCTCGGCCTCGATGAGATCCTCGTCAACCTCGTAGGCCTCCTGACTCACTTCGATGCGGCGTCCCACGTAATCCGGCGGGAATTCGAGCGTGGGCCAGAGGCTTACCCGGACATCGACTTCCAGCCCTCCGTCGACCTCGCGTGCATCGTCCACGGAGGGGTTGGTGGCCGGGACCAGTTCTGCGTCCATGAGGGCGGACGGAAGCCGGTCCCCGAGCAGATCCTCGATGGCCTCGCCACGGATCCGCTGCCTTCCGACGATTCTTTCGACCAGGCGCCTTGGGGCCTTGCCGCGGCGGAACCCATTGATGTCGATGTCTCGTGAGAGTCGGCGCGCAGCCCGCGTCTCGGCGCGATCCAGGCGCAATCTATGGAAGCGAATGGTGAGACGTCGCTCGAACGCACTCAACTCGGTGACGGTGACGGACACTGCACTCCTCGATGGTCGGGTCGGGAAAGTCGCTGGTGCCAGCCGACAGGGCACCGGGGTGACCGAGGGGACTTGAACCCCCGACCTCCTGGACCACAACCAGGCGCTCTAACCAAGCTGAGCTACGGTCACCATGACCGCGGGTCAACCCTGGACCGGCCTCGATCGTTGGGGAACCGAGGCGGCGCCCCCGGAAGGATTCGAACCTCCGACCAAGAGCTTAGAAGGCTCCTGCTCTGTCCTCTGAGCTACGGGGGCTGATCGCCACCCGGGCGTAGCCTTACGGTCCGGACTTCTCCGCGGAGCGGGTGAAGGGAATCGAACCCTCACCACCAGCTTGGAAGGCTGGAGCTCTACCATTGAGCTACACCCGCCGGTTCGGTCCATACTACATACCGGCTGTCCATCTATGAACCCGACCGACTCTCCGGATGGGGGAGCCGCAAAACCGGATACCGAGCACGGAAATCACCGGCGCCGCCGCAGAACAGGTCTAGGGTTCAACCGGGTTCCCGCGGCGGGGGTCGGGCTGGTCGGATTCGAACCGACGACCTCCTGCTCCCAAAGCAGGCGCGCTGCCAAGCTGCGCCACAGCCCGCTCGGACCTCATTGTAGGAGGGTGATTGACGAACGTGACCACGCCCGGGTCGGTGACCCGCCGACCGATAGTGGCCTCGCTGGGGATGCTGGTCCTGGTTATCTCCTGCTCGAATTCCGCTATCTCGGGCGATACCACCGAGGCCGCGGCGACGAGCGTTCCCACCTCGACCGTCCCGCCCGCGACACAGGCCGCCCCGGACCCGGCGCCGACCTCTGCGACTGTGGAACCCTCCACCACCACAGTTCCCCGAACCACGACAGTGCAGCCGTCAAGCACCACGACCACGACACTGGCGTCCCGTGATTGCACCCCCTCCGCGCCGGCTGACTTCCGGCTCACCGAGGCTGACCCGGTGCGCGCCGCGATCGAGTTGTCGAGAGTTGTCTATCCGTGCGCCATCGAAGTGGGACTCGCCCCGGCGAGCAATCCGGCGGCGGTGGCAACTGTGGCAGCCTCCGACCTGAACGGCCCGTTGCTGCTGGTAGGCGAATGGTTCAGCGGTAGCCTGGTCAGCGAACTCAGACGCTTGGAGCCGGATAGGGTGGTCACCTCCGGATTCGGCCCTGACATACATTCGACGCTGTTCGACCACCTGGTGACCGTGCTCGACATCGACCCCGAGGCTACGGTTCCCCATGATCCCTCCGCCTACGAACACCTCTGGCTGGTGGCACCGGCCGCCCCGGTGGTCCCATTGCAGGTCGCTGCCACCGATCTCGGTATCGGGCTCGTCGTCCTGGATCCTGACACCAGCACTTCCGGGGACGGGACGTTGGATCTGATCTCCGGAGCCGCTTCGGTGGAGGTGCTCTCGGTGTTCGGGGACGAGGTGAGTTGGCAGCTGGAGGTGTTGCAGAAGGGTGTGGAAATTCCAGGAGGGGGAATCATGATGTTCCCCGACTCGGCCCCGAGACGTCTGGTGGCCTTCTACGGCCACCCCGTCACATCCAGGTTGGGCGTCCTAGGAGAGCAGGATCCCGAGGGAGGAATCGAGCGATTGGGAAGAGTGGCAGCCGGATACGGTGCGGACGGGGCGAGGGTGCTTCCCACCTTCGAGATAATCGCCACCGTGGCGTCGGCAGGTCCGGGCCGGGACGGGGACTATTCGGCCGAGACCACTCTCGATGTGATCCGCCCGTGGATCGAGGCGGCGGCCGCCAACGACGTATACGTGGTGCTCGACCTCCAGCCGGGGCGGACCCACTTCCTCACCCAGGCCAAGATATACGAGGAGTTCCTGCGCCTGCCCCATGTCGGTCTGGCCCTCGACCCCGAGTGGCGGCTGAAGCCCGACGAGGTCCATCTCCGCCAGATCGGGACGGTGGACGCCGCCGAGATCAACGAAGTGGTCAGATGGCTGGCAGAGATCGTTCGCGAGGAGGTACTTCCCCAGAAGCTGTTCATCGTGCATCAGTTCCGCTTCTCGATGATCACCAACCGGGACCGGATCGAGACGCCTGACGAACTGGCGGTGGTCATCCAGATGGACGGGCAGGGATCCCTCGGAGCGAAGTACAACACCTGGGACGTTCTCACCAGGGAGACCGAGGACCTGGGGTTCCGTTGGGGATGGAAGAACTTCTACGACGAGGACTCCCCGACCGCCACCCCGGCCCAAGTACTCGAACTGACTCCGGTACCGGTCTTCGTCTCCTACCAGTAGAAGGTGCGCTCGGACACCGGGCTACCGGTGCGGGTGGAGGGACTCGAACCCCCACGGGCATTGCCCACCAGGACCTAAACCTGGCGCGTCTACCGTTCCGCCACACCCGCCGGACCGCGTCGGTTGCCCAACAGTAGCCCACCGTCGTAACAGGACCGTCCGGCGATCCATGCTCCAAGCACAACCGCCGACGTGTACAGATGTGTTAACATGTTAACATGGTGGGCGCCAGTCCCGACCGGATGCAGGCTCGAGAGGGGGAAGCCCGATGAACACCGCCCGGCCAGCCGGCTGGAGAACCGAGGAACTCGACGCGCTATGCGACGCCATCCTCACGTTGAGAACGGCGGACGAGATAGCCCTCTTCCTACGCGACCTCTGCACGCGCAGCGAGATTGGGGAACTCTCCAGCAGGTGGACGGTTGCAACCTTGCTGGAAGCAGGCATGCCCTACCGGGAGGTGTCCGAGCAGACCGGCATCTCAACTACGACGATCGGACGGGTCAACGAGTGGCGGCGTCATGGCATGGGGGGCTACCGGCTGGCCCTGGACCGGATGCGGCGAGAACCCGATGCGTGAGAGCTTCCTGCGCCTGGCGCTACCCAACAAGGGCCGTTTGCGCGATCCTGCCCTGAGGTTGCTGCGGGAGGCCGGGCTCAGCTTCGAGCAGACGGACAGAGCCCTCTCGGTGAGCGTCAGGAACGCCGCTATCGAGCTTCTGTTCGTCCGGACGGAGGACGTCGTTGAACTGGTCACAGACGGGGTGGCGGACCTCGGCATCTCCGGCCTGGATCTGATCGAGGAGTCGGGCACCAAGTGCAACAGAGTCCGGGTCCTCCTCCGGCTCGGATTCGGGCGCTGTGAACTCACCGTCGCGGTTCCCGCCGACGCCGCTCGCGATCGCCCCGAGGACTTCTGCGGCCTGAGAATCGCTACCTCCCACCCCAACCTGACCGAGCAGTTCTTCGCACGGCACGGGGTGACGGTCGATATCGTCCGGCTCCGGGGCTCCGTCGAGGTGGCCCCCAAGCTGGGAGTGGCCGACGCGGTTGCCGATCTCGTATCCACCGGGAGCACCATGCTGGTCAACGGGCTCCGCCCGGTGCTGCCCGTCCTGAGCAGCGAGGCGGTGCTCGTCGGGCGATCGTCCGATCTGAGCAACCGGATGGAATTCGAAACGGTCACGACCGCTATCGAATCGGTCCTGGCCGGTCGGCGCAGGCGCTACCTGCTGCTCAACGCTCCCGAGGAGACCCTGCAAGACATCACCGAACTCATCCCGGGTCTCGAAGCGCCCACCGTCGTCCCTCTCGCGGAGGACGGGATGGTGGCGATCCACTCGGTGGTGGAACGGGACGAGGTATGGAACCTGCTGCCCCGGCTAAGAGCCGCCGGCGGTCGCGACATCCTGGTGCTTCCCATCGGGCAACTCGTACCATGACCACGCTCGTGGAAACCACCGCCAACACCTCGGGACTCCTCAGGGTCGACCACCTGGCCGATCTCGACCCAGGCGCCCTGCGCCACCTGGTATCCCGCTCCGCGGTTCCCGACCCCGAAGTGCGCCGTGGCGCGGCGTCCATCTGCCGGACCATCGAAACGGGCGGAGACCGGGCCCTGGTGGAGGCGAACGCCGCCTTCGGAGGGGGGCGTCCCGACCCAAGGGTGGGTCGGGACGAGATCACGGCCGCCGTTGAAGCGTTGGAACCCGCAGTGCGTACCGCCCTCGAGGCGGCAATCCAGAGCGTACGGCGTTACCACCTTCCCCAGTTGCCAACCGACTCCAGGCACGAGACCCGCCCCGGGGTGCGGATCGACCGCCGGTGGAGTCCGCTGCACAAGGTGGGCGCATACGTTCCCGGCGGTAAGGCCTCCTACCCGTCCAGCCTGATCATGACCGTGGTGCCTGCGCAGGTCGCCGGGGTCGGCGAGATAGTGGTCGCCTCGCCTTGCGACGAGGCTGGACGCATCGATCCGACCCTGCTGGCGGCTGCTGCGATCCTGCAGGTGGACCGGTTCTACGCCATGGGGGGCGCCCAAGCAGTAGCGGCTCTCGCCTACGGCACCGAGACGATCGACAAGGTGGACAAGATAGTGGGACCGGGAAATGCGTGGGTCACCGCCGCCAAACTCGAGGTGTACGGCTCCTGCGCCATCGACCTCCCGGCAGGACCCAGCGAGGTGCTGGTGATCGCCGACAACTCGGCGGACGCGCGCCTGGTGGCCATCGATCTCCTGTGCCAGGCAGAGCACGGTCCGGATTCACCTGCCGTACTCGTCACCACGGACCCGGGTCTCGCCGAGGAAGTCGAGGCGGCGATCGAGCGGTTGATGCCCCTGCTCCCCCGGCGGGCCATCCTCAGGGCCGCACTTGGCGCGCACGGGCGGATCCTGGTGGCCGGGACTATCGACGAGGCCATCGAGTTCGCGAACGCGTATGCGGCCGAGCACGTGTC
This sequence comes from bacterium, assembly GCA_026710435.1. Lineage (GTDB taxonomy): Bacteria > Actinomycetota > Acidimicrobiia > Spongiisociales > Spongiisociaceae > JAPPFW01. Next base: position 37,035 of record JAPOQZ010000170.1, on the reverse strand, counting down.
GGTACTCACCGAGGATGCTGCAGAACACGCGGACCGGGTGTTGAACGCCGGGTCCATCTACGTGGGTCGCTGGTCACCGGAATCGGCAGGTGATTACGCCACCGGCGCCAACCACGTCCTGCCCACCGGGGGTCTGGCAAGAGCCCACGGACCGCTGGGCGTGGAGGACTTCGGATCGTGGCGGCAGGTCCAGACCCTGTCCCGGGCCGGCCTGTCGACCATCCGTCCCGTCATTGAGGAACTCGCCTCGGCCGAGGGCTTGGACGCCCACCGGCTGGCCGCCTCCGTCCGGTTCGGGGAGCCGGACAGCAATAGATCCACCCACAACTGCCGCAACAGCGAGGAGGCTTGAATGGGACGCAGCGCTACCTGCCGGCGCAGTACCAAGGAGACGAGGGTTTCGGTCGAGATCGACCTCGACGGATCCGGGCGCGCCGAGATCCGGACCGGGATCCCCTTCTTCGATCATCTGCTCACATCGCTCGCCCACCACGCGCTGTTCGACCTGGTGGTGAATACGGACGGCGACATCGAAGTCGACGATCACCACACTGTGGAAGACACCGCGCTATGCCTCGGTGAGGCGCTGGCCGCAGCCCTGGGAGACAGGACCGGGATCCACCGCTTCGGCCAGGCTCGGGTCCCCATGGACGAGGCGCTGGGCGACGCGACAGTGGACGTGGGTGGACGGGCCTACTGCGTAGCCACCCTGGAACTGGCGACCCCCTACATCGGAAACCTCACCACCCAGAACCTCCCCCACGCGTTGGAGGCGTTCGCCCGCACCGCAGGTATCACCTTGCACCTTGCCGCCACCGGTCGCAACGACCACCACGTTGCCGAGGCCGCCTTCAAGGCCTTGGCGAGGGCACTGCGGGCCGCGGTGTCCCCTGACCCGAGAAGGATGGGAGTTCCCTCCACCAAGGGTCTCCCCTCGAGCGAGAGTAGCCCGTGAGCCCACCCCTGGTCGGTGTTATCGACCACGGCGCGGGCAACCTCGTGTCCATCGCCCAGGGTCTCGAACGGGCCGGGGGCCGGGTCCGGCCGGTCACCGGACCGGATGGCCTGGAGGGCATCGAGGCGATCGTTCTTCCGGGGGTAGGCGTCCCCGGCACGGCCATGGCCCGGCTCGCAGAAGCCGGACTCGTAGAGCCCCTCCAGGAATGGGAAGCGCCCCTCCTCGGGATCTGCGTCGGCCTCCAGTTGTTCTTCGACAGCAGCGACGAGGACGGAAGGCCCTGCCTCGGAATGGACCCGGGCATCGTGAGGCGTCTCGTGGGTGCACCGCTTCTCCCCCACATCGGCTGGAACGACCTCCACTTCCCCGGTAACGGTACGGCCGCGGACCGGTTGTTCGAGAACATCGGACCCGACGCCACGTTCTACTTCGTTCACAGCTACGCGCCGGTTCCGGAGGATCCCTCGCTCGTCATCGCTTACGCCCGTTACCCGCTCCCGTTCGCCGCCGCGGTTCGCAACGGTCCACGAGTGGGCGTCCAGTTCCATCCCGAGCGGAGCGGCCGGTCCGGCCTCCAAGTCCTCTCCAACTTCGTCGCCGAGGTCCGGGAGTCCTCCTCCCGAAATCCCGTGGGTGGTGATTCACCATGAGCCTCCGGGCCCGGGTCATCGCTTGCCTCGATGTAAAGCACGGCCGGGTCGTCAAAGGCGTCAACTTCGTCAACCTCACCGATGAGGGTGACCCCGTGGATCTCGCCGCCCGGTACGCAGAGGAGGGAATGGACGAGATCGTGTATCTGGACATCGCCGCCTCCCCGGAGGGTCGCCCGGCCCTGCTTGACGTGGTCCGGCGTACGGCCGAGAACGTGTTCGTACCCCTTACCGTGGGAGGTGGGGTACGGGAGCCGGCCGACATGCGCGCCGTCCTGCGGGCGGGAGCGGACAAGGTCTCGTTGAACACCGCCGCGGTCCGGCGCCCCGACCTGCTCGACGAGTGCGCTGCCTCATTCGGTACCCAATGCGTGGTCCTCGCCATCGACGCCAAGGCCATGCCCGATGGGTCGTGGAACGTGTTCATAACCGGAGGACGCCAGGACACCGGTCTCGACGCGGTCGAGTGGGCGCAGGAGGGGGTGGCCCGGGGAGCGGGAGAGATCCTGCTGACGTCGATGGACCGCGACGGCACCAACATCGGCTTCGACCTCGACCTGCTGCGGGTCGTCACCGGGGTAGTCGATGTACCCGTCATCGCATCGGGGGGCGCCGGCCGCCCCGAACACTTCGTCGAGGCGGTAGAAGCCGGAGCATCCGCGGTCCTGGCGGCGTCCATCTTCCACCGCCGGGAAGTGGACATCGCCGACATCAAGCGGGTCATGGAAGGGTCGGGCATTCCCGTCCGCCATGCCTGAGACCGGCCCTCCCCGTAACCTCCGCTGGAACGAGGCCGGACTGATTCCCGCCATCGTCCAGAACGCGACCACCGGGGAGGTTCTGATGATGGCCTGGATGAACCCGGAGGCACTCGACCTGACCATCACCACGGGCGCGGTCCACTTCTGGTCGCGGTCGCGCCGGACCCTCTGGAAGAAGGGCGAGACCAGCGGGAACACCCTCACCCTGGCCGGGCTCGAGGCTGATTGCGACCGCGACACGCTGGTGGTCCGGGCGTATCCGGCCGGACCCGCCTGCCATACGGGCGCCCGGACCTGCTTCACAGATGCCGGGGACGGGAGCAGCCCTCCCCAGGGATTCTCCGACCTGGAACGCCTGTGGCAGGTCATCACCGGCAGGTTGGCGAGCGGTGGGGCGGCCTCCTACACCTCACGTCTGGCCGCGGGGGGTGCTGCCTCGACCGGACGCAAAGTGATCGAGGAAGCCGCCGAAGTGGCATCCTCCGCCCTCCAGCACGAAGCCGGCGCGAGTGGCCGCTCCAGGGTCGTCGAGGAGGCCGCCGACGTCCTTTACCACCTGCTGGTGTTGCTGGCCGGACGCGGCGTCCCGGCTGCCGAGGTGATGTCGGAGCTGGCATCGAGACGCAGGTAGTCAAGGCCCATGGTCGGCAGCCGGTAGTCGATACCGGTAACCGGCAACTAGGGCCTGTTCACACTACAAGAGACACAAGATAGTATGCATTGGTTAAGAAACGACTACGATCCTAATTTGGAAGGATCGCCTCGAGACTCGTATCGTGCTCGCCCCTTACTGTCTGTTAACCAACAATCTGCCTGTGGTGGAGACTTTTGTTAACAGGCCCTAGGCCAGCTGGTCCTTCTTGCCGATCACCACTACGCCTCCTTCGGAGATGGTGAAGCGTTTCGCGTCGGTCACCGGGTCCACCCCGATCTCGTAGCCTTCCGGGATCTCGACCAGCTTGTCGACGATGGCGTTGCGTACCACGGCCCCCCGCCCCACCGACACCTCGTCGAAGAGAACCGAATCGGTGACCTCTGAGTAGGAGTTGACCCGCACCCGGGGACTCAGGATCGAGCGGCGCACCACACCTCCCGATACCACCGCTCCGTTCGCCACCACCGAGTTGATCGCCACACCCCTGCGGCCTTCGAGGTCGTGGACGAACTTGGCGGGCGGGTCGGGAAAGTACCAGGTGAGGATGGGCCATTCCATGTTGTAGAAGTTGAACACCGGATGAAGGCTCACCAGGTCCATCGACGCCTCGTAGTAGGCGTCCAGCGTCCCGATGTCTCGCCAGTAGGCCCGTTCTCGCTCCGTTTGGCCGGGTACTTCGTTGCGAGCGAAGTCGTAGACGTATGCGCCGCCCTTGGCGGTGACAGCCGGGATGATGTCCCCTCCCATGTCGCGGCGGGAGCCCGGACGGTCGGCATCGGCTACGACTTCCCGGACCAGCGCCTCGGAGGTGAAGACGTAGTTGCCCATCGAAGCCAGGCAACGCTGCGGGTCGCCCGGCATCGGCGGAGGATCCTCCGGTTTCTCGTGAAATCGTAGGATGCGTCCATCACTGCCCGCTTCGATGATCCCGAAGGCGGAGGCCTCCGAGCGGGCCACCGGGATAGCCGCCACTGTGACATCGGCGCCCTTGTCGATGTGGTAGTCGAGCATCTGGCGGGGATCCATCCGGTACAGGTGATCGGCTCCGAAGACGAAGACGTGATCGGGCCGCTCGTCCCCGATGATGTTGAGGTTCTGGTAGACGGCGTCCGCCGAACCTAGGAACCACCGGCGACCCCGCCTCATCTGGGCCGGGACAGGCGCCACGTATGACCCCAGCAGGGGCGACAGGCGCCACGTCTGGGCGAGATGGCGGTCGAGACTGTGGCTCTTGTACTGGGTGAGCACCACTATGCGCCGCACGTAGGCGTTGACCAGGTTGGACAGGACGACATCGATGATCCGGTACCCGGCGGCGAAGGGAACTGCGGGCTTGGCCCGGTCACGGGTCAAGGGGTACAGGCGCTTGCCCTCGCCTCCGGCGAGCACCATGGCTATGATGTGGGGACGGGTGGAAGGGCCAAGCAACCTGATTGCATCCTATACCGATCGCGTTACCGTCGCGTAACCGGACCACTTCCAAGCGGTGACGACACACGTCCGAGGGCCTTGCAATCCGCGTCGGCGCCCGGGAGGAGGGAAGCAAACGTGATACGGGAAACAACCTACGGCGCGACGCCGGGGTGGCTCGCTTTGATGGTCCTGCTACTTGCCCTGGCGGTTGATATCGCCTTCATTGTATTGAGCATCACCTGGGGACAGTGGATCCTGTTGACGGTGCTCGCCGTACTGTTCCCGATACTTCTCTTCCTGTTCAACGGTCTGTTCGCGGTTCCCCCGAACGAGGCCCGCGTCCTGCAACTGTTCGGCAAATACGTGGGTACGGTTCGCAAGCCGGGGTTGCGCTACTCCAACCCCTTGTATTCGAAGAAACGTGTCTCGGTGCGGGTCCGCAACTTCGAGACGGAACGCTCCAAGGTCAACGACAGCGACGGGAATCCCATCGAGATGGCCGCGGTGGTGGTGTGGAAGGTGGCGGACACCTACGAGGCGAGCTTCGAGGTCGACGACTACGTCAACTTCGTCCACGTCCAGAGCGAATCGGCGGTCCGCAACCTGGCCACCGGCTATCCCTACGACACGCAGGAAGAAGGCCAGATGTCCCTCCGGGGCGACACCGAGGAGATCGCGGCCCAGCTCAAGAACCAGATCCAGCACCGTCTCGAGGAGGCCGGAGTCGAAGTACTCGAGGCGCGAATAACCCACCTTGCATACGCGGCGGAGATCGCCTCGGCCATGCTGCAGCGCCAGCAGGCCAGCGCCATCATCGCCGCCCGCAGCCAGATCGTGGAAGGGGCGGTCAGCATGGTGCAGATGGCCCTGGAGCACCTGTCGGACCGCGGCATCGTCGACCTCGACGAGGAGCGCAAGGCGTCCATGGTCAGCAACCTGCTGGTCGTGCTGTGCGGGGACAAGGCCACCCAGCCGGTTCTCAGCACCGACACCCTGTAGGAGGGTCGTCGGCGAGCAATCCCGCAAGGCTTCCTACACTCGGCGCGGTGGCCACTCCAGTCCTGGTCCGCTTCGTCGACGTTGGATTCGCCGTCTCAGGATCGGTGATCCTCGAAGGTGTCGACCTGACCATCCGATCCGGCGACGTCATCGGCGTTTCGGGACCCAACGGCGCCGGCAAGACAACCCTTCTCCGGCTGCTGGCTACGTTGCATCGCCCGACATCGGGAACCTATTCGGTGCTGGGCATCGGCCCGGGTTGCCGGCCCGAGGAACTCGCATCGGGCCGGCGCGAGATCGCGTTGATCGGCCATACCCCGGCCCTGTGGCCCGACCTGACCTTGCGGGAGAACGTCGACCTGGTGGCTCGGCTCCGGGGCGACCCTCCAGGTGCGGATCCGCTAGAGACTGTCGGCCTGGAGCGAGTGGCCGGATGGCGCGCCGGCCATGCGTCCCTCGGGATGCAGCGCAGGGTGGAGTTCGCCCGGCTCCTGAACCGGACTCCCCGCCTACTCCTTCTCGATGAGCCCCTGGCCGGTCTCGACGACGCGACCAGACCGCTGGTAGACCGGACTGTCGCTCGCGTGGCGGACCGTGGTGGAGCGGCGCTCCTCGTTTCCCACGATCCGGCGGCGGTGACCGGACTGGTGACAAGGCGTATCGCTGTGTCGGCAGGTGTCGTGCACGAGGAACCGCGATGAAAGCCCATGGATTCCTGCGGCAGGTGGGTTGGGTGTTGCGCAAGGACCTGCGGGTCGAGTGGAGGGGCGGAGAGACCATCTGGATGGTCGTACCCTTCGCCGCCCTGGCCCTCTTGCTGGCGCCCCTCGCCCTCGGGACGGATGCTGCCCTCCTTCGGCGGATCGGCCCAGGCATGCTCTGGCTGGTGCTGCTGCTGTTCGGGATGACGGTCGCGCTCCGACCGTCATCGGGGGAGTCCCGGCCTCTCCGGGACCTGATGGCACTCAGCGGCCTGGACCCGGCCGCCCGATTCCTCGGAGACAGCCTGAGTTCTGCCATCCTCGTCTTCGGGGTCACGCTGATCCTCACGCCGGTGATGATCGTGCTGTACGCGCCGGAAGGGAGACCGGCGTGGGGTTGGCTCGTACTCTTGGCGGTGACCGGTGCGGTCGCCCTGGGCCTCCTCGGATCGTTGATCGGAACGCTCGTGACCGGGTTGCGAGCCCGCACATCCCTGGCGCCTCTGCTGGCCCTGCCTCCCGCCATGCCCGTGCTGGTGGCCACCACCCGAGGAACGGAATCGGCCGTCGCGCACCGCAGTAGTATCCCCTGGGTACTCCTTCTGGTGGCAATGGACCTGGCCTTGGTGGTCACGGGAGTCCTGCTGGCGAGCCCGCTTGACGACACCACCGACTGATTTGAGAGAATGGCACGACGCATCCCTTCGGTGACCGGTGTCGACCGGGACACGTTCCCTGATCGACCGGATCGGACTCCGGGCACGGATCCCGGACCCGAGGCAGCACCAACGCTGCGGCGCGGAGTATGGGTTCTCGGTACGGCTGCCACCCTGCTGGTCGCAGCCGGCCTCTATGCAGCTTCGGGCGCCCCCGGCGAGGAGACCCAAGGGGAGGCGGCTCGGCTGCTCTTCATCCACGTACCCTCTGCAATCACCGCCTACCTGGCTCTGGGGGTCGGAGTGCTGGGAGCGTTCGGATACCTGATCCGCCGCTCTCCGGCCGCCGACCTGATCTCGGCATCCGGCATCGAGATAGGCGTGCTCTTCACCGGTCTGACCCTCTTCACAGGGATGATCTGGGGCCGGCTGGTATGGGGCGTCTGGTGGGACTGGAGCGATGCCCGGATGGTGGCAACCGCCGTGCTCTTCTTCCTGTACGTCGGCTACCTGGCGCTCCGGCGTTCGATAAGCGATCCCCGCGTCCGGGCGGCACGGTGCGCGGTCCTCGGAATTGTCGCCTTCGTCCAAGTCCCGATCGTCCACTACTCCGTCCTCTGGTTCCGCACGCTGCACCAGGGACCGACCCTCATACGACCTGACCTGACCAACGCCACCATGGATCCCGCCTTCTCCAGACCATTGGGGATGTCGATCGTCGCCTTCGTGGCGCTGTTCGCGTTCCTACTGGCCATTCGGATGGCCCTAGCCCGCGCCGAGACGATCGTCACCGACTCTTCCCGTAGCGGAGCCCCCGTCGGAGGAGCGGTGGCGCCGCCCCGGCTGGACAGCCCGCCATGAGCACCGGATGGATCGTCTTCGGCTACGCGGCGTCCTACGCGGCCATCGTGGGCTACGTGGCCTGGATGCTCGTGCGGATCAGGTCGCTGCGTCGCAACTCCACACCCCGTAGATGATCAACCGTCGTCTGGTACTCCCGGCGCTCGCCCTGCTGGCGGTGTTGATCGGGTACCTGGTCTGGAACAATCTATCGGACAACCTGGTCTACTACCTGACCCCTTCGGAAGCGGTCGACCAGCGCGGCGACTACCCGCCCGGTGAGCGGTTCCGGCTCGGAGGCTTGGTTGAGGCGGAGGGAATCGCAGAGGCCGACGGGGGAGTCGGGTTCGTGGTGGGAGACGGAGCGACCTCGGTGGCGGTGCACTACGTGGGGACGGTGCCCCAACTCTTCCGAGAGGGTATCGGGGTGGTGGTCGAAGGCTCCTGGGAAGGGGACCGCTTCCACTCGGACCTCCTGTTGATCCACCATGACGAGCAATACCGCGCACCGGACGGCGAGGGCGCCTACGAGGTCCCGACGGGCGGGACATGATCGCCTGGGCAGGGTTGGTGTCGGCTCTGGTAGCTGTCGGGGCGGCAGCGACCCTGGCATGGAGGGGGTTACCGGCCCTCACCGGGCGGGGCCAGGTACCGGCCTCTCGAACCCGGGGACCCGTAATCTGGCTGGTAGCGGGCGCCGCAGCCGCCATGGCGGTCCTGGAGTTGGGACTGTTGCTCGACGACTTCTCGATCGCCTACATTGCCGACAACCACCGCAGGGGCACCCCCCTCGTCTTCACGCTGGCCGCCGGATGGGCCGCGCTCGAAGGCTCGATCGTGCTGTGGGGCCTGGTACTGGCACTGTTCACCGCCTCCGCGTACCGCGTGATGTACCGCGACGCTCGTCCGCTGGCCGGGGGCACGCTCTCGGTGCTGGGAATGCTGGCCGTGTTCTGGTTCGGTCTCATGGCCACCGTTGCCAACCCGTTCGCGGTGTGCCAGGTGGCGGCCGAAACCGGATGCGCCGCCTCGGCTTGGCCCCCGTGGTCAGCGGCCGACATCCCGCTGGAGGGCCGTGGCGCCAACCCACTCCTGCAGAACCACATCCTCATGGCGATCCACCCGCCGGTCCTCTATATGGGCTATGTCGGGTTCTCGGTGCCGTTCGCCATCGCCATGTCGTCCCTGGCCTCCGGTTCCCGCGGTTCCACATGGTTGGGAGTGACCCGGAGGTGGACCCTGACCGCCTGGGGGTTCCTGACCACGGGGATCGTGCTGGGCGCGTGGTGGAGTTACGAGGTGCTGGGTTGGGGCGGCTACTGGGCCTGGGACCCGGTCGAGAACGCCTCGTTCATCCCGTGGCTGCTGGCGACCGCCTTCATCCACTCCTCGGTCGTGCAGGTGAGGCGGGGTGTCCTGCAGTCATGGAACTACGTCCTGGTGATCGGGTCCTTCGCCGCCACGATCCTGGGCACGTTCCTCACCCGTTCGGGGGTGGTCGCATCGGTGCACAGCTTCACCCAGTCCTCCATAGGGCCCGTCTTGCTCGTTTTCCTGGCGCTGGTCCTCATCGGTTCCCTGACCCTTTTCTCGCTGCGGGTGCATCTGGTGGGAAGCCCACCCCGGTTGGACTCGCTGGCCAGCCGTGAGGGCGCCTTCCTCCTGAACAACCTGCTCCTGGCGGTGTTCGCCTTCGTGGTGCTTGCAGGAACGCTGTTCCCGCTCGCAGTCGAAGCATTCCAGGGAAGCACCGTCGGGGTGGGACGCCCCTTCTTCGATCGGTGGGCCGTCCCACTCGCCTACTGCCTGCTGCTGGCCATGGGAATCGGTCCGGTCACTCCCTTCCGGGTCGCCCGCGCCCGGGTACTCTGGTCGCGCCTGCGCACTCCCCTCCGGCTTTCCCTGGCCGCAGCCTCCGTCGTCGTCCTCGTGGTCAGCCGGAACCGGCACCTGATAATCGTGACCCTGCTGACGACGCTGGTGGTCTGCGCCATCGGCCGCCACCTGCTCATGCTGGTCCGCAACCGGATGGCGGCCACCGGCGAACCCGCCGGAGGGACCGTGCTCGGCCTTATCCGGCGTGACCCCGGTTACTGGGGAGGCCAGATCTCCCACATCGGGGTGGCGATCCTGGCAGTCGGCATCGCGGCCTCCTCCAACCTGGTCACCGCGGGTACGGTCGATATGAGCCCCGGCGATCGGGTGCCATTCGCCGGGTACGTGCTGGCCTACGAATCCCCGTTCTCGAGGGTGGAGCCCAACCGCACGGTGTTAGGGGCACGTATCGACGTGATACGCGACGGGCGCCGGGTGGCGATCCTCGATCCGCGGCTCAACGACTACGGGAGTGCGTCCGGACCGGTTATCACCCCGGCGGTCCACTCGACGCTCGGCGGCGATCTCTACGTGTCCTTGACCCGCCTGGACGGGCAGGGTCTGCAAGCGGATGTCTGGGCCTACCCTCTGCAGTGGATGATCTGGCTCGGTGGACTGGTCACAGCCGCCGGCGCCGCCTTCTCCCTGGCAGCGATCCGCCGGCGGGCGCCGGCCCGCGCGGAGGCCACCCGTGCCTGACACGAGGAAGGCAATCGCGACCCTTGCCACGCTGTTTCTGGCCGGGGTGGTTGTGTGGGGCCTGGTCATTGGAGAGACGGGCGCCCGCGACCGGGTGGACGCCCTTGGATCCCGGATCCGGTGTCCCGTATGCCAGGGAGAGTCGATCACCGACTCGCCGACCCCCTACGCTCAGGATATCCTCGCCTTCGTAGAGGAAAAGGTCGACGAAGGCTGGACCGATGAGCAGATCCTCGATTACTTGGAGGATCGCTTCGACGGCATCCGGCTCGATCCCCGCTTCTCCGGCACCACGGTGCTGCTCTGGCTTCTACCGCTGGGGGTTGCCGGCGCCGGAGCGACCCTGGCCGCCCGCCGACTGATGAGGCGCGAGGAACGCCCCAATGTGTGAGCCCGCCCCGCCATCCGCTTCCGACAGGCGCCGGCAGGCCGAACGGGACATCGAGGAGGTCGGGCGCCAGCTGTCCGAGGGCGAACTCGACTCCGCCACGGCCGAGCGGCTGGTCGTCCGCTACCGGAACGAGATCTCCCGTATCGACGGGCGGGAGACAAGGGAGGCGCAGATCGAAGCGGGGCAGGCCGGGAAACCGGCCCGGGCCCGCCGCCTGGTGGGGGCGCTCCTACTGCTGGGAGTCTTCGCCGCCGTCTCAGTGACCGCCTTCTATGCTATCCGGCCCCGCGAGGGGGGGTTCATTACCGGGGATCCGGGCGGTGGCGTCGATCTGTCGCAGGTGACTAACGACCAGATGGAAGCGGTGATCGCCGCCAATCCCGACGTGCCCCAGATAGCCGCCATGCGCCTGAGGCTGGCTGACCGGTACTTCGAGGAAGGCAGCTTCTCCGCTGCGCTTCCCCACTACCTCGGAGCGCTGGAGGGAAGTCTCGACAGGACCCGGCGTGCCCGGGGGCTGGCGAGGGTGGGGTGGATGAGCTACCTGTCGGCCAGCGAGGGGACCGCCGAGGCCTACCTGCTCGAAGCTCTGGAGATCGATCCCGACTACCACGAGGCACACCTGTTCCTGGGCCTGCTCCATCTGAACCGTGACGACGCGGAACGCGCCCTAGTCCACCTGGAACCCCTTTCGGACATACCGGACCTGCCCGAGGGCACGCGGCGGGTTATCGAGGACGCAGTCGCCCGAGCCCGCTCCGCCCTTGAGGGGGACCAGTGAGCGTGGGGCCGTAGTGTCTAGAATCCCAGATTCGCCGACGATGTCCGTAACCACCTCCGGAGTACCGGCCCGGGGCCCGATAACGCGAAAACCGTCGGGGCTGTCGCCTCCGGCGGGTCCCACCCCCGGCCGCCGCCTCCTCGGCGCCGAAACGCGTCCCGCCATCCCCCCACCGGGGGCGGTCGGTCAGCATGATCCCAGCCCGGCCCGGTCGGTACCGAACCAGGGCCGCTTGGTGCTTTGCGGTTACCGACCAGTATGCGGCGGGCCTGTGACAGAACCAATCGTCGTGTCACGGCGCCGGCCCCGAAGACGCAACAGAAACAAAGATTCGGGACACTAGGTACGGCGGATGGATCGTCTCGGAAGGCTGATCATGGTGGTAGGACTGGCCGTAGTCGGGCTTGCGGTGGCGGTATTCGCAGCCAGATTCGGTTCAGACGTAGACGGGCAAGTCTCTCCGGTCGTCGGCGCTCCGGCACCCGGCCTGACCCTTCCCCGCCTGGAAGGCGGGGGTGCGGTGACGTTGGGGACCATCGGGGATCGATACGAGGTGGTGGTGGTCAACTTCTTCGCCTCCTGGTGCCTCCAGTGCCGCAACGAACACGCCGACCTGATCTCAACCGCCGATGCCTACCGCGACCGGTCGGTGCAGTTCGTCGGGATCACCTTCCAGGATCGGCCCGACCGGGCGATCTCCTTCCTGGACGAACTGGGACGGGGCACCAGCACCGAGTACCTGTTGGATCCTGGCTCCCGGGCGGCCATCGAGTTCGGGGTTTTCGGAGTTCCGGAGACGATCTTCATCAAGGACGGCCTCATAGTGGGAAAACTGCTGGGCGAGAGCGACGCCCTGACCCTCAGCGGGACGCTGGAACGGATACTCTCCGGCGAGGAGGTCGGATCCCGCCAGGTGGGCGAGTTCCGCCGGGGGCCTGACGACCGGGGTTGAGATACACCGGCAGGGTCAGGCGGTTACCATCTCGAACGCGGCTCGAAGTTCCTCCTCGCCCGCAGATCCCCTCCAGCGGGCTACTTCCACTCCGTCCACCGCCAACACACCGGCCGGCTGGTAACCCACTTCGAAGGCGGCGAAGATCGAGTCGTCCTCGTCGAGCAGCCAGCGGGTGGCACCCGACTGCAGCCAGCCGCGGGCAGCGCCGGCCGTCTTCTCGTAGGTGGATGCCCACGCGATCGCGATCACATCCACCCTCCCTGCATACTCGCCGGCGAGGGTGTCGACGACGGGCAACTCCCGTCGACAGGACGGTCACCACTCGGCCCAGAAGTAGTAGAAGACCGGGCCGCTAGCCTCGGCGGTGACGAAGGTAGTTCCGTCGTCGAGTTCGAGAGTAAACGCAGGTACGAGGGGTCCCTCGGGGGCGGGTTCGGCAGTGGATACAGTGGTCTGCGCCGCCGCCGTGGTGGTCACCCCCTCTTGAGCCGCGGTGACTGCTTCCGTCGTAGTGACAGCTTCGGTCGTGGTGACTGCTTCGGTCGTGGTGGCCACCGCTTCCTCGCCCGGCTCATCCGCAGCCGCGCTGGTAGTGGCCTCGGACGGAGCGGCGGTCGTCGGAGCCGAAGTGGCAGGCGGGGAGGCGGTCGTGACCGGCTCCCCGGAAGCAGCCGGCTCTTCGGACCCGCTACCGCAGGCTGCGGCAAGCGGGAGGGCGACCAAGAGCACCATCAGGGACTGGCGAAGGCGTTTCACCGTCCGAATGATAGACCCGGCCAGCCCTTAGGTGTAACGGTTCAGCGAGCTTTTGGGCAGCCTAACTCAGCCGCCGGCGAGTTCGCGGCTCCGGGTGACCACCCGCTCCAGCACCAGTTCGGCTTGGCCGCTGTCGATGGCGCCGGCGGCTACGGAGATTCCTTCCTCCATCGTCGCCGCTCTCCCGGACACGAGCAACGCCGCCGCCGCGTTGAGCACCGATATGTCACGATGCGGTCCACCAGCGCCTGCAAGCACCCGGCGGGTGATGGCCGTGTTGGTCTCCACCGTGCCTCCGAGCACGTCGGAGACGGGTCGTCGAGCCAGACCCACATCCTCCGGAACGAATTCGGTCTTAGCGATCTCACCGTCTCGGAGGCGCCAGACCACCGACGGCCCGCTCAGGGTCAACTCGTCCAGCCCGTCCTCCCCATGGAAGACGACAGCGCGGCGGGCGCCGAGCATCGCCAGGACCCTGATCATGCGCTGCGCCATCCTCGCGTCCGATACGCCCAAGGCATACCGCCTGACACCGGCAGGATTGCTGAGCGGACCGAGGAAGTTGAACACGGTGGGGATCCCCAACTCCTTCCTCACCGGTCCCGCGAACCGCATCGCCGGGTGGTAGACCGGCGCCAGGAAGAAGGCGTAACCGGTGTCGTGAAAGAGCCGACAGTTCTGCTCCACCGGTAGATCGATAACCACGCCGAGAGCCTCGAGGACATCGGCCGACCCACATTGCGACGACATGGACCGGTTGCCATGTTTGGCGATCGGGACCCCGGCCCCCGCCGCTACGAAGGACGCCGTCGTCGAGATGTTGAAGGTGCCCGAACGATCACCCCCGGTACCGACGATGTCCACAGGATCGGAGTCGCCCAGGTCCGCCGGGACGGCGGCCTCCAGCATCCCCTCCACCAGCCCGCTCATCTCCTCGACGGTCTCACCCTTCATGCGGAGGGCGACGATCAGCCCGGCGATCTGAGCGGGGGTGGCTTCGCCTCCCATTACCTGGCGCATCGCTCTCCGGGCCTGCCGGCGTGAAAGGTCCGAGCCGGTCGAGAGCACGCCCAGCGTCCCGGACCACGAGAAGTCTCTCATGGCCGGGAGCTTATCAGGCGACCGCCGAGCACCGGCGACCCGCCACCCGCCGGATGGTCCCTGCGAAGCGGTCAGGACGCGGAGTGCGGGGCCGGGTTGTACCCGGCCCCGCACTGTGAAAGGCCTGAGGAGGAAAGGCCTTTACGACTCGTTCACAAACCTGTCGACGTAGACACCGACGATCGCTCCCACCAGCGGTCCCAGAATGTAGGCCCACACTTCGGTGAATTCGACGGCGATGATCGCCGGCCCGAGGCTCCTAACCGGGTTCACGGAGGCACCGGTCAGGGGCACTGCCGCCAGGTGGATCACGGTAAGGGCCAGTGCTACGCCGATCGGGGCTGTCGCACCGTCACCCGATGTGGTCCGCAGGAAGACGATTACGAGAACGGCCGTGAGGATCGCCTCAAGAACGAACACCTCTGCCGGAGCGATCCCGCGCCCACCGGCCGGAACGGTTTGCTCCACACCTCCGACACCGGCCACGGCAGCCACCAGACCGGAGGCCAGGAGGGCGCCGGCCAACTGTGCAACCACGTAGCCAACCAGGTCCGCCCCGGATATCTCCCCCCGAAGAAGTCTGGCGAACGTAAGAGCCGGATTGACGTGCGCGCCCGACACCGCGCCGAACATGTAGATGGCGGCGAGCATCGCGAGGCCGAATCCGAGCGCGATAGCGACGATATTCCCACCGGCGCTGAGAATTGCCATGGAGCCGACACCGATCAGCACGAACGTTCCGAGCAGCTCGGCGAGATACTTGTTCAGTGAGCCGGCCAACTGGGACCTCCCTTGTTGCTTTGTTGTCTTGGGTTAGACCCGAGGACCCCGCAACGAGTTTCGCAATAGATGACAACTTCCCTTAGTCTTAACTCCGGTGTGGATGGCTGTGCCCCGAGGTTTCACCAGATGAAGGAGCCGCCGCTCCGGACGCCGGTCCGCTGGGGGCCCGTGGGGCTCGGAACTGTTTCGGGTCTCCTGGTCATGGCCGTCGCAGGCTTCGCCGGAACCACGGTCCTGTCGCTCCTCGGCCAGCTCGGAGTGGCGACCGGCGAGACCGCCGACTGGGCGGTCCTCTCGCTTTCGCTGATCGGTGGAGAGTTGGTGGGAGGGTACGTAGCGGGACGGCTCGCCGGTAAGCCCATGCCGGGCCTGCCGGGAAGTCTGGCGTCCCTGGGCCTTTACGCGGTGGTCGCCTCGCTCAGTCTCGTGCGGGGTAGCCCGGCCGGGATCCTGACTCTGGTGGTGTTCGCCTTGGCGGCAGCCGCGATCGGGTATGCGGGCGGCGCTCTAGGAGGGTCCTGAGCAAGCCACCAGCGGCCTGCCAACCGCCGGCATTGCTCCTGGGATGGCGGGCGGCAGGCCCGAGCAATCGTCATTGTTCAGCACAATCCTCGCGGGACGG
Organism: bacterium; assembly: GCA_026710435.1. Taxonomy (GTDB): domain Bacteria; phylum Actinomycetota; class Acidimicrobiia; order Spongiisociales; family Spongiisociaceae; genus JAPPFW01. The sequence goes on along the minus strand of JAPOQZ010000170.1, from coordinate 21,439 downwards.
TGAGGAAGGGGCGAGTCCGCCGGTAAGCCGGATTCTGTACGCCTTGACGGGCGACGGCCATCCATCTGGGATCTGCGTTACCGCCAGACCTCGTTGCGGTCCACCCGAGGCTTGATCGGCGGACCACCGGCGCCTCTGCTTGACCTTGCTCCGGGAGGGGTTTACCAGCCACCCCGGTCTCCCGGGATGCTGGTGGTCTCTTACACCACCGTTTCACCCTTGCCTGTGCCCTGCGGCCATCGGCGGTCTGGTTTCTGTGGCACTTTCCGTCGGGTCACCCCGCCTGGGCGTTACCCAGCTCCCTGTCCTGTGGAGTCCGGACTTTCCTCGATTGACTTGGCAACCGCGGCCGTCTGGCGAACTCGCCGCACTCGCAGGCTAGCGGTGGGGCCCGGCAATGGAAGCCCCGACCCATCGAATTGGGGCCTGAGGCACCAGCGGTGGAAGGGATTCGCGTACCGGACGGAGCAGTACCCTGGATCTGCGAATGTGCGGAAGGTACGTGATCAACGAGGACCCGGATGTCCTGGCCGACTATTTCGGCGTGCACCGGGTGGTTACCGAGCCACTGAGACACAGCTACAACGTTGCGCCCACCGACGAGGTGTACGGCGTTGCCGAACACCAAGGGGACCGCCTACTAGGGGTGTTCAGATGGGGTTTGATCCCCCACTGGGCGCGAGACCGCAAAGGTCCCCTGAACATCAACGCCAGGGCCGAGACCGTGGCCACCAAGCCGACATTCCGGGATTCGCTGCGCCGCCACCGGTGCCTCCTCCCCGCCGGAGGGTTCTTCGAATGGACCCCCAAGACCCGGGGACGGCAGCCCTATTACGTCACCATGGCCGATCGATCTCCCATGGCGTTCGCGGGTATCTGGGCGTCCTGGCGGGATCCCGAGACGAGGACGTGGACCAAGAGTTGCGCGATCATCACGACCCGGGCCAACGACTCCATCGCTTCCATCCACACCCGGATGCCGGTGATCCTGGAGCGGGACAAATGGGACCTATGGCTGGATCGCGAGGTCCGTGAGCCCGAAGCGGTCCAGGACCTGCTCATCCCCTTCCCGGCCATCCGCATCGCCTGGCACCCCGTGTCAACGAGGGTGAACAGCGTCAGGAACAACGCGCCGGACAACATCCTTCCGCTGCCGGACGCCGGGTGAACCGGCCGCGCTTCAGCCCTGACTCTCCATCTCTCCAGACATACCGGCGGCGCGATGCCACATCAACCACATCATCGCGACGAGGCCAGGATCGACCCGACGGGTGAAGGTCGCGCCCCGGCCGAGACGAGACTACCGAAATAGCCATAACCCCTGTTCAGAAGCTCATTTGCCGCACCATGTTCGCCCAGTACACACCGCCGCACGAATACGGGGTTAGGACTTACCCCTCCGGTTGTCTAGCCTGACAATGAATGGCACGCATACTGCTGGTCCGGCACGCCCCCACGCCGGAAACAGGAACTCGCCTCACCGGCCGGAACCCCGGCGTGTCTCTCGGAGAAGCCGGAGAGGAGGCCGCCCTCGCCACTTCCCAGGTCCTGGCCGGGCTGGCTCTACAGGCGGTCTACAGCTCTCCCATCGAGCGGACCCTGGAGACGGCGTGCATCGTCGCCCGTCCCCACGGTCTGTCCCCCATCCTCGAACCTGGCCTCACCGAGATCGACTTCGGCTGCTGGACCGGGAAGGACCTCGACGACCTGCGCCACAACGAGCACTGGAGAACCGTTCAGCTCAACCCGGCCCGCTTCCGTTTCCCGGCGGGCGAATCGTTCGTGGAAGCACAGACGCGCGCCGTTGCGTCCGTGGAACGGATCACGGAGGACCTGGGGGATGGCACCGCGGTAGCGGTCAGCCACAGCGACGTAATCAAGCTGGTTCTCGCCTACTACCTCGGGCAGCCCCTAGACCTCTTCCAACGGCTCCGGATCGCTCCTGCCTCCATCTCGGACCTCCGGCTGGAGAAGAACCGGCCGCCCTGGATTGGTTCCATAAACACCCTTGTTCTGGACCGATGAGCGACTCGCTGCAGGACTTCGGGCCGGTGGATCGCTTCCTGGTGGGAGCCGTCGGAAGCCCGGGAAAGAGGACGTTCTATCTGTTCGTCGAGGCAGCCGGTAGTGCCGCCTGGTTCAAGTGCGAGAAGGGCCAGGCGGCTGCACTCGGCGAGCAGGGTCTTGAGTTGCTGTCGAATCTGGGCTGGGAACTGGACGAGGACACGGTAGAGGCGATGGTGTCCCTGTTCGACGACCTGCCCCCGCCGCCAGGTCCGGAATCCGTGGGTCTCCAGGTCAGATCGATAGCCATGCGGATCGAGAGCAGGGACCGCATGACGGTCATGCTCGAAGGGATCGAGGACGACAGCCACGCCGTCTTCACGATCACCGCCGAGCAACTGCGAGCCGCAGGCCTGCTCGCCCTGAAGGCGGTCCACGCTGGTCGTCCTCGCTGCCCCAACTGCCTGCTCCCGGAGGATCCGGGTGGCCATCATTGCCCATCGGGAAACGGCCACCGACCTCCAGGGTGACCGGTCCGGGCGCCCACGAATGGCACATCGCCGAAGTCCTCGGCCGGTTCCGCAACGCTTCGAACGCCACCCTCCTGGCCAGGACGGATGCCGGCCACCTAGTCGTCTACAAGCCCGAGCAGGGCCAGCGGCCCCTCTACGACTTCGACTGCCGCACCCTTCCGGTTCGCGAAGTGCTGACCTTCGAGGTATCGGAAGCGGCTGGTCTGGGATCAGTTCCTGAGACCAGACCGGCGGAGGGCCCCTTCGGACCCGGTTCTGCCCAGACCTTCGTGGATGTGGACGAAGGTTTCGACCCGGCGCCATTCATCAACCGGGCAGACGACCTCCTCTGGCCGGTCGCCACACTGGATCTGGTGATCAACAACGCCGACCGCAAAGCAGGCCACGTACTCGCCGACCGCTCCGGCAGCCTTTGGTGCATTGACCACGGCGTGGCCCTCCACCCGCTGCCCAAGCTTCGCACGGTGATGTGGGGATTCGCCGGTCGCCCGCTGCCCGATGAGATGGTTGTGAGAGTACGCAAGGTGCGGGATGCTCTCGACCGCGGACTGCACGCCAGAGCCGTGGAACTCTTGAGCAGCGTGGAGGCCGACGCGCTGGTGGAGCGGGTCGAAGCGATCCTTGCCGAACCGGTGCATCCCGACCCCCCGACCGATCGGCCGCCACTCCCCTGGCCGATCTGGTAACCACCCATCGTGACCGCCTGTCAGGTGTCGTTGAGCGTTGCGAGGACCAGGGGCCACAGCACAATGACCCGCGGATCGCCGGTCACGGTCTATCCTGCCCACCATGGCTTCGCCGGATGATCCCAAACCGAATCGACTCGGCGCCACGCTCGCCGCAGTCATCCTGATCGCCATCGTCGTCGCGTTCTACATGTGGCCGTCGGCCACCTGACGATCCCGTCCCCCCAGGGCAGGGGAGCCGGCGTTCAGCGGGGCCAGTCGTCCTTCAGCAACCTCGACAGGGCCCGGTCCGCAAGAACCTTTCCCCCCGTCTGGCAGCCTGCGCAGTAGTTGGTCTCGTTCGAGGCGTAGACGATCCTCCTGACGGGTTCTCCGCACGCCGGGCACGAATGACCGAACTTGCCATGGACGGCCATCTCGGGGCGGAACGCCGTGACCTTCTCGGGGAAGCCCTCGCCCACCTCCGCCCGTAACCGGTCGACCCACTCGACGAGGGAACTCCTTGTTGCATGTCGAAGGCGCTCGACCTCCGAGTCTGTGAGCCGTCGAGTGAGCCTGACAGGAGAGAGACCGGCTCGATGGAGGATCTCGTCCGAATAGGCGTTGCCTATTCCCGAGAAGAGCCTAGGGTCGGTCAAGGCCCGCTTGAGCGTGCGGTTCTCTCTCAGCAAGGCCTCCCGGAAGCGCGCGAGGTCCACTTCCAGAGGTTCGACCCCTCCCCGGTCATGCCCCACGAGTTCCTTGCGGCCTCGATGGATGTGAAGCGAGGTCCGCTTCTTGCTGCCCTGCTCGGTCAGCACCAGCGTGCCGTGATCGAAGTCGAAGGCCGCATGCCCGGTCTTCCTAGGGGGAGTCGAACCACGCTTTCTCCACCTGAAACGCCCGGCGATCATCAGGTGGAACACCATGAACAACTCGTCCTCCAGCTCCCACACGATCCGCTTACCCATACGGCGGAAACCAAGTACGCGCCGGCCCTCGGTCTCGTGAACGGGTGGATCGAAGGTGCGCAGGAGCGACACCGACATGACACGCGCCCTCTCGATGGTACGGCCACCGACGAACCGCTCCAACGCCTCCAGATACAGGACGACATCAGGGAGTTCCGGCATACCGGGAAAGCCTAGTTTCGGGAGAGAGGTCGCGAGAGGCGGACGCGACGGCCGTCTCCGCAGACCCGGCGCGGTTCCCGTCCGGAACACCGCTCGCCATGCCTGCGGTGTCGCCACCGTCGCGGTTACCTCTTCCTCAGGTGAGCATCTATCCGCCCACCTCTAAAGGGAGTGTCTCCTAGGAGGGTGCTGAACAATGACGATTGCTCGGGCATGCCGCCCGCCGGCCCAGGAATTGTGCCGGCGGTTGGCAGGCCGCTGGTGGATTGCTCAGTACCCTCCTATATCCCGTCTTTGAAGGCGTCCTCGAAGGAGGCGAACCGGCGTCCGCCGCCGGAGCTCGGGCCTCTGCCGCCTCCGCCGCTCCGGTTCCCGGACCCTCCGCGGCGCTGCGGGCCGGACCCGCGGCGTCCGCCGCTGCGGTTACCTCCACCGCCACGGTTGCCTCCACCGCCACGACCGCGTCGACCACCTCCGTGGCGCGGACCGCCTCCCCGGTTGTCACGGCCGCGGCCTCCGCCGCGGTTCGGACGATCCCGGCGAGGCCCGCCGGTGCGGCTGCCCGCGGGAGGAGTCTTGGCGCCGGGCTTGGGTTCGAGGTCCGCCCCTATCTTCAACGAAACCTTGCCCATCCGGTCAACGGACTCGACCACCACCTTCAGGTCATCACCCTCCGACAGATAGTCACCCACCCGGCGAACGTGACGGGTGCTGTCCAGCTTCGAGATGTGCAGCAGGCCGTCCCGGCCGGGAAGGATGTTGACGAATGCACCGAAGTCGGTGATGCTCACCACCTTGCCCTCGTATTCCTTGTCCACCTCGGCGGTGGGCGGGAACGCGATCTCCTTGACCCTGTCCATGGCGTCCTGGAGGGAGCTTCCGTCGCTGGACGACACGAGAACCGCCCCGTCGTCCTGCACTTCGAGGGTGGCGCCTGTCACCTGTTCGAGCTCGCGGATCACCTTGCCCTTAGGACCGATGATCTCCCCGATCTTGTCGACCGGTACCTGCACCGTTTCCACGCGGGGTGCATGTTCCTTGAACTCCTCGCGGGGTGCGGGTATGGCGCCGTTCATCACGTCGAGAATCTTGAGGCGCGCCTCCTTGGCCTGGGCCAGCGCCGAGGCCAGAACCTCGGAAGGAAGACCGTCGATCTTCATGTCGAGCTGGAGCGCCGTGATCACCTCTGCGGTCCCGGCCACCTTGAAATCCATGTCTCCCAGCGCGTCCTCCGCCCCGAGTATGTCGGTCAGGGTGACGTAGCGGCCTTCCTCCGCTATCAGTCCCATGGCGATCCCCGCCACTGGGGCCGACACGTTGATCCCGGCGTCCATGAGAGACAACGAAGAGGCGCAGACCGAGGCCATCGACGACGACCCGTTGGATGAAAGCACCTCCGACACCAGCCGGATGGTGTACTGGAATCCGTCGTCACGAGGCACCACCGGCTTCACAGCCTTCTCGGCCAGGGCGCCGTGACCGATCTCGCGACGCTTGGGCCCGCGCATGAACCCAGCCTCCCCGGTGCAGTAGGGGGGGAAGTTGTAGTGGTGCATGTAGCGCTTGGTCTCCTCGTTGCCGATGGTGTCGAGGAGTTGCTCCATCCGGGGCATCCCGAGGGTGAGGACGTTCAGCACCTGCGTCTCGCCACGGGTGAAGAGAGACGAGCCGTGAGCCCTGCTCAGCACGCTCACCTCGGCCGAAAGGGGCCTGATCTCCGTAGCGGACCGGCCGTCCATGCGGATCCCCTCTTCGATGATGCGCTGGCGCATCAGCTTCTTGACAATGGACCGCAACGCCTTACCGCCCTGAGGGGCTATCTCAGCCTCGCCGTTCTCCTCGAAGTGACTCTCGACCTGCTCCTTGAGAGCGAGTTCGGCCGCTTGGCGCTCGGCCTTGTCAGCAATCCTGATCATCGAGGCGATCTCGGCGCCGGCAACTTCCTGGACCTGCTCCAGAACCTCGTCCGTGTAGTCGACGACGGCCGGCCATTCCCCGACATCCTTGCCGAGCTCGGCACCCAGCTCGCTCTGGATGTCGATCAGATCGCCGATGTACTCCTTGGCCGACTCTAGACCCGATGCCACCAGCTCCTCGTCGGGAGGGGGCTGTCCACCGGCGATGAGCTCCATCGCGGCATCGGTTGCACCGGCTTCCACCATCACGATGTCTACGGATCCCCCGTCGTTCCTCTTGCCGACCACTACCAGGTCGAATACGCAACCCTCTAGCTCGGTGTAGGTCGGGAAGGGAATCCAGGCGCCGTCCGCCAAGCCCAAACGTACCGCTCCGAGTGGACCTTCGAAGGGAAGGTCGCTCAGGGTCAGGGCCGCCGAGGCGCCGTTCAATGCCAGGACGTCGTAGGCGTTCTCGCCGTCCACCTGCATTATCGTGGCCACCACGTGGGTGTCGTTGCGGTATCCCTCCCGGAACGATGGACGTAGCGGGCGGTCGATCAATCGGGCGCTCAGCGTGGCCCGTTCCGTAGCCCGGCCTTCGCGCCGGAAGAACGACCCCGGGATCTTCCCGACCGCGTACATGCGCTCCTCAACGTCGATCGTCAACGGGAAGAAATTGACTGCTTGTCTCGGCTTGACGTTGGCGGTTGCCGCTACCAGGGCCTCCGTCTCCCCCATCGAGATCCTTACTGCGCCGTTCGCCTGACCGGCGAGCTTGCCAGCGGAGATTACGATCTCCTTTTCGCCGACCTGGGCGCGAACCATATGTTCTGACACGCGTTCTCCTTCTGTATGCGTGAGTGGCTGCGCGAAGGGTCAGAGGAAGAACGCAGTCAATTACCAGTGGTCATGCCTCCGCCCCGCCTCCGAAGGGGACGTAACGAAGGGATGGCAACTGACAACCGACTGGCGTTCGGCCTCGAGTCGGTCGCGTAGCCGGAATGTCTCTGTTGATTGTTATTCGATACTTGATTCCCACCGCCGACCCGGCTTAGGCGGACACGGCGGGAGACTCAATGCTGCTGATCTCTCGATCACCAAACAAGTTTCCATGGGATCTTCTAGCGCCGCAGTCCAAGCCTGGCGATCAGTCGCCGGTACCGTTCCGCATCAGTCCTTCGAAGGTACTTCAGAAGGCGGCTACGTTTCCCGACCATCATCAGCAGGCCACGACGGCTGTGGTGATCATGCTTGTGTTCGCGAAGGTGCTCGGTCAGGTGCCGGATGCGTCCGGTTAGCAGGGCAACCTGAACCTCCGGAGATCCTGTGTCGCTGTCGTGATCGCCGAATTCGGCAACTATTTCTTGGGTCGTACTCATCTTCTCTCACTCGACCCTCGCAGCCCGGACGGGCGCGTCAAAGGTGGTGGGGTCACGTGGAGTCTAGCACCATGGGCGGCAAGCGTCGCCACCGTCCCGGACATGTCAGCGGGAGCAGAACGCGTCTGCGGCCCGTGACTCCGCGGACGGAGCTCACCCGGGGCAACAGGACATGCGAAGCTTCATGGATTCACCGTGCTGACCAGGCTGTTTGGAGGGTCGACCGGATACGGCTCACCGAGCGGAGCCATTCGATCTCAGTACGCTCCACGGACCGGATGCGGCCCGTTGCACTACTGCCCGGTGTCCCGAATCTCTGGTCCGGTTACGTTTTCGAGTACCGGTGTTATGACGGGAGGGAGGTTCTGTCATAGGCCCGTCGCATACTGGTGGGTAACCGCAATGCACCAAGCGGTCCGTTTTGGGTACCGACCGGGCCGGGCTGGGATCATGCAGACCGTACGACCCCTGTAGGGGTATGGCGGGACGCGTTTCGGCGCCGAGGAGGCGGCGGCAGGGGGTGGGAGCCCGCCGGAGGCAACAGGCCCGGCGTTTTTCTCGTTCTCAGGCCCCCCGGGGCCGGTGGTCCGGTACTGACTGAGCAGTTGAACGGCGAATCTGAGGATCAGGACTCCTAGGAGAACTCGAAGGCTGCCGACGGACCGGCACGACCATCCAGCCGCGTTGTTACCGGAGCAGTCGTCGAGCCCGGAGGATGTCACCTTCACGGACAAGCGCCCACGAACTGGATTCCGGCCCGGACACGGGGCCTCTTACCCGCTCGACGAACCGTAGGGTCACGATGTCCCGGGGACGAATCCGGGGCTGCCGGTCGACAAAGTGAACCCGTGCGGGGGTTGGCTGACCGTCCGGCCCTCGACGATACCCGACGAGGCAGAGACCGGGATGGATGCCGGTTCCGATCACGGTCCGGACCGCGTAGGCACCCGGCGGGGGTACGGCCATCGCCGGATCGAAATCCAGATCGGCGGTGACGGTTCCGGACTCGGACCTTCCGGAGCGGTCGGTGCCATGCGGAGCCGCCAATTCGTGCGGACGGCCCAGTAGATCTGCAGCCGCTGCCACATCTCCCTGAGCTATCCGGAAGCGGATCATCGATGACGAGATGGGATCCGTGCCTGCCCGGAGCAACTCGCGCGCCTCCACGACGAATCCGTTTCTCTCGCCGGATTCTCTCAGGCTGGTCACGTTTCCAGCCCGTCCCACGCCGTAGCGAAAATCATGCCCCACGATCACCAGACGCGCCTTGAAGCCGTTGACGACCACCCGGTGAACGAACTCGTCCGGTGACAGGTGGCGGACCTCCGCGAACGGGAGAACACCCACCTGGTCTACGCTCATGGACTCCAGGACCTCAAGCCGGCGGGGCACCGGCATGAGGGTCTTGGGCGCCCGGTCGGGTGCCAGCACGGCTCGGGGGTGGACATCGAAGGTCACCACGCCCACAGGCAGGTCGGCCAACGCAGCCGCCTGGGAAGCAAGCCCGGACAGAAGCTCCTGATGCCCCCGATGCAGCCCGTCGAAGACTCCGATGCTAAGTGCCATTCCGGACGCGGGCCCCGGCCCCCAGAATCGGGGGTCTCCCGTCCAGACCCTCATCCCCCGGTTCATCCGAGGACGACCTCCGGCACGAGCTCGTCGCCGCGGGAGCGGTAGACAGCCAGCAGTCGCCCGCGGGACATCACCCGCACCAGCCCACCTGCGGGTTCTGCATCGGTGCCTGGGGCTATATACCGCCCGTTGCAGACCGCCCTGGCCAAGGCGCCCATCACCTCGACCCGCGGCAGGTGCGTGAGACCCTCGGCAGGTGGGAGCACCCCCTCGCCCAGCCGACTCTCCGTCCGGAGGGCGACCAGATGCCCGATGCGCCGGGCACCATCCACCCGCAGCAACCCGTTCCGGACCCTCCGCAGAGCAGTCAGGTGCGCCCGTCCTCCCAGCGCGCGGCCGATGTCATCGGCCAGCACCCGCACGTAGAGTCCACTGCCACCCACCACCCGGATCGACACCTTCGGGAACGGGCCCGGTTCGAAGTTCTCGAGGTCGAGACGGTCGACCCTCACCGTTCTCGGGGGGCGTTCGACCTCCTCGCCACGCCGGGCGAGCTCGTGGAGCCGCCTCCCGCCGACCTTGACCGCGGAGACCATGGGGGGTGTTTGCTGGATGCTTCCGACGAACCCGGACATCGCCGTGGCCACATCGCCCCGGCCGACCGCCATCTCGCGGCGGTACACCTCTTTCCCGTCGGCGTCCAGGGTATCGGTGCCGACGCCCAGGCAGGCAACCGCCCGGTACTCCTTCGGCTGGTCGGTTATGAACCGCAGCAAACGGGTGGCCCGTCCCAGCCCGAGAACCAGCAGACCGGTGGCCATCGGATCGAGAGTCCCGGCATGACCTATCTTCCGAGTAGCGAAGACTCCCCTCGCTTTGGCCACGACATCGTGGGAGGTCCACCCCTGCTCCTTGTCTACCAGTGCGAAACCGGTCGCGTCGCTCACACCGGGAGCCGTTTCCGTACCGCGTCGACGGCGTCCTCCATCCCGCCCTCGAAGCTGCAACCGGATGCGCGATGGTGGCCGCCACCTCCCAGCGCCACGGCGATCTCTGCTACGTCGACAGACCGGCGGGAACGCAGGCTGAGCTTCCAGTTCCCGTCCGGCTGCTCCTTGAGCAGCAGCGCTACCTCGGCTTCACGAGCGAGCCGGACCGAATCGATCAACGCGTCGGCGTCCTCCATCCCGACACCGTTGCGCCGGAGATCATCCTGTGTCAGATAGGACCAGACGAGCGACTGGGCCGGCTCCAGTGTCGCTCTCGACAGGACCGCCCCGGCTACACCCAGGTAGCCGAAGGCCACCGATTCGTAGACCGACTGCCCGATGATCTCGGGACGTGCACCTGCTTCGAGCAATTCCGCGGCGGATCGGAAGGTCTCCGGGCTGGTGTTCGAATACTGGAAGCGGCCGGTGTCGGTTACGAGGCCGAGCAATAGTGCGGTCGCGACCTCGGGTGACGGACTCCACCCCAGTCGCCGGATCAGCCGGTAGCAGAGCAGGGCTGCAGCCGGAGCCAGCGGGTCGGACACCTGTACGTCCCCGAAGCCTTGGCCCGAGGCATGGTGGTCGATCATCACCACAGTGCCGGCCGCATCCAGCAGATCCTTCAACTCCTCGCCGAGCCGTTCGGGGTCGTTGGTGTCGAAGGCAACGAGTACCTCGGGTACCACGACCTCGCCAGGTTCCGCGAGTGGCGACGTATCGAGAAAGGCGAAATGGGCCGGGAGGACGAAATCCCCGCCGAAGCACACCCGGGCCTCCCGTCCAGCGGCGCGGCACGCCAGGGCCAGCCCCAATGCCGCTCCCAGCGCGTCCCCGTCCGGATTCACATGCCCGGTCGCCACCACCGAGCGAGCCTCGCCGATCACGCGCACGGCGTCGTCCATCGCGTAAGGGCCGGCGGTCATGAGGGATTGCCTCCACGTTCGATGTCTTTGAGGATCGCCTCGATCCGCCGGGCATGCGCTACAGCCGGGTCGGGGACGAAACTCAGCCTGGGAAGGTACTTGAGGCGGACTTGCTCACCGATCGCCGCCCGGATCCGTGACGCTGCGCCCGCCAGCGCCCGCTCGGTCTCGGCTTCGACCTGCTCGTCGCCCAGCACCGTGAAGTAGACCGAGGCGTTACGAAGGTCCGGCGCCGTGGACACGCCGGTAACCGTTAGGAACCCGATCCGGGGGTCCTTGAGGTTCCGGCATTCCTCGGCGATTACTTCGCGGAGGATCTCGTTCACTCGCCGGATGCGCTGGCTGCTCATCGACAAACCGTCAATCGGGACGCTCGAGATACGAGACAGCCGTGGAGAGCACCTCGACTTCCTCCCAGCGATCGAGGAAAGTCTGCACGGAACGGATCGCCATCTCCAACTGGGATGCGTGGGGGGACACTATCCCCACCCCGACCGCCGACCGCTGCCAGAGGTCCTGGTAGTCGATCTCGGCGAAGGCGACCGGGAAAGCACGGCGTAGCCCGGTGCCGAGGCGTGCTATCCGCCTGCGCTTCGACTTGAGGGAATGGACGTCCCTGAGCCGGAGATCGACTCTGAGTGCGGCTGCATGCATGGATGCCCCCCGTTGGTCACGTGGGGGCGATCACTGGGCGGCCACTTCGTCGATGCGGTACGTCTCGATGATGTCACCTTGCTTGATGTCTCGGAATCGCTCGAGACCCACACCGCATTCGAAGCCGGCCACAACTTCGGGGACGTCGTCCTGGAAGCGCCGGAGCGAGGCCACGTGGCCGTCGTACACCACGATCCCGTCCCGCAGTATGCGGGCCTGCGCACCCCGCGGGATGACGCCCTCCACTACGTAACAGCCGGCCACTGCTCCGAGTCTCGGCACACGGAAGATGGCTCTCACTTCGGCAGTGCCGAGCACGTGTTCTTCTTCCACGGGTGCCAGACGGCCCACCAGCAGTTGCTCGATCTCGTCGAGCAACTCGTAGATGATCGAGTACGTCATCACTTCCACACCGGCGGAGGCGGCCGCTCTTCGGGAGTTGGGATCCGGACGCACGTTGAAACCGATCACCACCGCATCGGTCGCGTCGGCGAGGGTCACATCGTTCTCTGTGATTCCCCCCACTCCTGCGTGTACGACGGTGACCCGCCCACCTTCCCTAACGATCTTGCCCACAGCCTCGCGGATCGCTTCAACCGAGCCGTCCGCGTCAGCCTTGATGATCAGCCTGAGTTCGGCTTCGTCCTGGGCACGGAGCCGCTCGAGCAACTGCCCGAGCCGTTCCCTGGCGGTCGGAACGACCAGATTCTTGGCCCGATACTCGTCGACCCTTCTGCTCGCGATGGACCGAGCCAGCCGGTCGTTCTTAACAGCCTCGAACAGGTCACCGGCCGTGGGGACGGAAGACCAACCGGTGACCAGGACCGGTGTGGATGGTCCGGCAGTCGAGATCCGCTTGCCCTTGTCGTCGATCAGCGATCGGGCCCGGCCGCTCACCGTACCGGCCACCAGCGAGTTGCCCCGCCGCAACGTACCGCGCTGGACGATCACCGTCGCGATCGGTCCGAGCCCGCGGTCCAGACGGCTCTCGATGACCACGCCCGAGGCGGCAGCCCTCGGGTTCGCCTTGAACTCGGAGACCTGTGCGACGAGGTCGATCATCTCGAGCAAAGAGTCGATACCCTCCCCGGTGACCGCTGACAGCTCCACCGAGATAACGTCGCCACCGAGTTCTTCGGTGATTATTCCGTGCTCGGTAAGCATGGCCCGGGCCCGCACCGGGTTGGCGTTGTCGAGATCCATCTTGTTGATGGCCACGATCACCTCTACGCCGGCGGCCTGGCTGTGGCTGATCGCCTCGATGGTCTGGGGCATGACACCGTCATCGGCTGCCACTACCAGCACCACGATGTCGGTGACCTCCGCGCCTCTCGCTCGCATGGCCGTGAAGGCGGCGTGGCCGGGTGTGTCGATGAACGTTATCGGGCGTCCTTCGACCGACGTCTGGTAGGCGCCTATGTGCTGCGTGATCCCGCCGGCCTCGCCCGCCACCACGTCGGTCTTGCGGATTGCGTCGAGGAGGGTGGTCTTTCCGTGGTCCACATGACCCATCACGGTCACCACCGGCGGGCACTCCACGAGCGATGACGGATCGTCGTCGAATGATCGCTTCGGCTTGACCAGCGGCTTGGGGACCTCCGCCGCTTCTCTCTGGGGCTCGACCTCGACCAGGAAACCCAAGCGCTCGGCCAGCGGTTCGAGCGCTTCTGGCGGTACGGGAGCGGCGGCCGCTGCCATGAAGCCCATGGACAGCAGATTCTTGACGAGCTCCCCCACCGGACGGCGCATCGCGGTTGCCAGTTCCATGACCGAAGCACCAGCCGGAACGGTGATGACTTCGATATCGCTCTCATCGGCTTCAGGCTGCGGTTCGGCCGGGGGTTGCGGTTCGGAGACGAGTTCATATACAGCCGGGGGCGGGGAGCTTGGTGCGACGGAGACTGGTGGGCCGGCCGGCTCTTCGGGAAGCAGTATCGAACGCAACGCCTCCGCGTCACCGTGTTCGAGTCCCGAGGAAGCGGTCGTAACCGGCAATCCCAGATCGCGGGCCGTCGCCAGCACATCCCTGGAGGCGAGCCCCAACTCCTTGGCGAGTTCGTGGATTCTCTTGGTCGCCATCGGGATCGCTCAGGCCCTCCCCATACCGGCTCGGCGATGAGGACCTGGCCGTGACGGTCTCGGAGGCATACCCGGTGGGCCGCGACGGTGGGGCGAGTCACTCTGGATATCTATCCGGTATCCGGTCAGCCGGGTTGCCAACCGCGCGTTCTGGCCCTCGCGACCGATCGCCAGAGACAGCTGGTGCTCGCTCACGGTCACCACCGCCGACTTCTCTTCCTCGTCCACCTGCACATCCCGAACCTTGGCCGGACCGAGGGATTCGCCGATGAACTGGGCAGGATCATCGCGCCATTGCACGACGTCGACCTTCTCTCCCCTCAGTTCGTTCACGACCTGCCGCACCCGGGAACCGCGCGCCCCCACGCAAGCTCCCTTGGCATCCACGTTGGGATCGTTCGAGAACACGGCGATCTTCGTACGATGCCCGGCTTCCCTCGCGATGGAACGGATCTCTACCGTACCGTCGAGCAGTTCCGGTACCTCGAGATCGAGCAGCCGCCTGACGAAGTCCGGATGCGACCTCGACACCACGATCTGGGGACCCTTCGCCTCCCTGCGTACCTCGATGATCAGCGCTTTGGCACGTGCGTTCCGCTCCAGACGCTCGTAGGGAATGCGTTCGGAGCCCGGCATGATCGCTTCCGCGTTGCCTAGGTCGAGGATCGTGTAGCGGTTGTCATGCTGCTGGACGATCCCGGTGACCAGGTCCCCGTCACGTCCCTCGTACACGTCGTAGACCTGCTCGCGCTTGGCTTCCCTGAGGCGCTGGGCTATGACCTGTTTGGCGGTGGTGGCCGCTATCCGGCCGAAGTCGCCGGGTGTGTCCTCCCACTCCTTGACAACATTGCCGTCTTCATCCAATTCCTGCGCGTAGACGATGATCTCCCCGCCGTCGGGCTCGATCGTCACCCGGGCCTCTTCGGCAGCTCCGGGGCTACGTTTGTATGCGGAAACGAGGGCGTTGGCCAAAGCATCCAGGATCGTGTCCACGGGTATCCCCCGCTCGCGCTCAAGGATTTCGAGGGCTTCCATAACCCGGTAATCCATTCTCATCTTCGTTACCCCGATTTCTTGCCTGACTTGGGTCGCTTCTTCCATTCGAATCTGGTCCTGGCGCTCCGTACCTGCTTGAAAGCGATTCGCCGCGCCGTCCCGCCGACCCTCACCACAAAGTGTTCACTGCCCACGGATTCGAGTATTCCTTGATGGTGCCGGAGGCCTTCCACCTCCGATCTGGTCTTAACTGTGAGGTCTCTCCCGATCGACTTTCTGAAGTGGAGCGGCCGGCGGAGATTCCGCTCCAATCCCGGCGACGTGACCTCGAGCGAGTAGGGACCTTCGAACGGGTCGACCTCGTCAAGCCGTCGCGAAAGCGACCGCGAGACCTCGGCAAGCTGTTGCAC
The DNA here is from genome assembly GCA_026710435.1 of bacterium. GTDB lineage: Bacteria > Actinomycetota > Acidimicrobiia > Spongiisociales > Spongiisociaceae > JAPPFW01. Next base: position 6,204 of record JAPOQZ010000170.1, on the reverse strand, counting down.
GTCAACGCCGCCTTCGCGGTCGACGGTTATCCGGACCAACCTTGGGCCCTTTCCCGCTACTTCCAGGTCGTCGAGTTCGAGACCCTGATCATGCAGGTGCTTCTCGCATAACTTCCAAAGCCGACGGTCCAACGACATATCACAAACTCTCCGGTGACCGAACACCGGCCCGGCCCGCGAAGGTCGCCCGAATGGCGCACCTCCGGGCGCGCGAAAACGACCCGCACAACGGGCATCGGCCACAAAAAAAGCGGGCTGGGCGCCCACCTTGCTCCACAAAGTCACGTCCTTCGAGTTTCGGGACAGTATAGCAATCACACGAACTCAGAGGACCTTCGTCCACTGCCGGGAACCCACCGCGCCACCGTCTGGCATCTCTTGCCGGCCACCCCTAGACACTCGGGGAAGTCCGACTCGTCTAGCGTACGAGGTCCCTTATCCGGTCCACCGTATCATCAAGGTTGACAGTCTCATCCACCGAGCCGTCACGGGCCCGCAACTCGGCCTGGCCGGATGCAAGACTTCTCGGGCCTATGGTGAGCCGGTACGGGATACCCACCAGTTCGGCATCGGCGAACTTCACACCCGGTCGCTCATCGCGATCGTCCAGGATCACTTCGACGCCGGCGCCCACCAGATCCCGGTAAACGGTGTCCGCGGCTCGGCGGACGTCCACCCGATCCGGTCTCAGGAGAGTAATGACCACTTCGAAGGGCGCCACCGTCAGCGGCCACACGATCCCCCTGCCGTCGTGGAATGCCTCCACGATCGCGGCCATCGACCTTCCCACTCCGATGCCGTAGGAACCCATCACGATCGGCGTGGGCCGGCCGGACCGGTCCAGCACGGTGGCGCCGAGAGCCTTGCTGTACTTCGTGCCCAGCTTGAAGATGTGGCCGACTTCGATGACCGTCGAGACCGAGAGGGAGCCGCGGCGGCACCTGCCGCACAACTCACCATCCTTGACGCTGCGGAGGTCCAACCATCTGCCGACGCCGATGTCACGCTCGACATCCACCCCCCTCAGATGGAAGTCGTCCAGGTTGGCGCCGGTCACCATGTTGCAGCGGCCCCGCAGCGCGGGATCCGCGACCACGGGAAGATCGACTCCGACCGCCCCCAGACTCCCAGGGTGGGCACCCAGCGCCCCCACTATCTCATCCTCGGTGGCGGGGCGGACCGCGTCGGTGACCGAGTCGACCAGCTTCTGGACTTCGAGGTCGTGGTCACCCCGGAGGACGACCAGGGTCAGTTCTTCGCCCACCATATAGACGAGGGTCTTGATCTGGCGACGGGACGCGGCGAACTCGCCCACTGCGGTCAACGCGGCGATCGTACGGATCCCAGGGGTGGGGAAACGCTCCGGCGGTCCGGGCCAGGGGTCGTCCTCGACCTCCTCAGGCGCGCTGACCGCTCTCTCCAGATTGGCCGAGTAATCGCAGGCCCCGCAGACCGCCACGCGGTCCTCCCCGATCGGCGACCTGACGACGAACTCGACAGAATCTCGCCCTCCCATGTTTCCCGAGGACGCTTCCACCTGGATGCTGTCCAGGCCCATCCGGGTGAAGATCCGCTCGTAGGCTCCCCGGTGGGCTTCGAACTGGACGTCGAGGCCCGCCTGCTCCAGATCGAACGAATAGGAGTCCTTCATCGTGAACTCGCGCACCCTGAGCAGGCCCGACCGCGGCCGCGCCTCGTCACGGAACTTCGTCTGCAGGTGGTACCACAATTGCGGCAACTCCCGGTAGGAGTGCATCTCGGCTGCCAGATGGGCGAATACCTCTTCGTGGGTCAGGGCGAGCAGAAGGTCGGCATCTCTCCGGTCCTTGAACTTGACCATGATCCCTTCGACATCGTCCCAGCGGCCGGTCTTCTTCCAGATCTCGGCCGGGTGAACCACGGGGGCCAGCAATTCCTGCCCGCCGATGGCGTTCATCTCTTCTCTGATGATGTCGGAGACTTTCTGGGCAACCCTCATTCCGAGCGGTAGCAGGGAGTAGGAACCGGCCATGAGTTGGCGTATGAACCCCCCACGTACCAGCAGCCGGTGGCTAGACGCCACCGCATCGGCAGGGTCGTCCCTGAGGGTGGGAATGAACGATCGGGACCAGCGCAACGGAACTCCTGTCAGGAACCTCTAGCCCCGACTTTTCATGCGGGGGTTTGATCTCCGCGAACGGGGGTGTGGGATATGAGCTTCTGACCAGGCACTACGGGTGTTTCGACAGTCCTGTCTCGGCCCGGCGGGACCTTCACCCGTCGGGTGAAGTCAGGCCCAGTCTCGATCATGTGGTTGATGTGGCATGTTGCCGCGGGTATGTCGGGAAACATGAAGGATCAAGGTTAGCAGGGTGGATGGAAAACGGGTTCTTGGTCGGCCAGCCGTCCGCTGACAAGGTAGTAACCACCGGACAACTGGCCGGGAGGGAGTTTCCCACCACCCCTCCTAGCAGGATAGAGGATGCCGGGAACACCTCGCACCCACGCTCCCATCAGCTGTTCATCGATCCCTGGAAGCGACCTTCACCACTGCGGCACGCCGCGCGGCGGCCTGGTTGGCGTCTCCCTGGATCTGCAGCAACCGCCGCCGGTCGCGGGACGCAAGGCCCGCCGCGCCCCGGTCGGCAGCAGCCACTCGGGCATCGGCGCCCTCTTCCACCAGAAGGCGGGCCTCATCGAGCAGGGCGTCCACCATCTCCGCCTCCGGAACCACCCGTACCACCTTGCCCTTGATGAACAGGTGTCCCCGCCCCCGGCCGGCCGCGATGCCTATGTCAGCTTCGCGCGCTTCGCCGGGACCGTTGACGACACAACCCATCACCGCCACCTGGATGGGGAGATCCGCCTCTTCCAGCTTGACCTGGGCCTCTTGGGCCACGGCAAGAACATCCACCTCGGCCCTGCCGCAGCTGGGGCAGGCGATCAGGTCCAGGCCGGTTCGTTCCCGCAGGTCCAGGTATTCGAGCAACTGCCGGCCGGCCTTGGCCTCTTCCACCGGGTCTGCCGTGAGCGAGAAACGGATGGTGTCGCCGATACCCTCAAGGAGCAGCGTCGCGATGCCGGCCACCGATTTGATCAAACCCCCGGGGGGTGGCCCCGCCTCCGTCACGCCGAGATGCAGAGGATAGTCGAGGGTGTCGGCCAGGAGCCGGTACGAGTCCACCATCGACGGTACGTGGGAGTGCTTGACCGAGATCTTGATGTCCTCGAAATCCTCCTCGGCCAGGTACCCGATCTCCTTCTGGGCGGAGGCGACCAGTGCCTCCGGGGTGGCCGAGCCGAACCTGGCCATCAGGTCGCGGTCCAGGCTGCCCGCGTTGACCCCCACCCGGATCGGGATCCCGCGGTCCTTCGCTTCCCGGGCAACAGCCCGGATCTGGTGGGGCTTGCGAATGTTGCCCGGGTTGAGCCTCAGCCCCTCGACGCCCGCTTCGAGGGCGGCCAGGGCAAGCCGGTACTGGTAGTGGATGTCGGCGATGATCGGAACCGGCGACCGGGGAACTATCTCGGCCAGACCCTCGGCCGCCCCGACGTCGTTACAGGTGATACGCACGATGTCGGCCCCGCCGGCAGCCAGGGCGTAGACCTGGGCAAGGGTCTTGTCCACATCGGCGGTCTTGGTGGTGGTCATCGATTGGACGGAGACCGGCGCTCCCCCGCCAACCGGCACCCGGCCTACTCGAATCTGCCGGGTTCTGTCACGATGATTCATCGGGACCAAGTGTAGTGCTCGATCAAGGAACCGCCCTCGGACCTGGCAGAGGAGAGTGTGCACATCATCAGACTTGCTGGTTGCTGCGACACCGGTGGATGGCCCACCAGGCGGCTACCAGGCCGCCCACCAGGTTGGCGATCAGGTCCTGCATGTTGTTGGCGTAGCCGCCCACCCGGACTCCCGGGATCCACAGGCCGGCGAGGTACTCGCCGATCTGATGGCGGCCCCGATCGTGTTGGCGCCGAGGAGCACAACCACCGCGGCTTGCCTGGGCTCCTGCGCGGCAAGCATCCGGCGGGTCGCCTCCCAGACCGCCAATCCCGCCGCCCCCAATCCGAAGGCATGGACGAGGTGGTCGTAGCGAATGTAGGTCAACCACGTCTGCTCGTAGAGGACGACCCCGCCGAAACGGAGGTTCCCGCCGGCCATGTGGCAGAAACCGACGATGCAGAGCAGCACCAGGACATGGGTGGAGAAGCGGACGCGACCATCCACGTACATGACGAGGCCGACCGCGCCGACCATCCACGCCAGATACGTGTAGGCCTGCCCGGTATCCGCCACCAGGCCGTAGAAGGTCCAGGCGGCGACGTAGAGCACGGTGACACCCGCCAGCCTGGGGTGCCGGACCAGAGCCGCGATGAACCACCCGCCTTTCAGGCTCATGGCACCCTCGCAATACGGACGGGAGCCAGCGGCTCGCGGGCCGTCGAATCCCTCAAAGCGTCAGCGGGTCGACGATGTCCAGGACCACCGCCACCAAACCGAGGAACACCATCAGCATCACCACTGTCACCGCCACCGGGATGAGGCGGCGTGCGTCCACGCGGCGTCTCGTGACCTTCTCGTAGAGAGCCACCGCGAAGTGCCCTCCGTCGAGGGGGTACAGGGGAAGGCTGTTGAATATGGCGAGGGTCACGTTGACCACCGCCAGCAGGAACACGACGTTGCCGATCCCGACTCTCGCCACCTGGGTTCCGATCTGCACGAGACCGATCGGACTCACCGGGCGGATGGCATCGGACACTTCATTCCGGCCGGCGAGGACTCCCCCCAACTCCGCCAGGGACTCGGGCCGGACTATGCGGGCCAGAGCCTCGAGCGTGCCTGTGAGTATCGACCATTCGGCGCCGGCGGCCAGGGAGGCTGCTCGTACCGGGCCGACCGGGATGCGGCGGGTGCTCGGGGACACCCCCAGGAAGCCGGTTGCCTCCCCGGTCGAGGGATGGACGGAGCCGAGAGTGACCTCGATCGACTTCGGGTTCCCCTCCCGCAAGACGTCGATCGTCACCAACTTGCCGGGCCGGGCCATGATCACGGAGACCGCGTGGTCCCACCCGTCCACTACGACCCCATCGATCGCCACCAGGGTGTCGCCGTCCCGTAGGCCCGCCTCCGCGGCTGGGGAGGCGATGCCTTCCGATGTCTCCGGGCTGACCCTACCCACGGTGGTCGTGAACTCGAAACTGCCGGAAACCCAGAAGAGACCGAAGAGCAGTAGGAAGGCCATCAGCATGTTGAGGGTCACGCCCGAGAGCACCACCACGGACTTCTTCCAGAACACCTGCTCCCGGTAGGTGCGGTGTATATCGTCGGGGTGCACCCATTCCCGGTCGTTCATGCCCGCTATGCGGACGTAACCGCCGAGAGGAATGGCCTTGACGCCGAACTCGGTCTCTCCCCGGCGGAAAGACCAGATCCGGGGACCGAAACCGAGGAAGAACTCGGTCGCCTTCATTCCGGTGGCCCGCGCCGCCAGGAAGTGTCCGGCTTCGTGTATCAGTACGAAGACGGAGATGGCGACCACCATCAGTATCCCGCCGAACAACCAGGCCTCCTCGCCCTCCGTGAATCCCTCCCGATGCTAGGAGGGTACTGAACAATGACGATTGCCCGACCACATGATCGTGACTGGGCCTGGCTCCACCCGACGGGTGAAGGTCCCGCCGGGCCGAGACGGGATTGTGGAAGTGGCCGTAGTCCCTGGTCAGAAGCCTATATCCCGCACTCTGCTCGGCTAGCGCAAACCCCCGCATCAATAATCGGGGCTAATTGGGTGTCCACCACTTCTGCCGGTTCACCTGGGAGGGTGTGGTGGTCGGGCTGTCCGGTACCAGTATCACCGGATCGGCGACCAACCGGAACCGTGTGACAAGTTCGCCGGGTGCTGCGAAACCCCGCCGGCCCTACCGCGGGTCCAGGCTCGCGGGTCACCGGCCGGCGGGCAACCCTCGTCCTGATTCCAGTGTCCTCCTGCGGGCGCGCTGACCCCGGTCCACTGCCGCCCTAGTGTCCCGAGTCGGAAGTTCGTCACATAAGAGCGGGCTACACCTCCACGCCACCGAACCCCGAGAACGCGAAAACCACCGGAAGGTGCCTCTTTCCTTGGGATCCCACCCCCGCCGCCACCTCCGAGGGTCACGGACGCGACCTTCTATCCCCTGTTCGGGCCGGTTCCGGACAGTATGAACCCTGCCACGGTCCGCTCG
>JAPOQZ010000104.1 GCA_026710435.1 bacterium | reverse complement strand
GAGAGCAGCTTGAGGTAGCGGGTGAGGGTTGTGGTGTTCCCGGCGTCTTGGAGCTGGCCGAGCATCTTGTTGTACGACAGGATCTGCCCCGAGTACTGGGCGCCCATGTCGAAGAGGCGTTTCAACAACGACGGCTTGTCCACCCTGGTCATCGCCAGAACGTCGCGCTCGATGATCGGCTCGATGAGAGCGTCCCGCACGTAACGGCTCCACCTCTCATGGTCATGCACGAGCGATGCCGCGCCCGGGTAGCCGCCGAAAAAGATGTAGCGGTCCAGATCGAAACCGAACGCCTCAGCCATCTCCATATAGGACCAGTGGGTGAATCGAATCGGCTCGAACCGGCCTGCCAGGCTCTCGTTGAGCCCGGACTGCATCAGCAGGGGAGCGGAACCGAGGACGACCACATGTAGCGGACAACCGTCAGCGCGGTCGGCGTCCCACAGTCCCTTCACGGTGTCCGACCAGCCGGCGATCTTCTGAATCTCGTCTAGGACCAGCACGAAGCCTCCCCTCGATCGGCGGGCCTCGTAACGGCTTTCTTCCCAGACATCCGTCAGCCAGCGCACATCCCGGACCATCGACCGCGATCCCAGACCAGCGTGGTCCCTCGTCACCGGCCGGGGGGCCGGTACCGTCGAATCCGGCTCGTCGACCGCCTCATATCTGCTGGCGAAGGACGACACAGCTTGGCGAGCCGCGATCGTCTTGCCGGTCTGACGCGGACCGAAGATAGCCACGAGGCGCTCCGGTTGCTCCGACAGGCGCTCTCTCAGCGTGTCCACCTGCGAGCGCTCGAAACTCCGCATAGCTGGCAGCCTAGCCCTCCCTGACGCTCTTGAGTAAAACTACTCAAGAGCACTACGCTACGCCGGAGGGCATGCCCCGCCTGTCTAGGCCGGGCTCCGCTAGCCTCGACCGTGGCATCGTCCATGGAGGGCCGAGGATGGCTAACTAAACTTACTGTAAGATTTGTTAGCGATGCCCGAGTGGGGCCAATGTTCCACGGAGGGTGCCGACTCTGATGTCAGGGCACCCCCGATGGGGCAGCGCCCGGTATGGCCTTGCGTATGGACGAACGGCACTAGCAAGGGAGATCATGGCCCGGTGCGATGATCCCAACGAGACGTTTGCTGGCATCCAGAGTCGTCCGGCCGGGCCGGAGACGTGGGCGTGGGTCAGGGAGGCCGCCAACCGTCTCTTCGATCAGAAGTCCACCTCGGCGAAGATCCGTCGTATCCCTGAGTTGCCGCTTGATCTGGCCGTAGAACGTCAATTGACCGGTTCGATGGGTCATAAGGCTCATGTCGAACATGGCTGAGGGTTCCAGATCAGGTCACTGCTCTCGGCGAGCTTGGGTGGGTTGTCCGGGGCTGCGCATGCTCGGTCGAGTTGGGCTTGAGTCAGCTCCGTTGGCGGCAAATACTCGGTGGAACCTTCGCTGAAGAATCCGGACAGGTCTGTGCCCGTGAGATTTGTCCGGCGCAAACTGGCGCCGGTCAGCGTGACAGAGGTCAAGAATGTGTTGGACAGGTCGGCATCCACCATCTTCGAACAGGTCGGCATCCACCATCTTCGAATCGGAGAAATCGACGCCATACATCATCGCACTGTCGAATCTGGTGCTCGGCAGGTGCGCGTCGGCCATAACGGCCCCCTGGAGATCGACGCCAGCGAAACTTGCGAGCAGCATTCGTGAACCAGAGAAGTTCGTACCAGCGAGTCGGGTCATGCCGATCGCGTGTGTATTCAGCCTTACGGCGAAGGTACCTTGGATGTTCTCCATTGATGGTCGTTCCTGACCTCTGACGACCCAAGGACTGGAGAAGTCGGCGTACTGAAGCTCAGACCCGAATTTGGCGGGTGTTTCGCGTTTTGCCTGGTTAGGGGGGGTTTGGGTGTGACGTGTTTCCACTACATCGGCGGTGTGGGGGGCTGATGGTGGGGGTTAGGTGATGGTGGGGTTGTCCCAGGTGCGGGTGTCTGCTCCGATGGCGGTGAGGGTCCGGGCTTGTAGGGGGCTGCGTCGGGTGGTGAGTCCGATTCGGCGGCTGTTGACGGTGAGTTGGTGGCGGCGGATACGGTTGAGGTCGCGCAGGGCTCGAGCGGCGGTGAGGTGTTGGTTGCCGATGTCGGGGTCGCGGATGTCGGCTTGGGTGAGGGCGTGGTTGATGAGCGTCTCGATTATGGCGGCGTAGACGCAGACAGCGACATGGCCGCGGACTCGTTGTTCGGTCCAGTGCCTCACCGGGCGGAGCCGTAGATGATCTTTGAGGACCCGGAAGCGTGCTTCGACTGCTGCGAGCTGGCGGTAGTAGCCCACGACTTGAGCAGTGTCAGCTTGGTTGGGTGTGAGGCTGGTAGCCAGCACGTAGCGGCCGGCGAGGAGTTCTTCGTATGTGTGGGCGTCTTCGTTGTAGTGGTAGAGAAACCGGCCTTCTCCGATCTCGACATCGAATAGCCGGCCGGCGCCAACAGTGGCGAGGATACGTTGGGCGGCTGCCCCGATTTTGGCGGGGTCTTCGACCCGCCCGGCGCGGACACGGTCCTCCAGCCCGCTGAGTTTGGCTTCGGTGGCGGCGACGATTTCGGCTGTGCGGGCTGTGTCACGGCGGACGCGGGCGTCGGATTCGACCACAACCGTGCGGGTCCCGTCTGCGAGGAAGATATCAGCGGCGCGGCAACTGTGCTGGGCGATGTCGACCCAGGCGGTGTCTTCGTCGATGGCCGCAAGGGCCTGTGCGGCGACGGCGTCGCGGCGCAGTCGTGTGGCTAATAGGTGGTCGAACCCGGCTTCGGTGACCGCCGAGACGTTGGCTGCCGAGATCAGGCCCCGGTCGGCGACCACACAGATACGACCAACCGCGAACCGCTCCGCCAAGTCGCCCAACACCCCAGACAGGGTGGTGGCGTCGTTGGTGTTCCCCGCAAACACATGATGCGCTACAGGGATCCCGTCTGAGGTGCACAACAGGCCGATCACTATCTGGGGCCGATCGGAGCGGTGGTCCCGCGAATACCCGAACGCCCGGGACCCGAAACGTCCCGAGGGCCTTGAGAGCAGACTCAGCAACGACCGTTTCGAGAGCACACCGGCTATGCCGCCTAATGAGGACTGTCCCAACGGACACGATAAGAGTCTATGGGCCGAAGCGGTCTTCTACGCTTACCTTTTTCTGGCTCCGTTCTGACCAGGCAAGTACGGAGCCGGTACCAGTCAGTACTAGAGGATGCCCAGGAGGCCATCCTCTAGAGATCCTCACCCCACACGCGAACACGCCCGGTCGGACTGAACCTCCCCGTGGAGCGGCTCAGACACCACCCGGACGCACCAGACCGGATCAATGTAAAGACCGCTTGCGGAGCACCTCCTCGCTGAAACCCCTGGTGGCCTCCACACCGACGTTTCCTGCCTGAAACGTTCTACCGGTCCGAGCTTTCCTTCGGGCGACCACGGCCGGTGTCGGTGTCTTCGAGAGCCCGAACAACGGCCTGGGCGACAGTGTCGGCAAGCCGACGAGTGCTCCTCCTCGACCAGGCCCTGCGCGCTAGAGGACCGAGAATCAAGCCACTCACCGCCGCTACCGATACCACTACCACGGTAGGCAAATCGGCTTGGATGACAACTTCGCCGAGGACCATCGCATACATTCTGCCAAACCAAGAAGCCACACGTCACGGCCAATCGCCCACACATACCCATCCCGGCGGAGCTGTCGGCACCGTCAGCAGGCCACCCCAATCGACCGCCATACCCGACCCGACCCCGAGCACAGCCAGCCACGCCCACCAACCGGAACCTCTTCGATCAGCGGACCGGCACATCCAACCGGGTACTGCCTCCACCCCAGGCTTCGTGTACACCGACAAGGTACGCAGATCCCGATGCCGGCTCTTCGCCTGCAGCATCACAGCTGATACTCCCGCTTCGGCGAGATGGGTGAGGGACGAGTGGCGGAGCTGGTGGAGGGTCCACCCACCCGAATGTTTGCGGAACTCGGCGGCGGCTGTGCGATAGGAGAGCCGGGCCTGGCCGGTCGCCTCATACAGGTCACGGCGGGCCGGAGCAGTGCGGGACCTCCACCGGGTCAAGAACAGCGGCCCTCCGGTGCGATCGGTGACGTAACAGCCCAAGAGGCGGGCGGTCAGCGCCGCCCACACCACCATGTCAACACTGCCACCCTTGGAACCGATCCGGGCCCACCGCCGGGCCCGGTCCAGGTCCTCCACATCCAAAGCGAGAACCTCGGACGCGCGGGCGGCTGTTTCATACAGCATCCGCCACAGGGTCTTCTCCCGAAGCGGCACCGTCCGCCGGCGCCACAACTCCTCGAGATCCTCCAAGGGGGATGGCCCGGGTGTTATCGGCCTGCCGGCGGCGTGGCGCGACTTCGGCCAGCGGCCACCGTTCCTGACACCAGGTAGTGAAGGCCTGCACCGCGACCCTCCGGGTGTTCCACGTCGCCGCCGCGCAGCCGTCCCACCGCTCCGCGAACACAGCAGCCACCCGATCGGCATCCAAGTCGGTAACCGGACAGTCGCCGTCCAGGGCCTCGACGAGGGGGCCGAGGGCCTGGCGGTAGGTACGGCGGGTAGCCGCGGCCAGAGCCCGGCCGCCGAGGAAAGCCTCCACCGCCCCGGCCAGGGACGGCACATGGCGGAGGGGATGATCCGGCTCCGGTGATGCTGCAGGTGGGAAGTGGACGACGTGACCCATAGCCCCGAGTATCGCCCACCACTATGACACAGCCCGGTAAATGCCCGGCCTCCAACGACCCCCAGAATGGGAGAACCCCCGACCTGCGGAGGTCCGGGGGCTTCCCATGGGTGTGGTTGGGTACCCCAAACCCTAACCGCCCAAGAGCCCGGATCATGCGGTATTTCACATATCCCGCAGGGTTCACGCAGTTTCGGGTTTCGCGTAACCCCTGGTCAGGGTGTTTCGGTGGGGTCGGGTATTGCACATATACGCCCGATACCTGCAACACCCGGATGCTCCCGGCGGGTCCGGATTCAAACGGGACTGCGGTGCACGCCGCCGGGTTGGTTCAGACCCCCGAACGTGTCGCGACAGGGCACTCCAAGTTCCGATGCGGCAAATCGGGACCTCTATGCGGGACGAGAACCCAACCCACTATCCACAACTTTTATATTGTCATTTAGGGTCCCTGATACAATACTATTATTGTAAGCACGGGGTCTGTGAGGGAACCCTCGGGAGAGGGACTGTTATGCAACATATGGGAGCGCACGCTCGGCGCCGCATGGACGAAAGGTACCGCCGTCTGGGTCCCCTGTCCGAAATGGGACGCCCTCATCGAGGCTGGATCCGCGCTGTCCGAGACGCACTGGGCATGTCTACCACGGAACTAGCCCGTCGGTTGGGTGTCAGCCAGCAGCGGGTGACAGCGCTCGAACACGCAGAGTTGCGGTTCTCCGTTCAACTCAACACGTTGAAGCGGGTCGCTGACGCTCTTGATTGCGAACTCGTGTACGCCCTGGTACCCAGAACGAGTCTCACTGAGACCGTCAAGCGGCAAGCAAGACGCAAAGCAAGACAGCATCTTGGGTGGGTCGCGCACCATAGCCGCCTGGAAAACCAAGAAACCGACGACAGCCTCGACGCCCGGATCGAGGACCTAGCCGAAGAACTCACGAACCGTAGAGGGTTGTGGAGCGCGAGCCCGCACCGATGACCGGACTGTTCCGCCTCGAGGGAGACGGTCACACTGTGCTGTCCGACGAGGACCGCGACGGTTTGATCCCGTCGTACATCGCGACTCGCGGTGACCTGTTCGACGCCGAGGAACGCAACATCGCCCGTGGTCTTCTACGGCCGCCCCCGCCAGTCCCTGCACTGTTGGACGACCTGTACCTGCGTGACCTCCACCAAGCAATGTTCAGCCAGGTTTGGGAATGGGCCGGCCGGTACAGGCTACGCGAGACCAACATCGGGGTAGACCCGACCGGTATCGCCCCAGCGGTGCGGTCACTGGTTGACGATGTCTCCACCTGGGTAGAACACGAAACATACGAACCCGACGAAATCTGTGTGCGCTTCCACCACCGGCTCGTCTCTATACACCCGTTCCCCAACGGGAACGGTCGGCACAGCCGAATCTGCGCCGACTTTCTCGCCGCCGCCCTGGGCATGGCACCATTCAGCTGGGGTAAGAATCTTGGTATGACAACCAGCGAACTGAGACGGCACTACCAAACTGCTCTACGCGCCGCCGACGCCGGCAAGATACACAAGCTCCTAACCTTCGCCCGAAGCTGACGCCCGGCCAGCACAGCATCTCCCGGCCCCCGACCCCCCGCATCATCACTCACAGGCCGACAGGCTCCAGGCCCCAGCGAATTGGCCAAGCTCTTTTGCGTTTCAACCGCTAACCGGACAGCGGGGAGGTGTCGAGTATTTCAGCCGGAAACACTCGAGCGCAACTGACAAAGAAAAGGGCCCCGTGCGTTCCGGGGCCCCGTCGCCGCCGCACTTCGGTTACATTCAGCGTACGCCTACTAACCGAGCGGACAGGCAGTCACTATTCTATGAGCCCGCAGCGCGAAATGGCAAGCGACGCCCCGCTAGCAAGCCAGCGGGCACCCTCCGCCAGTTCTCATACACACCGAGAAGGCTGATCAGGTCTTCGCGGCGAACTCAAATCAGTTCTATCTGATTCGTGTAGATTTGCCCCTGGTCGGTGATCGGCCCGGGGTGGCCGGTCAGGGTCCGCGTCGCTGCCATTCTGCGGTCGAGTTGGGCGAGGCGGCCGACGCCTTCCACTACCCGCCGTCGTACACCTGCGATCAGGTCGGCCACCTGAATCGCGTGCGTAGTCAGCGAGTTCGCGTAGTACACGCCTGGATGTAGCGGGAGGCGGCGCGAGGTTATTGAACTGCCCGCACACTTACTTGCATGAGCGTCGTGGTAGTGGCTCGACCAGTCGGAGACGATCAGACCTGTCGCGCGGTAGTCGGCGCACTCAACAGCGAAGTGCTCCACGAGCGCTTGGAGTTGCAGGGGCATCGTTGTTTTGAGGGTCATCCGATGGTGCATCCGACGCTTGTCGATGCTCACCGTGTAGACAGTTCCCCGCGCCACCTGGACAAGCCGAAGAATCTCGTCCACGAGGTCACGGTTCTTGCGGCGCTTCCACGGGTTGGACTTCACGAGGGAGGAGGACTTCAACTCCCATAAGGCTGGGTCCCCCAGGGCTGGGTAGAACTTCGCCTTTGCCCCAGCGACCCTACGGCTAAGGGACGGCACCTGAGAGGACGACACCGAGAACCCGCCAATCACCAGGCCCCTCGACGGGTGGCTCCAATCCGGTTTGCCCGAATCGTCGAGGAACAACACACGCGTACTCACGAGTCCACCTCCCCGCTCCAAGAATCGGGTGTCACGCGAATCGGCGCTGAGACGCGAAGAGGTAAGAGTACGCGGTTGCCGGACCCCGCCCGGACGGGACTAGACCTAACGTAACTCCGGCTGCCCCAAGTACCGCACCTAAGATGTCGCCGCTGGCCGCAGACCATGCGGTACCTACCAGACCGAGGGAGAAACCTCCGACGGTCTTGCCGAGCGAACGAGTTACGCTCCGTAAGCCGTGAGCAGCGTCGCCGATTTCTTGGAGTCGCTCGCGGAGAAGCTGCTCCCGGTCTCCTGCGCCGTCGGTTTCGGCGAGTTCGACCATGAACCCACGCAGACTCCGCATGTAGGCCTTATGGTCGTCCCGGTGTTCGAAACGGAATTCGAGGAGGTCGCCCAAAGGCACGGGGTCGAGGTCGAACGACACTTTGTGTAGGTCTAGGAGGGTGCTGAACAATGACGATTGCTCGGGCCTGCCGTCCGCCGACCAGGGATTATGCCGGCGGCTGGCAGGCCGCTGGTGGATTGCTCAGCACCCTCCTAGGCTGATGACCCGTCCGGCGGAGGGCATCTCCTCTCGTGCCAGGGTTCGGATGAGGTCGTCTATCGCTCTCCGCTGGTTGGTTGTGGGATGCATAACGAGGTTTCGTCGGGTGCCCGCTGTCCGGGAGAGTTGACTCAACACAACAAGGATGGTTGTTCTGACTGTCGGATGTAGCGGCACGGATACACCGTCTTGGCTGGGACGCGCCAAGCCCTTCGCTGCGAGTCCCTCCACGAGCATCGCCGCAAGTTCGACATCCGCGCTGAAACCCAATCGCGAGTTCGACAGTTCATGGAAGTACTTCTCTTCGGGGAGGTCGTCGAAGGCTCCGTTGGTGAGTAACCCGACCATGATCTGGGCCAGCTGCTCTGTCATCTCCTGGTCTACCCAGTCATCCGGATCCAGTACCTGCAACAGCCCACGCTCCTCAAGGGGTATCACCAGCGTCGGATCCGCCCACTCATGGCGACCGTGCATGTACCTAGCTAGGTAACAGAATCGAGACTTGATCGAAGAACAACAGCAGAGACTTCACCCATCCACCGTCGCGCCAGCCCCAGTACGGAGCGGGGTAGTAATACGCAACGTCCGGGCGAGGGGCCACTAGAGACTCTAACTCTCATACGACGTGATCGGCCCCGGGAGGATAACACCGGCAGCACCCTCGGAGCTTGATGGGGGATCACACATCCCCGAGGCCGCCGGTGTCGATGGACTCTGGGTGAGCGGGGAGGAGCGTCAGAATCAGACGGGGCAGGCCTCCGAGTGTGGGGGCCGCGTGCTCCCGGCCCTTAAATCGGCACCTAGGAGGGTGCTGACCAATGACGATTGCTGAGGCCTGCCGTCCACCGACCAGGGATTATGCCGGCGGTTGGCATGCCGCTGGTGGATTGCTCAGTACCCTCCTAGTGTCCTGTATCTCTGTTTCGCTTGCGTTCCGGGCTTGATGAACCGAACCGGAACCGACCAACGTCACGAGCAGGCTGCATCTGTCACAGGCTCGTTTCACAATGGTAGATAGCCGCATACACCAGCGGTTCGTTTCCGACGTCGAGCGGACCGTGGCAGGGTTCATACTGTCCGGAACCGGCCCGCACAGGGGATAGAAGGTCGCGTCCGTGACCCTCGGAGGTGGCGGCGGGGGTGGGATCCCAGGGAAAGAGGCACCTTCCGGTGGTTTTCGCGTTCTCGGGGTTCGGTGGGGTGGAGGTGTAGCCCGCTCTTCTGTGACGAACTTC
>JAPOQZ010000113.1 GCA_026710435.1 bacterium | reverse complement strand
GACCACGGCTCGTCCAACGGTACGTTCCGGAACGGGAACCGTATCGCCCCGCACGTTCCTGTCGAGATCCGAAGCGGCGATACGGTGTCGTTCTCATCGAAGGTCTACTTCACCGTCCGCGCCGAGCCTGACCGACAGTGAGGCTCGCAGCGATCACGCATCGCGGGCTCCACCGAACCGAGAACCAAGATCGCGTCGTCGTAGACGGCGTCGTGCTTGCGAGCGGCAACACCCAGCTTGCCGAGTTCGTTCTCGGGCGTCGTGGCCTGCTGGCGGTTATCGACGGTATGGGAGGCCACCCGGCCGGCGGCGTCGCGGCTGCGGTCGCTGCCGACGTGATAGCTTCCGGCCACACCCGACTCCGGACCCCGTCCGATGTAGAATCTCTGGTCTCGGCGGCCAACGACGAGATCTACGCCACGATGCGAAGGATACCGGGCGTCGGCGGCATGGGCGCAACCATCGCCGGTGTTGTCGTCTCCTCCGACACGCTGCTCGTTTTCAATGTGGGGGATGCTCGGGTCTACCTCGCAGGCGGCGGTTATCTGATACAAGCCTCTATCGATGACCGACACACCGGAGCGCCCCACGGCCCCATTACACAATCACTCGGCGGCCTCGATACCCACACCCCGGTAGACGTCCACATCAGTAGAGAGCCCGCGGACACCGGCAGGATACTCGTAGCAAGCGACGGCCTATTCGCCGGAGTTCCGCACGAAACGCTGGCACTGGTGATGAGCAGGCCACCGGCGGACGCCGCCCGCGCCCTAGTGGATGAAGCGCTCGCCGCGGGTGGTCGCGACAACATCTCGCTGGGGTTGATCGAACTCGCCGGAGAGACTACATGAACGATCGAACGTTACGCGAGCAGCCCACACCTTCGCCTGGACATTCCGACCCTGCGACCCATCGCGAGGACCGGATCCCGGAAGTCGGTCCGACACACCGAGAAGACGGGCGCCCGGACTCGGTCTGGACACATCTCGAGCAGGAGGGCGCCGGTTCGCGAATGCATCCCGGTTCGAGTCCGCTGCCCGACGAGCTATCGGGTACGTATCACTTCCTCACCCAGATGCCGCCGACCGGCGGCGAAGCACACCTTTACGAGGTCACCGAAGTAGCCACCGGCGAACCGCGCATTCTCAAGTTGTACCACCCGCATGTCAAGTTGAAGGTCGAAGCCCTTGGACGCATACGAGCACTTGATTCCGCCCACACGGTTCGGCTGATCGATTACGATCGCCTATCGGACGGACGCTGGTACGAAGTCCAGGAACGCGTCGCCTGCGGCAACCTGGTCGACTATCGCCGACGAATGGGAACGGGCCTTACCACGGGCAAGCTCAAAGACGTGGTGGCCGAACTGTCGGCCGCGATCGCCGCTTTCCACGACGCCGGGCTCGCGCACCACGACATAAAGCCCGAGAACGTACTCGTCCGGAGCGACACTCCTCTCGATCTGGTTCTCGGCGACTTCGGACTGGCGGTTGTAGCAGACAACAGGACGTATCACGCGACCAGCCGCAACGCCACAATCACTTACCAGGCACCCGAAATGATGCGAATGATCGGCGGCGAACCACGCGACTACTGGGCGCTCGGACTGACGATAGCGATGCTCGCCACCGGCAAACAACCATATGCCGACCTCAACCTTCAAGGGATACTGGATCAGCATCACAAGAGGGTTCCTCCCTCCGTGGTCGAATCGATGGCACAAGGCCCGCTCAAACAACTATGCCGAGGTCTGACCCGCTACGACCCCAAGGTCCGCTGGACGATACAAGAGGTCCGGCGCTGGCTTGAAGGCGACACGCCAAAGGTTGTAGCCGAGAACCCCTCGGCCCCGACTACCGCAACGCGCGGTGTCCCGTTCAATCAGCAGCTCTTCTCACAACCCTCAGACCTCGCCGCCGCAATCGTGCGGCACTGGGCCTTGGCGGCCGGGATGATCGGTGTCGTCAGCCGGCGGAACCCGTTCATGGACAAAGTTATCCTGGAGTTCGGCACCGACACCCTCGCCGAGCTCGCCCAACGCTGGGCGGACAAACCGCCCTCAGGCCATAGCATCGACACCGCAATCGTCGAGTTGGTCGTCGCTCTGGACCCCACGCAACCGGCCTGGTACGGGGAACGGCCCCTGACCAGGGACTCGATCGCAGCCGCCGCACTCGGCGACTCGGACGCAGACCGCCGATTCGTCGAAGCGCTACACGACCAGCAAATACTCGAAGCATGGGCCCGGAGCTCTCACAACACCGAAACAGGAGAGATCGGTCGGCAATGGAGGGCGGCGCTGAGCCGAGCGGAGGAGATCATCCTCCAAGCACGATCCGCGGGCGCCAACGTTCCACCCATCGAAGATTGGGCAGCACCTCTGCTATCGGCATGTGCCCAACCTCGGATACTCGACAACTTCAAGTGGCAACGGCCCAAATCGCGTCCGACAGGCCGCCACGTTCCGGGGTGGTATCAGAACATAGCCACCGGCTCCTCCCTCGCCGATACCATCGCCGCCGCGCTCTTGGCCGACGAAGCCAACCGCTTCCAACACACCGCGCGCGAGGCCGAGCGCAGAGACCTAGCCAGAACCAGACGAGAACGCCGTACCAAGACCCGTCGGTGGCTGCTTCGTTTGTCGGGACGGTTCATCGCTCTGGCTTTTGTCGGTGCCGCGGTGCTTGAGTGGCAGGCCGGACGTACGATCGGAGCAGTGTTGTTCCCATTCGGATCGCCTCTGTTCGGGTGGCAGCTTCCGCTCCTGGTACTGGCCGTGGCGCTTCTCGGCCGATGGAACAACTCCAAGAGCGACCGCCGCAGAGCCGAAGCGTACGGACTAGTCGCCGCGGCCTCAATAATGTACTGGTACCTTACAAACCCGCCTTCCCTATCCGGTCTACAACTAGAACCTGACTTCCGGGGGCTTGTGTCCCTTTCACAACTCACATACGGACTCGCCGCGGGATCCGCATTCGTATGGTCAATCCTCTCGTTTGCAGATCGCCGCACCGAAGGATCCCCCACCGATCAGGAAATCGAATCACTCCAAAGAACAGACCGCCGGACTCTGCGCACCACGGCGTTGATCACTCTGACATGCGTAGTACCGGGTGTGATCGGGATCATCCTCATCGTCACTCCCCTAGGTGACAACATAGCAAACGAAGAGTTCGGGCGGCTAGCCATCGAGTCTCCCCGGAACATCGCAACGGCGGCCGTAGCCAGAGGTGTGCCGGTACCGTTGATAGTTGCCAGTCTGAACCTAATAATACGTGGAAGATGGGCCTACCGCCGTAAGGCGGTCACCTGGGCTCTGACACTACTCCTGGTAGGAGCCATCGCATGGCCCGTCGGACAATCAATAGCCGGAACCCAGATCCATCAAGCTGGAATCCACTTAGGGACAAACCTTTAGGAGGATACCGAAAAAGACGGCGCCTTTCCCTGACCGGCGCCCGGCGCGGCGGCGTCACAGCCTCGACGACGGACGACAGGCGCCAATCTTCATCCAGCATCGGTGTGGTTCAGACGCGACTATGGCGGGGGGTTTCGCGTTTTACCTGGTCAAAGAGGGTGCGAGGGTGGGGCGTTTCCACTACATCGGCGGCGTGGGGGGCTGGTGGGGGTTAGGTGCGGGTTGTAGCCCATCTGCTTGGCCAGCCAGGCGCGGGTCACAGGAGCCGCTTCCAACCAAGTGTGGAGATCGTCCAGTCCGAAAGCTCGTACTCGGCGCCACCGCCGCTCAGAGTTTCGATCCTTCTCCCAGGTGTGGCGCTGGTCCCAAGGGTTTACGATCAGAGCCATATAGGTAGCGCATCCCGAAGGCGAACCATCAGGTGTCGAAGTACGGTTCCCGTAGTCTTTGTTTGCTTTTGTTTGAGCACCACTCTTACGGACCGCGATCTCCCACAGCGACAAACCGTCCGGTAGCCACGGAGTCGACTCCGTTGACCCAACGATGCCGTCCCATCCGCCTGCGTAGACCCCTTGATCAGCAGGGAAGTCAACCTCAACGAGGCCCGGTGTGGTCTCGAGGACGAGTCGCCTGATCAGACGGGGCAGTTGAGCGGCCTCTACCCGCTGGAGCTGATCCCGGCTGATACCACCTAGTGTCCTGTATCTCTGTTTCGCTTGCGTTCCGGGCTTGATGAGCCGAACCGGAACCGACCGACGCTACGAGCGGGCTGTATCTGTCACAGGCTCGTGTCACAATGGTAGATAGCCGTATACACCGGCGGTTCGTTTCCGACGTCGAGCGGACCGTGGCAGGGTTCATACTGTCTGGAACCGGCCCGCACAGGGGATAGAAGGTCGCGTCCGTGACCCTCGGAGGTGGCGGCGGGGGGGGGATCCCAAGGGAAGAGGCACCTTCCGGTGGTTTTCGCGTTCTCGGGGTTCGGTGGGGTGGAGGTGTAGGCCGCTCTTCTGTGACGAACTTCCGACTCAGCACCCTCCTAGGCTGGACAAAATCGGCTTCCTCCCTCCCCTGCGACGCGACCGGAGAAAATGGATGCGCACATCAGCAGTCCGTATCCCGCGCAGACCCCGCAGGAACGAACAGAAGTATACTGATTCGACTGCACTACCCACAACGGATGGTACGGATATTTCGAATGCCTGGTACGGTGGTATCCGCGGGCCGGCCAGGAGAAGCGCCAGTCTGCGCCGCAGCCAGAAGCTAGGTCACCACCGAGAATCGGAACCGAGGAGGCCCAAATGACCTTCACGACGGAGACACACAGCAAGCCACGGGCACCAGACAGCGCGGAGACCGAGCAGGCTGCCCGCGCCGCCGAACTCCTGCAGGCCTACCTCGCCGGGCACAGTGACGCTGTTGCGTCGCTGCAGCTTCATACGGCCGATCAACCGAGCGACTCACAGGTGATCGACCTCCCCGCTCCCGCGGTTAGCTTGCTACGTGAGATCCTGGCCGAGTTGGCCAACGGTAGCGTCGTGACCGTTGCCGCCCCCCACAGCGAACTGACGACCCAGCAAGCCGCCGACCTGCTCAACGTGTCACGACCGTACCTAGTGGGTCTCCTCGAAAACAGAGCCATCCCGTTCCGTCGTGTGGGCAACCGTCGACGCGTCAGGCTCACCGATGTCCTCGCCTACCGGCGGCGGGAGGAATTGGAACGCCAGCGGATACTTGACGAACTCACAGCCGAGGCTGAACATCTGGGCCTCGAGTACTGACCCAACGTATTCCACCGTGGTATACGACGCCAACGTACTACACCCGGCGTCGCTGCGCGACCTGCTTATCCGGCTCGCATGCACCGGCCTCTACCGCGCCAAGTGGACCGACGCCATCCTCGACGAGATGACAACCAGCGTCATCCGAGCGAACCCCCAACTCGACCCAGCCCGCCTCGAACGAACCCGCCAACTCATGGTCAGAGCCGTGCCCGACTGCCTTGTCACCGGGTATGAACCACTCATCGAAGCAGTCGAACTCCCCGACCAAAACGACCGCCACGTCGTCGTCGCCGCTATCCGCAGCCGCGCCCAGACAATCGTCACAAACAACCTTCGAGACTTCCCCGACAGCGCACTGAACCAATTCGACATCAAAGCTCAAAGCCCTGACCACTTCGTGCATCACCTGCTCAAGACCGCACACGACGAAGTCGTACACACCCTCACCAGACAAGCCACAGCCCTCCGCAAACCACCACAGAGCTACACCCAACTACTCGACCGCCTAGGACGGTGCTGAACAATGACGATTGCTCGGGCCTGCCGCCCGCCACCCCAGGCATTTTGCCGGCGGTTGGCAGGCCGCTGGTGGATTGCTCAGCACCCTCCTAGAACAAGTCGGACTCCCACAAACCGTCGCCGCTATCAGACACGGACCCCACGACCCGACAGCCCGAACGCCTTCGTCTCTATAGGACACTCCGGAGTATCCCCCGAGTGGCCCGAACACCCCCACCGTGAAGGCACCGCTTCTCGCGAAACGGACGCGTGCGCTGGGAAGGGGTCCTGCTGGTCAGTCGACCGAAACACAGGCTCTCGGCAAGTTCAAGCCAGGTGCGGCGAGACAGTCCGCACCCACCGGGAGAGCCGATACAGCAGGCCACTACCCGGTTAGAGCATTAGCGGATAGGGGATGAGTTGGGGCTCCAGCGGTTTCTCCAGTCGATGAGTTTGCTGGTGATGATGAGGGTGATGGCTAGCTGGAGTTGGGCATGTCGGTGGTGGGTGTGTCGGTCGGTGTTGCGGCGTAGTTGCCCGTAGTTGGAGAGCCATGAGTTGGTACGCTCGACGGTCCAGCGCATCCCGAGGGGTGTGG
>JAPOQZ010000114.1 GCA_026710435.1 bacterium | reverse complement strand
CACAAGATAGTATGCATTGGTTAAGAAACGACTACGATCCTCGTTTGGAAGGATCGCCTCAAGACTCGTATCGTGTTTGCCCCTTACTATCTGTTAACCAACAATCTGTATGTGGTGGAGACTTGTGTTAACAGGCCCTAGTCGGCTACATTCACCCAGGCACGATCATCATTGAGCGGGTACTCCCGTTGACAGGACTCCATGGCGGACATTCTCGGATTGAACACGCTCCTGGCACAACTGATGTCTGCGATCGGGTTGGCCATGGTGTTCGGTAACGGCCTTGCCATGTGGAAGAACGCACGGGGCCAGGCGCCAAAGGGGGTCCAAGGCGCATACCGGCCGGGTCGCGCACGGTTCCTGCTGGGTGTGGGGATCGTCATCAGCGTGTGGGGCCTCTCGGGCCAGCTCGTATGATGAGCACCTCCACGAGCGACTCACGTCGAGGTGCGCGCCGTTCGAGCCGCCGCTAGCATTTCCGCCCATCGTGCGGGTGTAGTTCAGTGGTAGAACATCAGCTTCCCATGCTGAGAACGGGGGTTCGATTCCCCTCACCCGCTCTCATCCCCTGACGCACTGTTGTCCCGATCCGGGATCCACTGCCAATGTATTGTGGAGCAGGTACGTGATTCCGTCCGCGCCGGTTACGGAATACCGACTTGTCCCTCAAGACGCACTATCGGGGAGCAGGATGATCCTCTCGGATCGAGACATCAAGGCGGCGGTGAAGTCCGGTCGGATCGTGATCGACCCCTACGTTCCCGAGCACGTCCAACCCTCATCGGTGGACCTCAGGGTGGATCGGGTGTTCCGGGTCTTCGAGAACCATCGTTACCCGCTTATCGATCCCAAGACGAACCAGCCCGATCTCACCAACGAGATGGTGGTGCCCGCCGACGGGCGGTTCATCCTGCATCCGGGCGAGTTCGTACTCGGCTCGACCCACGAGCGCCTCAGGCTCGCCGACGATGTGGTAGCCCGCCTCGAAGGCAAGTCCAGCCTCGGGCGCATCGGGCTTCTCATCCACTCCACAGCCGGGTTCGTGGATCCGGGTTTCGACGGTTACCTGACCCTGGAACTGGCCAACGTCGCCAACCTGCCGATTGCCATCTACCCGAAGATGCTCATCGGGCAGATCAGCTTCCTCGACCTATCCAGCCCGGCGGAGAATCCCTACGGTTCGCTCACAGCCCGTTCCAAGTATCAGGGCCAGCGAGGCCCCACCGCCTCCCGGATCCACGAGAACTTCGACTAGGAGAAGTGAACCGCCTCGGTTTCCCCGGAGTATCCACCAAGGCGGATCAATCAAGGCCGCATAACCCTCGCCAAGGGCTCCCAGGCCCTCGACAGCCACCCCACCCGCATCTCAGCACTCGAACGCGGCCGCGACCACAACCGCCACTACGCCACCCACCAGGGCTTGGCCCCAAACCCCCGACCGCGCCCCCTCGTCGACTTGACAATCATAGGAGCATCGAAGGGCCACTAAAGGGGGGCCAACAACAAGATTCTGCCTGCACGACAGAACGCTAGTGCCAGCATGATATACACTGTTGACCGAGTTGGAGTTGACGATAGATCAGCTGTCGTGGTATCATCAGGCCGTGCGAGTCTTCGCTGTGTGCCGCTTCCCCTATCCGACATGGTACAGGTAATGCCATCGATTCGTATTCCTCCACCCCACAAAGGGCCTTTGGTCCTAATAGCTACTATGGGTTCTGCACGATTCGACTCACTCAAGAGTTGCCTACGACATCGTGACGGTGATCTGTCTCGGCAATCTGTCGTTAAACAGATTGAGACGGCTACCAATATCACCAAAGCAGACAGGCTTGTGGATGCGTTGGCGGGGGCGTGGGCCTTCGCGAATAGGGCAGGACATACCTATGAACAAGCAGCGGGCATCATTGCGGGATCAGATGTACTGAAGCTAAGTGATAACGAGACAAGTGCTCTCGCTTACCGGTTGTCGATCCTGTTTCAGAGTCCGGTCCTTTCCCTCCTTGCTCATGCGATATCCTTAGCTGAAGAGGAGGAGTACTCCTACTGTACCTTGAGGATTCTCTCGGACCTACGTCCTATGTTTAGTCAAGATGAGGACACCGAACCGGTTGCGGCCTTAGTACGACATACGATGAAATTTAGTGTTCACGTAGAGGGACGGATAGAGTCCATCGTGATATCAGTAGACGACAAGGCACTCGGTGACATCCGAGCAGGAGTTGAGCGTGCGATGAACAAAGCTCAGACGTTAAGACAGATAGCCCATAAGGCTGGTCTAAGGATAGTCGATCTTGAGGCGACACACTGATGAACCAAGCACGTAGTGATGCTCAGTACTGGACAGATGATCCTCCCTCAGTTGACTCCAGTGCTGGATCAACGGCTACGTCTATTGGGTGGGGAGGCCTTAAGGGGAGGCCCTTACACTCTCATGTCAATTGGGACGGAGCATTGTTCGTAGGAACTCATGGATTAGACTACGACCCTGTAGAGGAGTCTGGGATACGGGTAGAGGAGTATGAGATCCCTTCATGCCGTCGCTTGTGGTACCGATCTGGACCTGCCTTAATGCCGGATTACTCCAGTATTGGTAGATGGACTCAGGATCTTGATTCCGACTCCTTCGATAAGTTGATTGGCATTGAGAGATCTCTGACTCACAGCTTGCCGGACCCTGTTTATTCGATAGACGAGCACACAGAGGTTTCTGAAGAGGAAGGAACGACCGACTTAGCGTTTGGAGTCAGGTTCCGTCACCAACTTCAGACTGCGTTTCGTTTAGAGCCGGTAGAGAATGGGATCCGTCATGAGGCCGAGTCTATAATTGATGAAGCCTTGAAGGGTACGGAATCGATTACAGTTCTAGATTCGTTTAGAGCCGGTATTATAGAAGATTCTCCGGCGGGTTTTGCAGCTTCAATATTGCTCTGTCTTGGACGCCGTAACGACTTGGGCACTGCTGCGTGGAGGGCCGACTTAATAAAGGCGAGCTTGAAGTCTGACGATGTAGAGGTTAGAGATGCGGCAGCCCAGGCGGCGGAGTTCTGGAGTGACCGAACCATACGTAGTGTGCTTCAAGAGCATGCCGAGCCTGAAGGTTGGCTAGCCGAGTATATCAACGATATAATTGGTGACTTGCCAGAGTAGAGTACGTGTTTCTTGCGCGAAGGATCTCGCAGGCGAAGTGGCGCCCTAATCCTTGGCTTAGGGAGGGTGAGATATCAGCTGATGCAATAACTGCTGATCTAAGAACCTATAGGAACTCACTGTCGTTTTGGCAATGCGGTAGTGCTACAATGACGGAGTTAGAGAGAGCAGTCTTGGCGATTGTAGCTGCGGGTCAGCATATCAATACTATTGACCTTGTTTGGATTGAAGATAAGGGCCTAGAGGCAGATGGGCTGAATTGGGAGGCCACACCGGGAGACACCCCAGTAACTGCACTACGTTCGAGTCACGTGGACGTAATTGAACTAAACTATACACGACTTGGGAAGGTAGCAAGTAGAGTAGTGGATGCGATTGGCTTAGGGAATGTCAAGCGCTTTAGACGGGGCGTGGCAAAGGAACTGCTGGTGTCGGCAGTCGAACGGGGCCAAGTCTTGCGGTCGGATCTCCATAAGGGCATTCAGAAAGAGTTATAGGATACCGTTGACCTTGTCAGGCAGTGGAAGGCCTAATGAGGGTGGTGAGGATGGACCGAATTGGTTTGTCCGAGTACGAAAATCGGCGCACGACGGCGCGGAGTGCGCTTGTGCTGGCGGTCACTGGCGGGGTTTCGGTGGACCGGGGACAGATTGATGTCGGCGATCCACTCGGATCAATTGCAGACATCTAGCCCACTGTTCTATCAGTTCCCACCTTCGGTTGAATAGGTCGTTTCGCCGACAGGCGGCGCAGTCGCTGTTGACGGGGGCCTAAGCCGACTCGTAGCTCGCACGGTGGACACTGTAGACATAGCGGGCCAGTCCCCGGAAGCTTGACCGGAGGCGGTGGGGCAGGCACTAACGGGATGCCATTCTCACGCAAGGCGCGGAGGGCTTACCGTTGGGAAGCCATGGCCCGGGTCGGTCATGGGTACACCAGGCTGCGGGTCTCAGCGTAGCGTTGAGCTTTGGCTGGAAGTTCAGGACCCGAGTTGCCAGAGGTGCCCTGCTATCGCGGCGTGCTGCATACGTTCGCTGGGAATCTCTGTACTGTGGGTTCCAGCCTGATGTCGGACTAACGGACACTCCGGATCCCTCGTGACCTTCTTGTCGTGAGCACTCGGAACTCGAAGAGGGGCAGGCTTGTGGGGTACCAGGCTTGAGATGGTTGCTACCCCGTACTTCTCCAGAGCCTCCTCGCCCGGCCGAGAGCCTGGTGCATGTCGGATTCGGGGATGGGGGCGTTGCGAATGGCATCGTTCGCAGGGCGGTCCTCGTGGAGGATCTGTCTGATCCGCTTCGCCACCTCTGCCAAGACATGGTGCTGTTCTGCGACGTCTCCGGGAGTGAGGAGACCGCCGTGGCCGGGTACTACCACGGGGCGGATGGTCGTGCGGGCGGCCTCGAGAGTGGCGGGCCAGTCGAGAGGATGGGAATCGCCCATCTTGGGCGGTTCTCCCTCCTCCACCAGATCTCCCATGAACGTGACCCCTCCGCAGTGGATGACGATGTCGGCGTCTGTGTGGCCGCGCCCGTGATAGGCGGCCTCCAACTTCCTCCCTCCGATGTCGATGGACGCGACGGCCTCGAAAGTACCGTCCGGGGGAACGATCCGGACCCGCTCGATCTCGCCGAAGCGCTCTGGAGGCATCCATTTGCGGGCATCCTCCCGGTGCTGGTCGGGGAAGTCCCGAAGCACGGTCCGGCAGCGTCGGTGGCCCCAAATGGCGGCTCCGGGGAAGCGAGCGTTACCGAAGACGTGGTCCCAGTGCCAGTGGGTGTTGAGGATCCACCGAACCGGCTTCGACGTGAGGTGTCGTAGTTCATCGATGAGCGTGTCCGCCGCTTCGTGGCTCTCACGGGTGTCGATCAGCAATACCCCGGCTTCCCCCACGATCACCCCGACGTTGGAACGCAGGAACGGGTAGCGGCGCCTGAACACTCCAGACGAGAGTTCTTCGAACATCGGGCAGAGAATACGTGCCGGCGTGGGCGGCCGGTACCGGCGATTGTTTCTTTCGCCACGGGTTCTTGACCCTTCTGACGGGGATCGAAGGTGCCGCACGGCGCGTTCTGCGGCATTATTAGGCCCGGATGCCTACCAACGTCACACCCGAGTACAAGAAGGCGGAAGCAGAGTACAAGGCGGCTAGCGAGATACGGGACCGGCTGGTGGCCCTTCGAGCGATGCTTCGTACCATCCCGAAGCACAAGGGGACCGAGCACCTCCAAGCGGGGATCAAGACCAAGATTAAGGAACTCACAGCGGAGTTGGCGGGACCCAGGAAGGGCGGAGCCCGCGGAGGTCCTGTATTCACAGTCCGTCCTGAGGGTGCGGGTCAGATCGCCCTCCTCGGACCCCCCAACAGTGGCAAGTCCTCGCTTCACGATGCCCTGACCGGATCCGGCGCGACCATCGGTCCCTACTCCTTCACCACCCAGCACCCCCACCCGGGAATGATCCCTGTGGGCGATGTGGGCATCCAGTTGATAGACCTCCCCCCGATCGCAAAGGAACACTCGTTGCCGTGGATCGGCAATGCTCTCCAGCCGGCCGAGGGTGCCATGCTTGTCGTCGATCTGTCAGAGCCCGGCTGCGTCGAGGACGTCGATGCGCTGGTAAGCGTACTTTCGGAGAGGAGGATCCATCTGGTTGCTGAGTGGCCCAGAGGATTCGAGTCGCCGTCGGATCCGGACGACCCGTTCGCCAAGTTGCTTCCGACGGTGGTGGTGGCTGCCAAGGCCGATCTGGTGGACGACGTGGAGGAGGAGGCTGAGGTGCTCCTTGAACTCGTGGGCCTTCGGTTGCCGGTGCTAGCGGCGTCGGTGGCGGATGGCGGAGTTGACCATCTTGGTCCATGGCTGTTCGAGGCACTAGGAGTAGTGCGTGTCTACACGGAATCGGCTGCCAGGAAGCGCGACGACCGCCCTTATACGATCAGGCGCGGCCAGACGGTTCTCGACGTGGCCTCGATGATCCACAAGGACTTCGCTCGGCAACTCAAATTCGCTCGCTTGATACGGCCTGGCCAACCCGACCGCCGGATAGGGCGAGCGTTCGAGTTGCAGGACGGGGACCGCATCGAGATCTACACATGAGCGGGGCCGCTGCCCGCGCTAGCCCTGATTCTTCGTGTTTCCAGACACACCCGCGGCAAGGTGCCACATCAACCGCATCATCGCGGGCGGGCTGGGTTTCACCCGTCGGGTGAAGGTCGCGCCGTGCCGAGACGGGACTATCGAATCGACCATAATACCTGGTCAGAAGGTCATAGCCCACAGCCGGTTCGTCCGGCACAAAACCCCCGCATGAAAAGTCGGGGCTCGGAGGGTACTGAGCAATCCACCAGCGGCCTGCCAACCGCCAGCAAAATGCCTGGGCCGGCGGGCGGCAGGCCCGAGCAATCGTCATTGTTCCGCACCCTCCTAGGGGTTGAGGGAATTGGTGTAGCCGTGGGGTAGGTTGTCGAAGCGGGTGAATTTGTCCGCGAACGTGGTCTTCACCGTACCGGTGGGTCCGGCCCTCTGCTTGGCGACGATGATCTCGGCTATGCCCCGTTCCTTGGAGTCGTCGTTGTAGTACTCGTCCCGGTAGATCATCAGCACGATGTCGGCGTCCTGTTCGATGGCGCCCGATTCGCGCAGGTCCCCGAGCTGGGGACGCTTGTCCTGGCGTGATTCGAGTGCCCGGTTGAGCTGTGACACGGCGATCACCGGAACGTTGAGCTCTCGGGCCAGTGCCTTCAGGTTGAGGCTGATCTCGGCTATCTCCTGCTGGCGGTTGTCTCGACTCCGGCCCTGCATCAACTGCATGTAGTCGACCACCACCAGTTCCAGACCCGTCTTTCGTTTCAGCCGCCGGCACTTGGACCGGATGTCGCCGACGGTGCGCGAGCCCTCATCGGCGTGGAGGGGCACCTTGTAGAGGCGGGCGGTGGCTTCCACGAGCGCTGCCCAGATACGGGTGGAGTCGCCTCCTCCCAGACCCGAACGTAACTTCATGGAGTCCACCCGCGCCTGAGAACCCAGCCAGCGGTAGGCGATCTCGGTCGGGGACATCTCCATGGAGAAAAAGGCCACCGGTCCGTGGTTGATCGCCACGTGGGAAGCGATGTTCATTGCCAGGGCGCTCTTGCCCATCCCCGGTCTACCTGCCACGACCACCAGGGTCGACGGCTGGAGACCGCCCAACTTCTGGTCGAGATCCACCAGGCCTGTCGGCAAGCCGGTGACGTCCAGTCCCTCGGTCTCGACCTGTTCGAGCCGCTCCAGCACCTTCGTCAGCAGGCCTCCCAGCACCTCCAAGCCTTCACCCACTCGCTTCTCCGCCACCCCCAGCATCGTCTGCTCGGCCTCGTCGAGCGCTATCTCGACCTCTGTATCGAGGCTGGTGGCCAACTCGGCGATCCGCCCGCTCGCGTCGAGCATTCCCCGCCGTAGCGAGTGTTCCTCCACGACCCCGATGTAGTAGTCGACGTTGGCCGCGCTCGGTACTGCATCCCAGAACCCCACCACGAAACCGGGTCCACCGGCGCGCTCCAACTCGCCCGCCCTATGCAGACGGTCTACCACCGTGACGGTGTCGATCGGCTGGTTCTCGTCATAGAGGCGGCGCATCGCCCCGAAGATCGTGCGGTGCGCCGGGACGTAGAAGTCCACCGCCTCCAGACGGTCGAACACCTCGTCGGCAGCGTTGGCGGACCGCAAGACAGCACCGATCACGGACTCCTCCGCCTCGGCGCTGTGAGGTGGGACAAGGCGTCCACCAGATATGATCTGGCTGGGCGCTCGCTCGGCTGTCGTCACTCCGGCCCCCCCCGGCCGGGCCGCGTTCGTATGATCCTGGTCATCCCGTCACCCTTCCTATCCCTACTCGCTTGTACGAAAGGATGCCGTGAGGGTGAGACACATCCCCCTCCGGCTCCATCTGCCGGCCTTCGAAGGCGAGACAGGCAGGATCACCGCTGATGTATGTCGTGGAGAAGTCGCTCTGGGGAAGCGGGAAGTCGCCGGGAGGAGGAGCAGGCGACCCGCCCCTCGTCCGATCACGTTGAAGCATACGCATGTCGGCAGGCCCCGAATGCCGTTCCGGAGGACGATTTTTTGTCGTTTTCGGACTCGGCGAAGCCGTGCACGCCCTGCGTCCGCCTATAGAGGGTGCGCGGATCGATTCTCACCTGGGGAACCGGTGAGTGCGACGGTTGACGACCCTATAGCTGTGACCAGCGTTCTTCCGCGTCAGAACCGGGTGTGTCTCGCATGTAAGGGTGGCCGTATCCGCCCATGCGTGCACCCTCTCAATCTGGATCCACCGGATTCCTCCCGTAAACCAGTGCTGACCCGGGCAGTTCCCGGGGAACTCCTGTCACAGGAAGTCACTTGCTATCGGGACCCGACCAGTGCCTAACGGCAGCCATTCCCGCAGGTCGGACCGCCTCCGGCTTGCACCCACCTCGGTCTTGCAACTCCCTGATCGGTGCTTCCAGGCTTAGGCCGGTATGACGTCCAGGACCAACTCGAACTCGACGTCGCTGTGGAGGGTGATCTTGATCTGGTGGAAGCCGATCATCTTGATCGGTGCCGGTAGGGAGATCATCTTGCGCTCGAGTTCGACCTGCGACAGGCTCCGCACCGCGTCGATGACCTCGGATACGCCGATCGATCCGAACAGCCGACCCTCAGCGGTCACCTGAGCCGCGATGACGATCCTGGTCTCGGATAGCTGCCTTCTCAGGCTGAGCGCGGCATCGAGTTCCCTCCTGCGGGCCGCGTCCTTGACCCGGCGGGCCTCCTCGATCTGCCTGATGGCTCCCTGCGTCGCCTTCACGGCTAGCCGCTGCGGCAAGAGGTAGTTGCGTCCGTAGCCGTTCGAGACGTCGACTACTTTGCCCTTTGTGCCGAGCCCCGAGACATCGGTGGTGAGGATGAGCTTCATCGCTGGTTGTTCGTGTACGGCAGCAGGGCCATCTCCCGCGCGTTCTTGACGGCGATGGCGCCCCGCCGTTGGTACTGGGTACAAGCGCCGGTAACGCGCCGGGAGCGTATCTTGCCCCGGTCGGAAACGAAACGGCGCAGGACCGCCAGGTCCTTGTAGTCGACGTAGGGGACCCGGGTGTTGTCGCACGTCATCTGACCGCATCCCGGGCAGGCGCGTTTGCGTATCGTCTTCGGGCCCCTTGTACGCCGTCGGCGCCGCCGGGCGGGGGTTCTTCTTGCCATTATCCTCGACTCCTTCTAGAAGGGGGCCTCGTCCGGCCCGTAGCTCTCGCGGGCGACCGGCCCCGGAGGTCTTGCCGCCGGCTTGCCGCCACCCCAGTTGTCGCCACCCCGGCGGGGAGTCCGCGTCACCGATGCGGTCGCCCACCGGAGGCTGGGACCGATCTCCTCGACGCGGATTTCGACAATTGATCGCCGCTCGCCCTCCTTTGTTTCCCACGACCGCTGCTGGAGTCGCCCATTGATGATCACCCGCGAGCCCTTCTGGAGCGATTCCGACACGTTCTCGGCCATCTCCTGCCAGCAGGTTGCTGTAAAAAAGCTAGTGTCGTCCTCCCACTCGTTGGTGTTCCGGTTCCTCCACCGTCGGTTGACCGCTACACGGAGGCTCGCGACGGCCACACCAGATGGGATGAATCTCAACTCGGGGTCTTCCACCAGATTGCCAACGACCGTTACTGAGTTATCTGCCATGCTTCCTTACCTCTCGTGCTCGTCTTGCTCTTACCGATCACCATGCCTTGCCGGTGTGACAGAACTACCTGTCCTCCTTCGCCTTACCGCGGCTGGAACGGGCCGGGCGGATCTCCGGCCGGACAATCTTGTGCCGCATGACGGTGTCGGACAGGGAGAGTGCCCGGTCCAGGTCGGTGACGTGGTGTGGCTCCCCGTCAAAGGTGAGTACCGTGTAGTAGCCCTCGTTTGCCTTGTCGATCTCGTAGGCGAGCCTGCGCTTGCCCCAGAAACTGACGTTGGAAACGGACGCTCCCTCCTCGGTGAGGAACCGTTTCAGGATCTGGGACTGCCGACGGGCGTCGGCCTCGGCCATCTCGGGCCGGTGGATGGTCATCAACTCGTACGTGCGCATCGCGGCGCATCACCTCCTTCGGACATCCCGACCACGGTCTGCCGTGTCGGGATGGCGCCGGTTTCAGGGCGCAGGATCGATTTTTCTTGGGGGACCCATCCCATGCATGACATCGTGCATCAGGGCCGGCTCGGATTCTAGGGGGGTTCGCTGCCGGACAGTCTAGGGCGCGTTCATGTTATGCGCAGTCGCTACGGTGACGCGGTCCGGAGCACGCCGCCCGCAACGCAGACCGACCACGCTCAAGCTACCTGCTACAAGCATTGCAAGGTAGGGGGCGAGCGGCTGCACCGGACTTGAGGATCTCCTAGTGGGGAAAGCGGGCGAAGACAGCACGGCGGCCACCGGGCTCGGCCATCCCGTCTGCATGCTGCTGCTACCGACTACGTGTACCATCGCCATCGTGTTCAAAGACCTGCAGTCGCTTCCGCCCGCGACCTGGCCCCGGGCCGCCCTCTTCGCTCTGGTGGCGGCCGCAGTCATCGCCGTTCCGTCCGACCTGATCGACACTCCGCTCTTCGGCCGTCCTGTTGAGACACGCTGGATCGATTACGTGATCTTGGTGGTGACCGCGGGTCTGATCGGGCTGATCCTCGCGATCCGGCCTGACCCCTCCGATCCAGATGTCTCTGCGGATGCCCGCAGCCGGGACGACACCAGGACCATCTGGGGCGGATTCGTCTCCTTTCTCGCCGTCGGGTGTCCGGTCTGCAACCAGGTCGTTGTCGCGTTGGTGGGAACTTCCGGGGCGCTGGCGTGGTGGGCGCCCGTCCAGCCGGTCATCGGTCTCCTCGCCGTTTCGCTGCTTGTCTACACGTTGCGCAAGCGTCTCCAAACCTTCCGGCTCGTTGCCTGTCCCGTACCCGCATCGAGCCGGCGGAAGGCTGCCCGATAGGCCGGCGCCTTCCACTTGCCGTTTACGGAACCCTGCGGACCGGTTTCGGCAACCATGGCCTGCTGGCCGGAAGGATCGAGCGCCGGGAAGCCGGAGTCGTGGAAGGGTTCGAGTTGTTCGTGGACGGGATCCCGTTCGCCCGGCCCGCAGGCAGCGGCAGCGTGATCGTCGAGGTTATCTGGCCGGTACCCTCTCTCTACGATCAGGTGCTGGCGGACGTCGACTCCCTGGAGGGATACAGCCCCTACCGTCATCCACCGTACAACCTGTACGAACGCCTCGAGGTGGTCGTCAAGCTCGATCGCGGAGGGGAGGTACGCGCCTGGATGTACCGGATCGGAGCTTCGGTCCGGCGCTTCACGGTGTCCCGCGAGACACTCGTCCCGAGCGGGAACTATGCCGATGTCCGAGACGGGAACCTGGACGCATGAACAGGGACGGTGCTGAGCAATCCACCAGCGGCCCGTCAATCGCCGGCGTGATTCCTCGGTCAACCGGCGGTAGGCTCGAGCATCGTCAGTGGTCAGCACCTCCGAGGAGGATGGCCAAATACGGGATGAGAGTCGTCCCGGCGTTCTCCGAACGGGAGACTGTCATTGACCGTCGGGCCGACAGGAGGCTCAGCCCCGCCTACTGGCTCGTCCCGATCCGGACCTCGAAGACATCCGGCCAGAGTTTGCCCGTCAGGTAGAACACGTCACGCCGGGGGTCGTACGCGATACCGTTCAACACGTCTATCCCCTCCGTGGCGGACAGCCGTTGCCGGAGGGGAGTTGCGTCGATACGGACGATGACCTGTCCCGTATCCGGGGCAATGACCATGATCTCGTCCGAGAACCACACGTTGGCGTAGACCAGGTCCCCAACGCACTCCAACTCGTTGAGGTCCTCGACCGGTTCTCCGGCCAGGAGAACCTGCACAGACCCGATCACCTCGAAGGTATCAAGATGCCGGAAGGTGAGTCTCGACGATCCGTCGCTCATGACGAAGCGGTCGGCGAAGGCACACAGGCCCCAGCCCTCCCCGTCGTACGAATAGGTGCCGAGAGGGTCCAGGGTCCGGGCGTCCCAAACGAAGGCGGTTTCCTCCCTCCAGGTGAGCTGCACGACGCGTTCGCCTACCACCTCCAGTCCCTCGCCGAAGTAGCGGCTGTCCAGGGGAGTGGATGCGAGCACCTCTCCGCTGGTCGGGTCGACGATGCGGACCGAGGACCTGCCGTAGAGACCGGTGCTCTCGTAGAACCTGCCGTCTCGGAACACGAGACCCTGCGTGAAGGCATCCGGATCGTGGGCGAAGACGTCCAGCACGAAGAGTTCGGGCGGGCTTGTGGATTCGGGTGCCGTGCGAGCGGGAACCCCGCCTGCGGCTGCGGTCGTGCCGGTCGCCGGGCCTGGATCGACGGTCGGCTGCGTCCGTTGGAGAGTGGTGGTCGTTGCCGCGGGCGAATCCGTAGTGGTGGACGCGGTAAGTGTTTCGCTCGGCCGTCCGATTGTGGATGTGCTCGGCGCCGCCGACAGGGAGGGAGCGCTGGTCTCGGTGCCGGCATGGGATGTGGAGGAGGGAATTGGCTCCTCGGCTGTCTCAACGGGAGGAGCGGTCCCGGATGTCGGAGGTGCCGTCGGCGCCGGCGTCGAGCAGGAAGCGAGAACGATAAGCGCCAGGGCCGAGGCACCTGCCGCCCTGCCCAGGGACCGCCGCCCACTACTCCGCCGGTTCCTCTTCAATCCGGCCCTCATGGGTTCACTGGGCACTCCCGCCGATCATGCCGACCCGTACCATGGCCAGGATCAGAGGGTGAGGGTGGGCCCCCTGGCCTCCGGCATGCGGTCTATCCGCTAGGAGGGTGCTGAGCAATCCACCAGCGGCCTGCCAACCGCCGGCATAATCCCTGGTCGGCGGGCGGCAGGCCCGAGCAATCGTCATTGGTCAGCACCCTCCTAGGAGGGCGCCGATAACCCCGTGCAGCGAGACTCGCTCGTTAGTCCGTGGCGCTGCCGGCAAGTGTGTTCCCAGCTGTCGAACCCCGCAGGGTTCGTTGTTCAGCATCCTTCCAGTTCCTTCAGGGGCGGTCTTGGCGGTCGACTCAGGCCGGCTGCGACGCCTGCAGGAGCGAGAGGTCAGTAAATCATCGCTGAGGCGATGGACACCTCGATGTCATGGATCGCTTGCGACACGGCCTGGCCGATCAGATCCAGCTTCCGCACCTGGTCGATACGGGTCGCGGCCTGATCCAGTTCACGTCTGGAGAGCATCTGGCGGAACAGGCCGCACGCGTCGGCCAGGCACAGGATCACCACATCGCGAGGATCGGGAATCTCGTCGCTGAACAGCACGCCCATGATCCTCAGCTTGACCTCGCGCTCGGCCTTACCGTCGACCATCGGGTAGCGCCTCGATCTGAAGACCCAGAGGAAGCGGTCTTCCTGGCGTTCGAGGATCCCCTGTTCCACCAGCCGGGCGAGGGCCCCTTCCCGGATCTCGTCGGCATGCTGCACCGTGTGCTCCACCCAGAATCTGGTGTCGCGCTTATCTCCCTTCGCGATCTCCGCCAGGGTCGGATCGAGGAGGTTGTCACCGACCGGGGTGGAATCCAGCAGGACCAAGTGTTCGAGGTCTGTGTCGATACGATTCGCCATGGCGAGATCCATCAGCACGGCCCCGGCGATCGCCCGGTCCATCGCCAACCTGGAGACAGGTACGAACTTCCCGTCTTCATCGCGCAGCAGAAGCAGGACTATTTCCTCGACGAAAGTGAGCATGGTCTTTCTAACCCCCGTTAGTGCGGCTCGACCCGGACCCCCACCACACCAGGGGCCGAAGCCGTCGAAGGTGGTGGGTCAGGCAATAGACAGTCTATCCCACTCAGAATCCTGCCCGTATACAGATCTGCGGGAATCCGGGCTGTTTCGATCTGCAGGGTGACCGAACCCTTGTTCCGAGGGCCGGGAAGGATCGGTAGGGCCGATCACCGAGGCAATGCCAGGACGCGGTTACGTTCGTAGCATCGGAAACGCAGGGTCCAGGGTTCGAGATCGTAGCTGCTTGACACCTCGTGGAAGGGCACGAGCCCGAGGGTCGTGCCGGGCCGTCTACGCGCATGAAGCATTGGGGGCGCATGAAGCATTGGGGCGCAGCCTGCACGGCTGTCGGCGGGATGGCAGCGGAGGCGGTGGGTACGTCCGCTCTGGACACGCAGCGTTCTCGGGGCCGCGGCGATGCGCGCGTCTGTAGTGGGCTGTCACAGCACTAGCCTTGATCCTTCATGTTTCCCGACATACCCGCGGCAACATGCCACATCAACCACATGATCGAGACTGGGCCTGGCTTCACCCGACGGGTGAAGGTCCCACCGGGCCGAGTCAGGACTGTCGAAACACCCGTAGTGCCTGGTCAGAAGCTCATAACCGACACCCCCGTTCGCGGAGATCAAACCCCCGCATGAAAAATCGGGGCTAACGTTTGCCATCCGGCGGAGGGGAAGGTAGCCACTTGAATTTCGATTTCTCACCACGGGTGGAGGAACTGCGGGGGTTGCTCTCCGAGTTCATGGAGGAGTTGGTGTTCCCGGCCGAGGAGATCTACGCAGAGCAGATGGCCTCAGCTGGCGACCCGCACCACCATCCGCAGATCATGGAAGACCTGAAGGCGGAGGCACGGGCGAGAGGGCTGTGGAACCTGTTCCTTCCCGACCCGGACTTGGGGGCCGGACTGTCGGTCCTGGAGTACGCACCGCTAGCCGAGATCACTGGCCGCAGTCCCGACCTTGCTCCCGAGGCGGTCAACTGCTCGGCACCCGATACCGGCAATATGGAGACCCTCCATCTGTTCGGAACGGACGAGCAGAAGCGCCGGTGGCTCCTCCCGCTGCTGGACGGGACGATCCGTTCGTGCATCTCGATGACGGAGCCGGACGTTGCCTCCTCGGATCCCCGGAACATCAGGACCAGGATCCGTGTGGACGGGGACCACCTAGTCGTCAGCGGCCGTAAGTGGTTCTCGACGGGGGCGGCCAGCCCGAGGTGCCGGCTCGCCCTCGTGATGGGGGTGACCGACCCCGACGGGCACCCCTACCGCCGCCAGAGCATCGTCCTCGTTCCGATGGACACGCCGGGGGTGGATGTCGAGCACAGTTCCGCGATCTTCGGCTACCAGGAGCGGGGAGGCCACGCCACCATCCGCTTCGACGACGCCCGGGTGCCCGCTGCCAACCTGCTGGGGGAGCGGGGCGCCGGGTTCGCCATCGCCCAGGCCCGGCTGGGCCCGGGCAGGATCCACCACTGTATGAGGGCGATCGGTATGGCCGAGCGGGCATTTGACATGATGTGCTCGCGGGCAAAGGCCCGCGAGTCCTTCGGGTCGGCCCTGGCCGATCACGGTGTGGTGCAGGATTGGATCGCCGAGTCCCGGATCCTCATCGAGCAGGCCCGCCTGCTGGTACTCAAGACCGCATGGATGATCGACACGGTGGGAGTGAAGTCGGCTCGCATCGAAATCTCCGCCATCAAAGTGGCCGTCCCGAGGATGGCGAAGGCGGTCCTGGACCGCGCCATACAACTCTTCGGTGCTGCCGGAGTATCGGACAGTTTCCCCCTAGCCAGGCTCTACGCCCAGGTCAGGGCACTCCAGATCGTCGACGGGCCCGACGAGGTGCACATCCGGGCGGTCGCACGCCGAGAACTGGCCCGCTACGAACCCGGCTACGAGACTTCCCTGTAGCGTTCGGGGTTCTCCGGTTCGTGTCTTAGGCGTCTGGCAACGCGTCATTCTTACCCATTGGTCAGCGGTCTCGAGAGCTGATTGATCGATCATCAATCAGCGCCGAAAAGGGCATTCCTGCACCCAAAACAGTGCCTCGCGTCCTCATGTCCCAACGGACCCGGTCTCGGGAAGCCGGGAGCCTTCCAGGTGCCCAATGACCGAATCGGGAAAGGAGCATGATTCCTGGCAATTTCGTACCCTGGTCGGGGCCACCGTCACGCGGTTTACCGTTCGTTCACAAACCTTTTTCCTTTGGGACCGAATTAATTGGCCAAGGTTGGTGTTATATAGGGTATGGACGAACTACTCGTAAGTACACCGGCTTTAGATATCAGTGCGGTGGCCGTCGAGCCCGCGAGCGAAGATGTGACTTCGTGGCGGGAGCTGGCGGGCTGCCAGGGTCTCGACCCGAGTCTCTTCTTCCCCGATGAGGGGGACTACATTGGTGTGGAGAGGGCCAAGCAAATCTGCGCTCCTTGCCCGGTCGCATGGGAGTGCCTCTCGTATGCGGTGTGGGCGAACCAGACCGACGGGATCTGGGGTGGTACCACGCCGGGCGAGCGCCGCCGCTACCGGCGACTACTGGTGAAGGAACTGCGCGAAGTTTCCTGAGAGGGTGCGCCGATAGGCACACAACTGGGGGATCACCGAGGATCCCGCCGACCGGGCCCAAAAGGATGAACAGTGGTACTCCGGATGGAACTTCGGATACGCCATTGACAGGGGCGGCCACCGTCCGCCTCTCCGTGGCCCTCTGAATCCATCCGGCATCCCGCTTTCCTACCCGGGCAGCGGTTAGCCTGACTGGATCATGGAGGCTCTCCCCGATCTGGTGTCCGAGCACGCCCTGAACCTCGGTCTGAGCCTCCTCTCCCTCATCCTGATATTCACCGCGCGTCACCTGATTCTCCGTGCCGTGATCGCGCGGGTTCAAGACACCCAAGCAGCCTTCCGGGCCCGCAAGCTCTCCTTCTACGTGTCGGCCGGGTTGTTCCTCCTGGTAATCGGCATCATCTGGACCTCCCAGCTGGCCGGCGCCGGATCGTTCCTCGGCATCCTGTCGGCCGGCATAGCCATTGCGCTCACCGACGTGTTGAAGAACGTGGCCGGCTGGCTCCTGATCGTGTTCCGGCGACCCTTCAAGGTGGGGGATCGGATCGAGATCGGGTCCGACGCCGGGGACGTGATCGACATCGGTGTCTTCCGGTTCAGCCTTCAGGAGATCCGCAACTGGGTCGACGCCGATCAGACGACGGGCCGGATCCTCCACATCCCCAACGGCCTGGTGTTCGTGGAACCGCTCGCGAACTTCACTGAGGCCTTCCCCTATATCTGGCACGAGATCCCGATGACAGTCACCTTCGAGAGCGATTGGGAGCAGGCGCGGGAGATGGTCCAGAACGTGGTCGATCGGTACGCGCTGGATGCGGAGCAGGCAGCGGCCGTCGGCGAGTTGGAGAAGTCAGCCACCCAGTACTCCGGCCTGTACCGTGACCTGGCGCCCTCGGTGTTCGTGGAGGCTATCGACTTCGGGGTGACGGTAACCGGGAGGCTGCTGGTCGAGGCTCGTGAGAGAAGGCTGATGACCTCCCTGATCTGGCAGGACCTGCTGAGCGAACTCTCCCAGGCGCCGAATGTCACACTCGCCTACCCCACGACCCGGTTCTTCCGTGCGGACCTGGAGTGAACGTGCCCGGGCCGGCGAGACCCCCAGCGGTCCCGGTGTTCTCGAGGCTGGGTCCGGAAGGCAGGATCCTACCGCAGGCTAAGTTGGGGGCATGACGGAACGAATCTATTCGAAGGATGCATACGCGGCCAGCATGGCTGCCGAGGTCATAGCCACCGATGTCGACGACGGGCGGGTGCTGGTGGACCGGACCGTCTTCTACCCGGGAGGGGGAGGGCAGCCCATCGACCGGGTATCCCTCTGGGTGGGGGAGGACCCGTTGGAGGTGGTGCGTGTCACGCAGGACGCAGACGGTGTCTGGCACTGGCTCGCGGGTGGCCTACCCGGGGTGGGCACCCGCGTCGAAGGTCGCATCGATTGGGAACGGCGATACATGCTGATGCGCACCCATACCTCGCTGCACGCTCTGTGCGGGGTGGTTTGGGAGTGGTTCCGCAGCCCGGTCACCGGAGGGAATATGGAGCCCGGACACGGGCGCCTGGACTTCGAGCTCCCCGCCTGGGACCCGGAGAACCGCACCCCGCTCGAGAAGGCCCTGAATGCCGCTATCGCCCGCCGCCTTCCCATCGAGGTGTCGTTCATGCCTCGGGAGGAGGCCGACAAGGATCCCAGCCTGATCCGCACCAAGGTCAACCTGATCCCTCCGTCGGTGAGGACGATACGCGTGATCGACATCGTCGGCCTGGACCGCCAGGCTGACGGAGGCACCCACGTTGCCTCGACCGCCGAGGTCGGTCGGGTGAGAATCTCCAAGATCCAGTCCAAGGGCCGGGGCTTCCGCAGGATCCGCTTGGCCCTCGACGAGACCGTCGACTGATCCGCTCAGAAGCGACTAGGGAGGCAGGATGGGCGTGAAACAGGAACTCGAGGCGAGGATCGGTGAGGTGACCGGGGTGGGCGAATGGCACACCGTCACGCAGGCCGACGTTGACCGCTTCGCCGATGCGACCCGTGACCACCAGTGGATCCATGTCGATGAGGAACGGGCGGCGCAGGGCCCCTTCGGTACCACCATCGCCCACGGTTTCATGACCCTGGCGCTGATCCCGGGAATCGGCCCCCGGCTGGAGCCACCCGGCGTGACCATGACCATCAACTACGGGCTGGACCGGGTCCGGTTCGTTT
Source organism: bacterium (assembly GCA_026710435.1). Lineage (GTDB taxonomy): Bacteria > Actinomycetota > Acidimicrobiia > Spongiisociales > Spongiisociaceae > JAPPFW01. Next base: position 1,114 of record JAPOQZ010000114.1, on the reverse strand, counting down.
CCCCGGTTCCGGTCGGATCGAGAGTGCGGGTGGTCTCGGAGCTGGCAGGCGTGAAGGAGACACCCAAAGGATTGAGGCTCAAGGAGAAGGTCACGGTTGAGATCGAAGGGAGCGGCCGCCCGGCCTGCGTCGCCGAAACGTTGATCCTCTTCGTGCTCTAAACCGGTTCGGCCGCTCGGCTGAGGCCGGTCCGCTGGTCGATCTGCGGCAGTCCGGGTTCGGCCGGTCGTGAAGGCAATACTTCGACTCGAAGGTGAGAGAGAGGCGCTCCGCCCGAACTCGCATTGGGGTTGCCAGCGCCATCGGAATGGGGCATGGCTGCAAGTGTCATTGAAGGCTGGGTGGACCGGGCGGACACGGTCGCCGTCATCTGCAAGACCAACGCCGTTGGAACGTAGAAACGGCTGGTCACACCCACAAACTCGTCAACCGTCGCAGGTGCCCCGTCTCGACGTGAGCAGCTATCCGCGCACCCTTGGAGCGGGGACACGGCGATCCAGATCCGGTGACAATCGGTGGTCCCGCTCTCTGAGAGGGCCTTCCCCACGAGGGCGAATGCGGTCCCGTGCCCGCACAACTCCAGAATCTGTTCAGGCAGCAGGCCTGTCCCCGGGACCTGTCCGGGGAATGGTGGCGGCGGGGTAGGTACTCATCGAGCCACGGCCGAGCAACCCTTTGGAGTCGCCGACGGTCGGTGTTCGAACAGGCGGGAACGCCCGAACCGGGACCGACCAACGCTACGAGAGAGCTGGATCTGTCACAGGCTCGTTGCACAATGCTAGATAGCCGTATACACCGGCGGTTCGTTTCCGACGTCGAGCGGACCGTGGCAGGGTTCATAATGTCCGGAACCGGCCCGAACAGGGGATAGAAGGTCGCGTCCGTGACCCTCGGAGGTGGCGGCGGGGGTGGGAGCCCAAGGAGAGAGGCACCTTCCCGCGGTTTTCGCGTTCTCGGGGTTCGGTGGGGTGGAGGTGTAGCCCGCTCTTCTGTGACGAACTTCCGACTCGGGACACTAGCCTTGATTCTTCATGTTTCCAGACACACCCACGGCAACAGGCCACATCAACCACATGATCGTGACTGGGCCTGGCTTCACCCGACGGGTGAAGGT
>JAPOQZ010000116.1 GCA_026710435.1 bacterium | reverse complement strand
GGTTGGCAGGCCGCTGGTGGATTGCTCAGCACCCTCCTAGCCCCGATTCTCCGTGGACTGGGGTTTGTACCGGGCGGACGGGGCGGGGGGGATGGGCTTCCGGTCAGGGGTTACAGCCGGTTCGGTGGTGTGGAGGTGTAGCCCGCTCTTCTGTGACGAACTTCCGGCTCGGGACACTAGGAAAGTGCTGAACAATGACGATTGCTGGGGCCTGCCGCCCGCCGGCCCAGGCATTTTGCCGACGGTTGGCAGGCCGCTGGTGGATTGCTCAGCACCCTCCTAGCCCCGATTCTCCGTGGACTGGGGTTTGTACCGGGCGAACGGGGCGTGGGGTATGGGCTTCCGATCAGGGATTACAGCTGTTTCGATAGTCCTGTCTCGGCCGGGCACGCTCGCGATGATGTGGTTGATGGGGCATGTGCCGGAAGAATCAAGAGACCAGGGCTAGCGGGCTCGAAAGTTTGTTGGCGCGTCTCCGGTTGCGACCGTGGCGTGAGCCGGTTTGGTGGGGAGGCGGATTAGGTAGACCACTAGCCCGATCGCCAGGCCTATCAGCAGCACGCGGACCCATGTGTTGTCTACGGCGAAGGCGAGGGTGATGGTGAAGGTCACCATGATGGCGACTATGGCGGTGACCTTGAGGCGGAGGGTGAATCCCTCGCCCGCCCGCCAATCGCGAACGATGGGGCCGAACACCCGGTGTCCGGCCAGCCAGCGATCGAAGCGGGCTGACGAGAGCGAGAACAGGAAAGCTGCGAGCAGTATGGGACCTGTGGTGGGTACGAGCGGGAGCACGACTCCTACGAACCCGACTCCTACGAACACCCAACCAAGCCCGAGTAACAAGACGCGCACAATCCGGCTGCGTACCATTCGTGCCATAGGGACGGACCCTACCGACGCCGGGTATCAACTAACAGTCGGAAAAACCATGCCGATGCGGTGGGCTCACCGGAGGGGTCGAGGCTTGGTAACCTTGACGACGGTTTGACTGACACAAAGAAGAACTGGATCGCCTCCGATCGGTTCATCCCCACAAAATTCGTTCGGCCAGCGTTTCGCCTGACCCGGATATCCGCCGCTTCGGGCGTCGTGCTCGTGGTCGCAACGGTTGTTGCCATGCTATGGGCGAACCTCCCGGCCTTCGGCGACTCCTACTCAGATTTCTGGCACAACACCCACCTCGACCTGTCCTTCGGTCCGATCCACCTGAACGAGGATCTCAAGCATCTGGTCAACGACGGGCTGATGGCGATCTTTTTCTTTGTCGTCGGACTCGAGATCAAGCGGGAGTTGGTGCTGGGGGAGCTGCGCGATCCTCGCAAGGCAGCCCTGCCGGTGGTTGCCGCGCTGGGGGGGATGATCCTGCCCGCGCTCATCTACGTTGCGTTCAACGCCGGCGACCCCGCGGCACTGCGGGGCTGGGGTGTTCCGATGGCGACCGACATCGCCTTCTCGCTGGGGATCCTCGCCCTGGTAGGTTCGCGGGCGCCGGTGGGAGTAAGGCTGTTCCTGCTGGCGGTGGCCATCGCGGACGATATCGGCGCCATCGTCGTCATAGCCCTGTTCTACACCTCCGATCTCGACTTCGAGTTCCTGGCGCTGGGAATCGGTGCGCTGGTTCTGATCAGCATCGGCGCCAGGGTCCACGTCCGGTCGTACATCTTCTACGTTCCGATGTCTCTGATCGCGTGGTACGGGTTTCTCGAATCCGGAGTCCACGCAACCATTGCCGGCGTGATACTGGGGTTCATCACTCCGTCGCGCCCGCTCTACGAAGCGCAGGAGTTCAGCGGCGCCGTTCGCCGGATCATAGCGAGCATCCCCATCGGCCTCTCTCCGTCCCAGTCCGGGGAGAAGGCCGAGCCCGATGCCCTTTTGCCCGCCGAGTCGGCGCCCTGGATGGAGCAGGCCGAACGGCTCGACAAAGAGTTGGTCGAACACGAAGCCCGCTTGCTATCCGATGTGGCGCGGGAGTCTATAGCTCCACTATCCCGCCTCCAGCACCTGCTCCACGACTGGAGCGCCTTCGTGATAATCCCGATCTTTGCCCTCGCCAACGCCGGTGTGGCGTTCGCCGGAATAGACATATTCGACGCGATCACGTCTCGCGTGGCCTTGGGGGTGGCGTTCGGATTGGTGGTCGGGAAGATGGTTGGAGTTACCGGGTTCGCTTGGCTGGTCGTCAAGCTGGGCTGGGGACGCCTGCCGGACGGGGTGGGCTGGCGGCACATGGTCGGTACCGGGATCCTGACCGGAGTGGGCTTCACGGTGGCGCTGTTCATCGCGGAACTTGCCTACCAGGACGATCTGCACATCGACCTCGCCAAGATCGGCATCTTCTTGGGGTCGATGGTCGCGGCGGTGACCGGCTATCTGGTACTCCGTTCGCTGCCCGAGACCGCGGGAAGGGTCTCTCGAAAGGCGGATACCAAGCACTGACATGAGGGCCTTCGACGCCGTGGTCGTCGGGTCGGGACCGAATGGCTTGGCGGCCGCCGTGGTGCTCGCCGAGAACGGTCATCAAGTGGTGGTTCTCGAAGCGCGAAGGTCCGTCGGTGGGGGCACCCGCACCGAGGAACTGACACTTCCCGGCTTCCGGCACGATGTCTGCTCCGGATTCCACCCGCTCGGTGCGGCTTCCCCGTTCCTGCGGCGAGTCGCATTGGAGCGGTTCGGTCTCCGGTGGGTAGTACCCGAAGTCCAGCTGGCTCATCCGATTGACGGAGTCCGGGCGGCTGCTCTCTGGCGCTCGCTCGACAAGACCTGCGAACGTCTCGGCATCGACGGTTCCCGGTGGCGTAACGCGGTCAGGAACGTCGCGGCGAATTGGAACTCCTTGGCGCTCACCATCCAGAAACCCCCGCTCACACGACCGTTCGCGCCAGCCGATCAGGCGCTCGGCCTACTCCCCGCCGCTGCCATCGCGAGATGGTTCCGCTCGGAAGACACCCGAGCACTCTTCGCCGGTCTGGCTGCCCACGGGATGCGTCCGATGGGTGCCCCGGCGACCGCGGCGATCGGGCTCGTGCTCGGGGGGCTCGCCCACGTTGAGGGTTGGCCGGTGGCGGAGGGTGGGTCCTCTGCCATCACCCGAGCCCTGGCGGCCTATCTGGAGTTCTTGGGAGGGAAGGTAAGGACCGAACACGCGGTGCGGAAACCTGGGGACCTTCCTCGGAGCCGGGTGGTCCTGTTCGATACAAGTCCTGCCACCCTGGTCGACGTGTACGGTGACCGGCTGCCTGCCGGCACTCGCCGCAGGATACGCCGCCACCGGCGGGGGGCGGCCGCCTACAAGATCGACTACGCCCTCGACGGTCCCATTCCCTGGATCGCGCCCGAGTGCTCGAGGGCCGGTGTGGTGCATGTGGGCGGCACTTACCGGGAAGTAGCCGACGCTGCGCGAACGGTCGAAGCCGGCGTCCTGCCGGATCGCCCGTTCGTGCTCGTCGGCCAGCAGAGCCTGTTCGATCCCACCAGAGCGCCCGCCGGGAAGCAGACCGCCTGGGTCTATACGCACGTGCCGAACGGGTTCAGCGGACAGGCTCGGGTGGAGGTAGAAGCCCAGATCGAACGATTCGCTCCCGGGTTCCGGGATCTGGTTCTGGCCTCCCGGGTCACCACTCCGGGGGACTTCGAGGCTCACAACCCAAACTATCGGGGAGGCGACATCGCCGCCGGCGCCCACACCCTTCCCAGGGTCCTGGGCCGTCCCGGCAGGTTGCGCAATCCCTACCATACCGGGATCCCAGGGGTCTACCTATGCTCGGCGGCCACACCCCCCGGACCCGGTGTACACGGCATGTGCGGAGTCAACGCCGCCCACGCCGCCATGGATGACCACCTTGGCTGGGGGCGCTCCGGAAGAGACCTGGACTAGTTTGATCGTGATCGGTCTGCGTTGCGGGCGGAGTGCTCTGGGCCCGCCATCCACACCTTTTGCTGCGTCCTGCCTCCTCGACGTGCCCTGCGGGAACGTCTTCGTCGGCAAGTCCTCTGCCATAGACGCCGCTTGCGGCGGCAAATCCCATCGCCGCTCCACAGACCGACCACGGAAGCCGCGGTACCGTGACGACTGCGCAAGCGCGAACGCGCCCTAGTGTCCTGTGTTGGGAATACACTGTAGATAGTGGGTGAGGCTGTCGAAGATTTCGTCGGCGGTCTTGTGCCAGACAAAGGGTTTGGGGTCGTGGTTCCAGCGTTCGGTCCATTGGTCGATGGAGTCGGTGAGTTCGCGTACTGATCGGTGGGTGCCTCGGCGTATGTGTTTGGTAGTGAGTTCGGAGAACCAACGCTGGGCGAGGTTCATCCAGGATGCGTAGGTGGGGGTGAGGGGGAAATGTGAAGCGGGGATGGCGCTGGAGCCGGCGCTCTATGGCCCCGGTTTTGTGGGTGGACGCGTTGTCCAACACAACGTGTACTTCGAGTTCGGGGGGGACTTTGCTGTTGATGAGGTTGAGGAAGCGGCGGAACTCTTCTGCACGGTTGCGGGGGGTCATTGACGTGATGACATTGCCGGTGGCGGTGTCCAAAGCGGCGTGAAGGTTGGTCGTTCCG